>PLDY01000079.1 GCA_003136895.1 Candidatus Erabacter solicola | reverse complement strand
AAGCTGATGATCGGAAACGCGTAATCGTTGAAGAATGACAGATGCTGCTCTTTTCGATCGGCCGGCCAGGCCGGTTCGACGGGCGTCACGTTGTAGTAGGCTTCGGTCGCAACTTTCTCGAGCGGACCCGGCGAGTTCATGGAGGCGAAGGTCGTCTGCCGCGCAAACTCGGGCGTCGCCACGACCTTCACGTTGTCATCGGGAGGCAAGGTGACGATCTTGTGCGAGATGACGAAGCGGCGGAGCGCGCTCAGATCGTCGGCGGCCTTCTTGAGAAGGTTCTCGGCCGTCGGATGCTGCGCGCCGAGCGCGAGCGCGACGGCATCGGGGGTTTTGGACGCGTCGATCGTGTGCGCCGTGTCGATAAAATCGGCACGCGTTTTCGCGAGCGCCGCTTCACCGACGCGCTCGTACTGCGCGAGCGAGATCGGCGCGAGTTCCTGCAGTTCGAGCATCTGTTCGAAGAGTTTCGGACCGATCGCATAGGTGCCGCTCGGGTGCGCCAACGGTCCGCTTTCCATCGCGGCCTTGAAAGCAGCGAGCGAGGCCAGCACGGCGTCGTTTGCGGTCTTGAACTGAGCCTGCAGCGCGCTATCCGAAACCGGTCCGACCGCGGCGGGCACGACGCTCGTAAAGAACGCAACCGTGCCTTCCATGTTGCGGCGCGCGAGATCGGCGGTCGTCGCGTCGACGGTCGTGACATTCTCTTTGGCCTTATCGAGCATCGCGGGAATCAAGCGCTCGCGGGCGATCGTGGATTTCATGCGCTCTTTAAGCGGCGCGAAATCGCGCGAGAGCAGGCTATAGATCGCGCCCGCCGCCTGACCCGTGTAAAAGCTCGGGTCGTGACGCCAGGCCTGCCGTGTCTGCAGGGCCAGCAACGTCGAATCGAGGTTGCCTTCCAGGATGCGCGCGTCGTACGACGCTTCGGCCGCATAGGTCGCCGAATCGATCGCCTTCAAGTCGGCCAGCGTGCGCTTTGCAAAAGCGATCCGTTCGGCGAACCCGGCCGCCGAGAGATCGGTCAGCCTGTCGTCGTAGTCGTGCACGCCGACGCGGGTCGCGCGAACCGGATCCGAACGCCAGGTCTCCGCAAAGAAGCGGACGGCGAGCGCTTCCAATCGCTGATCGCCGATCGGCCGCTCCGGCGCAGCCTGTGCCGCCGGCGCGAGCAACGCGAACGTGAGAGCGAGCGCGAGACCGCGCGCGAAACGATTCATAGGACGGCTCCATCATCGGAATTGCCCAGCAGCATCGGGCGAAGCAACGGAATCGGCGGATCGCCGTGGGCCAAGAGCGTGTCGTGAAAACGTTGCAAGCTGTAGCCGGCGCCCCACTTGGCGCGCAGGTCGCGGCGCAGTTTCAGAATTTCCAGTTTTCCCAGCGTATAATACCCGTAGGTGGGATCTTGTGTGCCGCGCAGCGCCTCGTGCGAGGCGGGTTCGCGACTCATAAATCCGTTCTTCATGAAGAACTCGGTCGCTTGCGCGACGGTCATGCCTTGCGTGTGTTCGCGCACGCCGACGACGAAACGGCACTCACGCAGGAGTGCGAGGCTCAACTGAGCCAAGCGCACGCGCGGGTCGCCGCCGCCTAAGCCGGCATCGACCATCATTTGCTCGTCGTAGTGCGCCCAGCCTTCGGCGAAGGAACTGCTTCCGAGGAGCATGCGAGTCAAGCTCAGGTGCAAGTGCTTGTCGATCGTGTAGTTGACGTAGTGACCGGGATAGACTTCGTGCGCCGCAATGATTGGAAGGTTATCGTCGTTGAGGAAGCCCAGAAATTGCGACTGTTGCTCCGCGGACCACTTCGGGTCGACCGGCGTCACGTTGAAGAATGCCTTCGTCGCGACGGTCTCGAGCGGGCCCGGCGCGTCCATCGACGCAAACGACGTTTGACGTTCGAATGCAGGCGTATCCTCGACCATGATGTCGGCGTCGGCCGGCAACGTCAGGAGGTGCTGCTTCTTGATGAAGCTGCGTAGCGCAATCAGGTCGTGCTCCGCGGCCCCAAGCAAGCCTGACGCGGTCGCGTGCTTGAGTTGCAGCGAAGCGACGACCGCTTCGGGCGACTTCTTTGGATCGATAAGGCGTGCGGTCGCGATGAACTGTGCGCGCGTGCCGGCTAACGCCGCTTCGCCGACGGCCAGGTACTTGTCGAGCGGCATCTCCAGCGACTCTTCGTACTTCAAGCGCGCGCTGTAGTTGGCGGCGCCGATCGCGAACGTACCTCTAGGGTGCTTCATCGGCCCGCGTCCGAGCCAGGCCGCGTACGCACGGACCGCCGCAACCGCGACTTGCGTCGAGCGTTTGAAGCGCGCGCGGGTCGCAACGTCGCCGACGCCGGCAAACGCGAGCGGGACGTCCTGCCTAAGGAAATCGGCGGCTCCAAGCGCGTCGGCGTCAGCGAGTTTGGCGGTTATCGCGTCGACGCTCGTGAGGTTCGCCTCGGCCTGCGCGAGCAGCCCCGCTATCGCGAGCTCGCGCGCGATGACGTAGCCCAGACGTTTAGGTGCGGGCGCGAACGCGCGACTGGCGAGACCGAAGATTCCGCCGCTCGCGATGCCGACGTAGCGGTCAGGGTCGTGCCGCCAGCGTTCCATCGTGCCGTCGATCAGCAGATCGTCGTTCAAACTATTCTGCAGCAGTTGCCGGTCGAGCGCAACCTCGGGCGAGAGCGTCGCCGGATCGATTCCGTCGAGTTCGCGCAGATAATCGCGATCGCGTTGTAAGTGCGCCGCGAAATCGGCGGCGCCGAACGAACCGAGGCGATCGTCGTAGCCGTGCACGCCGGCCCCGGTCGCGTCGACCGGGCGCAGCGCGAAGCCTTCATAGAAGTAGCGGTGGGCCAGCGCGCTGTAAGCGGCATCTCCGCTGGAAGCGGCCGAGGCCGGCGCGAGCGCGACAAGCGCCGCTAAGACGAGCGCGACGAAGCGGGACATAGGCCGACCTTTCAAACTTCGCACCGTGGGGTCACTCTTCAGTTTCGTGGAGATGCAGGTGAGTGCCGTCTTCGGCATCGTCGAGAACCTCGCGTGCCTCGGCCAGGACCGTCGACGAAAGCTCGCCCGCGCCGTCCACCGTGCCGTCATCGGCGAGGAAGTCGAGTTCGCCCCAGTCCTCCCACGTCTCTAGCGGCTCGCCGTCGATTTGGACCGGAAAGCGCACGCAGAAGCCCTGCTCGAAATGGAGCCCGGCGACCATCACGCGCGTCCCGCGCGGGAAATAGGTCCCATCCTTCCACAGCGTTCCATACGTCGTCTGATAATGGTTGCCGATCTTCAGCGCTTCGATGGTGGGCGGCTCCTTTGCCCGAGGTTTCTTATCCGCGCCCGCCCTTGAGTCTTTGCGCCGCGCGGTCTATCCTTGAGTGACCCATGCCTGAAGAACGCGCGAACGGCTGGAAGATCGTCCGTTCGGAGATTGTGATCGACTCGCCGCACCTCCGTTTGCGCCGCGACGACATCGTCCTACCCGACGGAACCCGTGTCGACGACTACTATGTCCGCGAATCGCGCGGCTTCAGCGTCATCTTCGCCGTCACGCCCGAACCGCGCGTCGTCCTCGTGCGGCAATACAAGCACGGCATCGGCCGCGTCGTCATGGAGCTCCCCGCCGGTGCGATCGATCCGAACGAAACCGCGGAGGCGTGCGCGTTGCGCGAGCTGGCCGAGGAGACAGGCTACGCCTGCGAGCCGGAAGAGCTCGAGCGCATCGCGTCGTTCGTGACCGATCCGACCAACTCGGACGCGCACTTCGAACTCTTTCTCGCGCGCGATGTACGGCCGACGGCCGAACGGGAACTCGACGTCACCGAAGACATCGAGATCCAACTCGCGAGTTTCGACGAGTTGCGGCGCTTCGTGTGCGACGGATCAATCAAAGTCAGCTCGCACGTCGCTTCGATCTACTTCATGCTCGACCGGTTAGGCGAGCTTTAGATTCGTTTTCTTCGCCGCAGCACACGCGCCAGGTCACGAGACCCACAGGAGGTCCCTGTCAACGACCGACCATTTACCATCATCCCGCCGAAGGGAATACAGAATGCCGTCGGCGCAGAGCGCGCCGCAGTATGACCCAATATAGACGACGGCACGACTGCCACCCGCATAGAAGACGGGCAAGGAGACAATTGCGACGCTGGAAATAGAGCGCGCCTTGCGAGACCAGCTTTTCAGAGACATCGCCTTCGCTAACTCTTCCGCACTCATCAGCACCAGCGGAAAGATTGCGCTAATCCGACCGGGCTCGAACTTTGCGTGTTCCAAGTTTCGGGATAGGAATTGGCTTCGCAGCTCCGGCGGCCCATCTTTGACTAGTAGCCCACCGGGGTCGTCCGGCATTGTCGTCGCGCCAAGCTAGGGAGGGAAGCTCGTCGTCGTCGTATCGATCAAAAGCGTGCTCCGTGCCTTGAAGTCACCAAAGCGTGTATTGAGAGCCGCCGAATAGACGGCGTAGTCTTCGACGGTAAGAAGCACCGGTTCGCCCGCAACCGAGGTCGGAGAGGTCAGGCTGACGACTCCGAGGAGCGCGCACAGTTGAAGAATGAGTCTTGCGTAGAAATCGGCCCGCATCAGCCCGGTCCCAATTTGCGGCGGCGTTGCCAGGCGGTCAGCTTTGTGCCGGCCGGCGCGAGGCGTAACGTGTCGCGCAATGTTGCCAACGAACCGAACGGGTAGAGCAAGTCGCCACCGAGCACCACTGCATGCGCGTCGCGCGGTCGCACGTTCCATAATCCAATCGCATTCCCGAAATCTTCGGAAAGCAGATCGAGTCCCGACGAATATGGATTGAGCGCCGGCAGCACGACGAGTGCTTCGCTGCCGACAAACGCCGGCGCGGTTGCGCCGGCGGCGAGCCGCAAGCTCGGATGCAAGTGACCGATGATCGCGCGCCGGCCGAGTTCGGCCGGACCGTCACCGTGCACGAGGAGCCAGCCGTCTCGTTCGACGTTCGCGACGGTGGCGCCGAGCACCGCGAAGGCCTTCGAGCGGCCCTCGTGGTTGCCGGCTACAAGCGTTACCTCGGCTTCGGCCCGCAACTGATCGAGCGCTTCTCGCACGCGCCGCACCGCCCCCTCGCTCATACGCGGCCCGTGCACGATGTCGCCCAGGAAGACGATCTCGCGCGCGCCCGCAGCGCGAACCGCGAGCGTCAGGCGCGCAACCAGCTCGTCCGTACCCCACAACGGTAACGCGCCTCCGACGACCTCTTCGTACGCCAGATGCGCGTCGGCCGCGATCAGCGTTCGCGTCGCCGGCATCCAGGCAACGCCGGCCGCGAGTGCGACGACGCCTTCGGCCAATATATAGGATTCGCTCGCGCGCGCCGGCGCTTTCGTTTCACTCACGAGGTGCGGCACTCGAAGAGCGGGCCATCGTTACGCGACGCGGCCGGTTCGCGTTCGCCGACGATCTCGAGGACGCGCTCGTGCAACGCTTCGACCATTCCGGTCCGATCGTCGAGGACGACCGAATCGCCGAAACTCGAGGTGACGATCCCAAATGAGAACGGCGAAGCCACGGGCGGATGCACGACGCGCGGTTCGCGCTTGAGATTCTCCAGATAGGCGCGCGCGGCCGGCGCGTCGAGCAGATCGCGCGTCACCGTGCGAATCGTCTCCGCAAGCAGCGGGAAACTCGGATCGGCTTCGAGCAGCCGTTCGAAGATCTTCCCGCTATTCCAGCGCAGGCCGTGGCGGCGCAACGCGCGGCCGCCCGCGCGCCGCAAGATCAAGAGGCCGGTGTTTGCGACGTGCCGGAAGTGAACGCGCAGCAGATGCGAACCGCGCAAGCCCTCGAGCAGGTCGCGTTCGAAATCGCGGGCGTGCAAGAGACCGGCCCAGGCCGCGTCGGGGAGCGACTTGCCCGGCGGCAGCGCAACGAGAAAACCGTTGTCGTCGGTGCTGAGCGTCGTATTGACCCGCAGTTCGCGAAAGAGCCGCGCGCCGATGATGCGCGCCAAGGCTTCGTTCGCGCGCCGGCCCGCACAGGTATGGAAGACCACCGTTTGCCGGCGGTCCATCCGATAGACCTCGATCAACGCGTCGTCCGCATCCGGAACGCCCGAGACCGCGGCCTGTTGCGCGATGTACCGGACCGCGTGCGCGGCCTCCGCGCCCTCCAGCCCATAGCGATGCGCGAGCCAGCCCAGCGCGGCCCCGCCGCCGCCCTCGCGCAGACGCTTGGCGATCCCGGCGCGCAGCTCGGAAATCTCACGCGCCAGCAGCGCCGGAATGCCTTTGATGTGCGAGCTCCAGACGGGAACGTTGGGGCGCCCCGCAAACGGCTCGACCGAGATGCTGGAAGCACGTACCTCGCGTACGCGATAGGTCTTGCCGCCGAGCAGCATCACGTCGCCGACGTGCAGGCCGGCGACGAACTCTTCTTCCAGTTTGCCAATCGCGGCGCCGCCGTGCGCTGCGACGGACACTTGCGACTCATCCGGAATCGTGCCGACGTTTTCGAAGAACGCCGAGCAGACCTCACGCCCGAGCCCGTAGATCGCAGCCTGGTCAGCGCCGAGGCGCTTGACGTGCGCTTCATCGGGACCCGCACCGCCGCCGCTCAGGTAGGCGATCGTGCGCCGCAGATCGTGTTCTTCGAGGTTGCGGTACGGAAAGGCGCGCCGCGCCATCGCGAGCGCTTCGGCGATCTCGAGCCGCCGGTCGTAGCACACGTTCATCACGAGCCACTGGCCGAGAACGTCGTACGGCGCATTCGGGATCGCGACTTCCTCGAGGATGCCGTCGGCGATGCAGCGTTTGGTTGCGGCGGCTTCGATCACGTCATCGCGATCCTGTGCAACCACGACGCCGTCGGCGATCGCGTCGGGCCGATGCCCGGCGCGCCCGACGCGCTGCAAGGTCGGCGTCATGCCGCGCGCACCGCCGACGATGCAGACCCGATCGACGTAGCCGATATCGACGCCCAACTCCAAACTCGAACTACAGACGACACTGTGCAACGTGCCGGCACGCAATTGGCTCTCGACCCGATGACGCACGCTGCGTTCCAGCGCGCTGTGGTGGATCCCGATCTTTCGGTCGCTGCGCGGGCGCGGCCGCGAATCTTCATTGGCGACCACGACTTCGTCGGCGCGATCTTCCAGCAAGGACATCTCGTGTGCCAGGCGCTCGGCCTGGCTGCGCACGTTGGCGAAGACGAGTTGCGTGCGCACGTCGCGACCGAGCTCGACGCAGCGTTCGGCGATTTTGGCGAGCGGCGCCATCGCGCCCGAGAACGGCGCGCTGACCGTCAGCCGGATCGTGCGCAGCCCGCGCTCGTCGACGATCGCGCACTCGCGCTCCGTGCCGGCGAGAAATGAAGCGATCGTCGGCAGCGGCGCGACCGTCGCCGAGAGTCCGATGCGCACGAGCGGCGCGGCCACGACCGCCTCGAGCGATTCCAAGCAGAGCGACAGATAGGCGCCGCGCTTGTTGCCCGCCAATGCGTGCACTTCGTCGATGATAACGGTTTCGATATACTTGAAGTGTTTGCGATACGATTCCATCGCCAGCATCAGCGCGAGCGATTCGGGCGTGGTCATCAGGATGTGCGGCGGTCGAGTCATCATCAAACGCCGTTCTTCGAGCGGCGTATCCCCGGTGCGAACGCCGGTGCGCACGGACGTTTCGCGAATCCGGCCGCGGCGCTTGCGCGCGCGTTCGCTGTTTGGGCGTTCCAGCAGCCCCATCTCGCGCAACGGGCCGCGCACGTTGTGCTCGACGTCGTAGCCGAGCGCGCGCAACGGCGAGACGTAGAGTGCGTACGGTCGCGGAAAGAGCTCGTCGCGGTCGCGCAGCTCCGCCAGCCGGCTCATCACCGGCAGAAACGCGGCCAGGGTCTTGCCGGTCCCGGTCGGAGAGCAGACGAGCGTGCTGCGCCGGTCAAGCGCGAGCGGCAGCGCTCGCCGTTGCGGAGGCGTCGCGGCGCCGAGCCGCTCGTCACACCACGCGGCAACCGCCGGATGGAGCAGCTCGAAGACCGGATCCATCAGGCGCCCTTCGCCGCGGTGAAACCGCGCGCCCAGTTCTCGGTACAAGCCAACGGAGGCTTACCCATGCCGTTGTTCCTTAGAGTTACTCTCGTCGTCGCAGCCACTCTGGTCGCCCTCGTCGTCGCGGCGTTCCTACTCAAAATCGTGGTCGTAGCCGCGATCCTGGCCGCCATCGGCCTGGCCGGTCTGTTCCTCGTGAACTTCTTCCGCGCGTTCGCGCGGGTCCGCCGCCGACGGTTACCCGTCAACCGCTAGCGGCCGACGCCCTCATGCTTGGGGAACGAGTCTTCCTTTAGGGTGAAGTTCATGCTGACCACGACGGTCGTATACTGCTGCATCGACTGCTGCGCCCGCGTCGTCGACTGGACCGCCGCTTTGAGCGGGACCAGCTTTGTTGGGTCGTAACTGACGCGACCGTGACGCACGCCCGTATAGCCGCGCGCGCCGGTGGACTGGAACGACTCGTCGAGGTTCACATCCTCCTCATCGGGCGCGCGTACGGCGGTCACCGAAAACTTGGTCGTCGACTTGAAGCTGTCGCCCGTGTTTTCAACCGACCATGAGTCGCCGACCGCGTGGGCGTCGGGACCGATAACGTTGCGCGCCAAGAATCTGAGCAGCACCGCCTCTTCCTCGTTCAACGGCTGCCCGGGAGCGAGGTAGGTCAATTCTCCGTTCGAGTGAATCCCGACGCGCGTCAACGCGACGTGCCGATCCGGCGAATTCTCGGTGATGTCCACCACGAGGCCGTTATCGCCCGTAGCGGCCACGATGTCGCAGACCAGTTCGACGTCGGCCTTCTTGTCGATCACCTCGACCTGCGCCGTGCCGCCGTACGGATCGTCGATCGCTTTTCCGCCGCTGTACTCGGTCGATTGGTGTGTCGCAACGTTGGCGGTAAAGACCAGATGGCGCAGCGACTTGAGCGGAGGCGGCGCTGCCGCGGTTGCGGGCAGAGCCGCGGCGAGCGCGGGGAGCGTCGCCATCGAAAGTGCCAGGAGCATCCCGGCGAGTCTATTGTTCATGACGTAACCTCTGAGGCGATCGCGGCGGCGAAACGCTGGAGCGAAGCGGTGAGCGCGAGCGGCGCCTCATAGAAAGGAGAGTGGCCGCACTCGAGGACGTCGAGCCGGCTGCCCGGGACGCCGCCCGAGATGATGCGTGATTCTTCGGGAGTCACGAGCACATCCTGGGAACCCGCGACGACGGCGACCGGCAGCTTCATCTCTTCGAAAAGATCTTCCGACCCCACCCGCGCGGCCATCCCGCGCAACATCGCCGCCGCACCGCGCGGATCGGTCCGGCGCACCAGCGCGGCCGCTCGTTTGACCAAATCGGGGCGCTCGGCGTAGACGCGCGGCGCGAAGTAACGGGGAACGAAGGCGTCGACGACCGGACCGATGCCCTCGGACTCCACGCGATCGGCCAGCGCCAGCCGATTCGCGGCCTGCTCGGCGCTGTCGGCGCCCGCGCGGCTACAGACGAAGCCGAGCCCGAGGCAGCGCTCCGCGAACATCCGGAAAAAGGCCAGCGCGACGTATCCGCCGAGCGAATGTCCGACGATTGCGGCGCGTTCGATCCCCAGCGCGTCGAGAATTTCGGCGACGTCGCCGGCGAGTTGTTCCATCAGATACGGACCGCCGGTAACCGTAGTCGCGCCCAGTCCGCGCAGATCGAAACGAACGATTCGGGCTTGTGCTGCAAGCGTTTGCGCCTGTTCGTCCCACGTTTCCTTGGCGAGTGGAAAGCCGTGCAACAGCACGATCGCAGGTCCGCGTCCCGCGTCGAGCACCTCGAACTTCGCACCATCGATCGTCAGTTGCATGTGCGCGAGATTCCGTTCGCGCGACACGTCTTCCCCGTTTTTCTCACGTCGCCGCGGCTCGCGACCGAAAACTGTAAAGAGCCCGTTACCCGCAAAATTTGCCAAGAAGCACCAATTTGCGGTATAACATGAACAACTACCCTGACGATTGAACTGGTCGTCGTCAGACGGCCGGTTCGCAGAAAGGATGACTACCAACAACATGGCAGTCAGAAAAAAAGCGACCCGCAAGAAAGCGGCTAAGAAATCCACCCGCAAGGCTGCGCCTCGCAAGAAAGCCGCGAAGAAGAAATCAACGCGGAAGAAAGCAGCCAAGAAGACCGGCGGCCGCAAGAAAGCTGCGAAGAAGACGGGAGCCCGTAAAAAGGCCCGCAAGAAGTCTTCACGACGCAAGAAGGCCGCCAAGAAGGCCGCAGCCTAGTCCCTTAGCAGGATGCAAGAAGCGAACCGCGCGCGCCGCGGTTCGCTTCTTGTTTTGTCAGGGCGTGGCCAGCGCTGCGAAGGTCGCGAGATCGTCGTCGCGCCGGACGCGCCGCCGAGGCGACTCGTATCTGGCCCTCAGCGATCGGACGGTGCCCGGATGCTCGGTAAACGCGAGACGCATTCCGAGCTGCGCCATCACCACGAAGGTCGTCGCGTCATACTGCCCGGCCGGATACGCGTAGGTTACCGGACGGAAGCCGTGCAGATAGCGCGCGAACGTTTCGATGCAATGTTTCGCCTCGCGCATCTGTTCGGCACGATCGAGTTGCGAGAGATCGAGATGGTACGTGCCGTGACACGCGATCTCCATGCCTGCCGCTTGCAGCGTCCGGACCTGCGCCCAACTGAGATGGCGCGGCGTGCCGATGAAACCGCTTGAAATATAGAACGTCGCCGTCGCATGATTCGCGCGCAACAGCGGCAGCGCAGTCGTCGCGGCATCCTCGTACCCATCGTCGAAGGTCAGCACGACCGCGCGCTGCGGGTGCTGGCCGCGGCGCAACGCATCGGCTAACGCGGCCGCGGTCAGCGTGCGAATGTGGTGCGCGCGCAACCAGCGCAACTGCGCAGCGAAGCTCGCCGGCGCAACCGTGAGATCGCGACCGACCGCATCGGCCGGAACGATCGCATCGACCTTGTGGTACATCAGCACGGGCACGCCGCGCCACTGGGCCGGCGGCACGTTTGCAAACGCGGCAGCAGCAATGGAGGTGAGGAGCCCGAGAGCGAGCGCCGCGAGCCTCACGGGCTACCGGCCGCCACGAGCGCCGGGTTACGAAAGACGAGCGTCCCGGCCGAGCGGACGGGCGCCGGACCGAGCGTCGCGACGGCATAGAGTGAGGCTAAGGTGACCGGCGGATTGAGGTCCGGCGGCAACGCGATCGAGATACGCCGCCAGCCGTGCCAATCGACCGCCCTCACGAGCGTCAGGGGCCGCCGCTCGCCGAAGCGGTTCTGGAAGATAACGCGCACCCCCGCGCCATTCCCATCGCCCAAAATGTCGAGCGCGAAGCCGAGGGGGGAGCCGGGCAGCACGAAGGTGCCGTTGGCGTACGCGGCGCGGCTTTCGCCGCTGAAATCGTAGCCGAGCCGCAGTTCGGGGGCGGCCGGCGAAAATGTCAGCGAGCCGGGACCGCCGCGCGGGAAGGTCGCGAAGCGCCATGCGTCGCCGGCGGGGGGCGTGAAGAGTTCGAGCGGCATCTCGTGGCGCCCGACGCGCACCTCAACCCGCGTGACGAGGCCGCCGGCGGTCGCGGCGACCGCGGCATCGGCGTTGCCGGCGCGGTAGGTTCCGTCCGTGGCGATCGAGCCGGCATCGGCGCTCCAGCGGACCGCGTCGCCGAGTTCGACCGGGTCGCCGTTCGCATCCAGGCCGCGCGCGTTGAAGTGGATGGTACCGCCCATTTCGGCGTTCGGCCGGTCGGGATCCACCGTCAAGCGCGCGAGCCTCTCGATCGTGCGATACGCAACCTCGGCCACTTCGCCGCCCGATGCTGCCTGTACGCTCGCGGAGTGAGGGCCCGGATCGAGCGACGCGCGAAGCGCGGGTGTGCCTCCGTCGCGCAGGCGATGGCCGGCGTCGTCGACGATCGCCGCGTGCAATGTCACGACGGCGCCGGGAAGCGCCTCGAACCGATCGGGCCGTAGGGTCAGGCGCGGGTGCAAACCCCGCGGCGCATCGCTGTAGACGAACAGGCCGTCCGCGACCGGACGTTCGGAGCCGTCGCTCGGAAAGTTGAGGACGCTCGCGTTCTCATCGCCCAGCACCCGCGCCACCAGCGTCGCCGAACCGCCGGAATCAAAGGCCATGCCGTCGCTCGCGCCGAGGGCGAGCATCAGCGCGGCGAATTCAGGACGCGTCACACCGATGGAGAGAACCGGCTGCCGGCCGTCGACGGCGAGGAGCAACAGCGTTCCATCGGCGGACGTGGCCGCGCCGCAAACCGGGAAGCGCCGATCGCGTTCCTCCGGCGCCGGCGCATTAGGATCGGTGACGGAGCCGCCGTTTGCGACGAGCAACGGGCCACCGCCGACGGCGCTCGTGATATCGCCGAGCGCCGGGTCGAGCGTTGCGGTAATCTCGACGCTGTCACCGGCGGACGGCAGTGCCGCGAGTTTGAGTGCCGCCGGACCGAAAGCCAGGAGCGGGCCGCGCGGTACGATTCCGACGTTCGCAGCGGCGACCGAGATGACGCGATACGTGCCGGTGATACCCGTCGCGCCGGGCGCCGGCTCGAGCAGCGCAACGCTCACACCCGCAGCCGGCTTCAACATCCCGTACGCGGGCGTAAGAAACGATACACCACCTTGCGGCGGCCATTCGTCGACGGTCGTGAGCGGAACGTGCGCGCCGCCATATGTGACGCTGCCCGAAAAGTGAAAGTTCGTGAAACGAACGGTACGCTCGGTCGTCACCGCTAGAGCGATGCGAGTCGACGGCGTGCGCAGCAGCGCGCCGTCGCGCACGACTACGCCGAGCGGTTGATTCGTTTGGCCGATGTCGTAGTAATCGGCGTTGACGCCTGCGACCGCGCCGGTGCGCAGCGCCATGGACGAAATACCTTCACCCGCGGAGACGAGACGATCCGAGGCAAGCACCGTCCGCAAGCGTAACGACGGTTCGTGCAGATCGACGGAGACCGCGTAAATGACCAGCGGTCCGGCCGAAGTGGAGAGACGATACGTCGCGCGCTGCACGCCGGGCGCGACGAACGCCGTTTGCGGCGGCGGCGCCGAGAGCACGAGCGGGAACGGGGCGGGCGGCGCCAACACTGGCGGAAAGACCAGCACTACGGCGACGGTTTCGCCACGGCGATCGGCGTCATCGCGGCGTGCGGCACGACGATCTCGTTCGCGCCCGCCGAACTGTACAGAAACAACGCGTCGGAGACCCAGCGTTCGGCGCTGTTATCCGAAGGCTGATTGCGCACGCTGACGTTCTCGTCGCCCGGCGCGCGCGAAACCAGCGTGACCGAGCCGCCGGAGTCGAGCGCCATCGCATCGGTCGCTCCGAAGCGCTGCAACAACTCCGCGAATTCGGGCCGCGTCATGCCGACCGAACGCTCTGGATGGCGGCCGTCCACCGCGACCAGCAAGAGCAAATCGTCGGGCAACAGCGCGAGCGCGATGACGGGCCAGCGAACGTCGCGTTCGTCGGGCGCGGGCGCGTGGGGGTCGTCGTACCACGCACCGTCTTTCAACAAGCGCGGGCCGCCACCGATTCCGGCGATCGCGTCGCCGATCGCCGGTTCGAGGGCGTACGAAAGCTGCACGTCATCGCCCAAACGCGGCAGCGGACCCTTCACCAGCGGACCGAAGGCGATGCCGAACGTCACGGGCACGGGCGCGCTGACCGGCGTGACCGCCGAGACACGATAATGACCCGGCTTCATCGGAATCGGGTCGAGCGCGGCGAAAGTGACGCCTGTCGCCACCGGCAGCATCTTGCCGAAGTCCGGCGTGATGACGGTGACATGGCCGGCCGGCCAGTTGTTCAACTGCGTGACTTCGAAACGCGCGCGCGGCGTCGTCACGCTCCCGCGCAGATGGAACTCGTCGAACGTGACACCGCCGTCGCGACGCACGATGAGCGCGTAGCGATCGGTCGGGCCGCGCAACAGCGCGCCGGACCGGATCAAGAGCCCTTGCGGTTGATAGGTCCGGCCGATATCGAAGTAGTCGCCGTTCACGCCGCCGATCGCATGCGTACGCAGGCCCATGGCGGAGGTGCGTTCGCCTTCGGAGACGATGTGGTCTTCGGCAATCGCCGTATCGAAGTGCAGGGTCGGTTCGTGCGGATTTGCGAGCAGCGCGCTGACGGCGAGCGGTCCGTGATCCGTCGTGATCGCGTACTGCGCGAACATCACGCCCGGCGCCGTGATTTCGCAGTGAACCGATTGCAGACCAGGTTCGGCGGCGACCGAGAACATCAGCCGTCCGAGCGAACGGAGATCGGGCGTTCCTTCAATCAGCCAGCCGAAGCGCGACTGGATGTCGTGCACTTCTCCCACAAATTCAAAAGGCAGACTGTCGATCGTCGCGCGCATCCCGGTACTGCCGAGCGAATGTTCGCCGAGTGCGAGCTCGCCGTGCAGCCCGCGCAACTCGTGGTGCTGTGCTTCGACCAGATCGAGTCGGCCGTCATCGACGTGCGCTTCGATGCGAAAAGTTGGAGCGGCGCCGTAGCTCGCGGTGACGTCGCGCAGCCAGCCGCCGAGCACGTGGACCGGGGCGTTGGCCGGAATCGTGGAAGCGAGCGGCAGCAGCGGCAGTGCCGCAGCCGTCCAATGCCCCGAGACTCCGCCCGCAGCGTTGACGTCGGCGACGCCGGCGACGGGGTAGCGCTCCTCGCCATCGGCCAACTCGGCCGTCAACCGATACGTCAGAGCACCGGCATTGAGATGGACGACGCCCTCAAGACCGGTGAAATCGGCGGCGCGTTCGGGGATCGCGCCGGCGGCAATTGCTACCGTCCCGTTCTTGATGCGCGCGTCGACGAGCGTTCCATCGAGGTGCAGGCGGGTGAAACCCGAGCGAATGTTCTCGCGCTCGTTCCCGCGCCAGCGGTCCGGCAGAACCGCAAAGTGGGGACCATCCACGGTGAGCATCGTACGCGGGCCGCTTGAATCGATCTCGACGCGATCGACGTCAACGACGAGCGCGCCGCCACGCGAATGGGCGTGCAAGCCCGCCAACACGAGATGCCCGCCCTCGCGCCGTACGCTGTCGATCGATACCACGTAGCCGGTTGCCGAGCCAAGCAGATCGGTGAGTGCGGCGCGCTCGATCGGCTCGCGCAGCAGCATGTCCGCGACGACCGCGAGCAGCAGCAGTACGCCCACTGCGCACGCCGCTACTATCCGGCCGCGCGTGGTTGAGAGCGCGAATCTCGCTTGAAGAAATAGACTCATACGGGGCAACCGGGGATTCTGCTCAGCCGTCGTCGCAAGACCTGCACGTTATGCGCGCTCTTAACACACTCGCCTCGGCGACGGCGCTCGCCATGCTCCTGGGAACGGCCGTCGCCGTGCGATCCTCGGAGGCGCTTCCCCAGGTTTCCCCCGCCGGACGCCTGCCGTACGTTGCCGTGCTGGTGTGGCACGACGTCGTGACGCCCAAGGAAGTTTGGTTCGATACCGAGGTCGAGACGTTCAAATCACAACTCGAAGCGATCCGGCGCGGCGGCTTTGCGGTCGTCTCGCTCGATGCGCTGCGCGCCCATCTCGAGCACGGCGCGCGGCTTCCGGCGAAGGCGCTGGTTCTCACTTTCGACGACAACGGCCACGGCTTATACGACAATGCCTTCCCGATACTGCGCCGCTACGGATATCCGGCGACGTTGTTCGTGCATAGCAACTTCGTAGGGACGACCACGACCAAGCGACACAATACCTGGGCGCAACTCCAAGAGATCGAACGCGACGGTCGGATCGGCGTGCAGAGCTTGACCGCGAACCACCCGCCCGATTTGCGCGCGCTGACGGACAAGGCGGTCGTACACGAGTTGCAACTCTCGAAGTTTTCGCTCGAACATCGGCTAGGAAAGCCGGTCTTTGCCCTCGTCTATCCCGAAGACAACTACGACGAACGGCTCGCACGCCTAGCGGCAGCCAATGGCTACGCGCTCGGCTTCAGCGAAGACTGGGGCAACGCCGGCGCCTCAGATAGTCTACTGATGGTGCACCGCTATTCGATCCTGACGCGCTTCGATCAAGCGCTACGCGACGTCGCCGCTAACGCCAGCAGTCGGTGATGGGGGCGGCGGCCCCACTGCGGCCGGCGTGCGGGAGGCCGTAGAGATCTTCGAGCGTGCGTAAGACGCGGTAGTGATCGATCGTTTCGGAGTATCTTCCGGGGTTTACCATAGGGCCGAGAAATAGCGTTGGAATCGAGTTGTGCAGATCGTAGCCTTCGTCCCACGTCAGCACGATTAGCGTATCGTGCCGCGCGGCCCACGCGACGAGCGACGAAACGTGAAGCTTCAGCCAGGCGTCGCCGTCGGCAATCGAACCCTCGTGCATGTCGTCGTCCACGTCGGGGATGATGAACGAGACGGTCGGCAGCTTATCGAAGCTCGGCAGTTCGCGCAGCGGGCGGCTCTCCGACGGCGGCACGTTTGAAAAATGCACCCATGGCACGTGCTTGCGTCCGTACTTCCCGGCCCAACAGCCCGTAAAGCCCGTGCTCGGCAGTCCCTCCGAATACCCGGCGAAGCTTAGGTGCGCGCCGTTCAGCTCGCTGCGCAAGTTCGGCGCGTCGGTTGGAATGCCGGTCGCCGGACAGTCGTCGTTATTGCTGTTGGTCAAGCCGGCAAACAAAGCGAAATAGTTCGGCAGGCTCGGGTGCGCGACGCCGTGCGAATCGGTGAAGAGCGCACCGCGCGCAATCAGAGCGTTGATGTACGGGGCCTGGCTGCTGCCGACGATCTGCCACGGGGACTTGTTCTCTTCGACGATGACGATGACGTGCGCAGGGCGCGGCAGAATCGGCGGCGGTAGCGACGCAAGCATCGTGGCCAGAGCGAACGTGGAAGCGAACGCGGCGATCATACTTTTCGAAGTTGGGCGTCGGTCGCGTAAATCCATGTTGCGATGACGAGCGAGATCGCGCCACCGGCCATCAACGCTTCCGAAAGGCCGATCAGCGACGCAAGCGAGCCGAGCAAGAGCGAACCGGCCGGAACAACGCCGAGCATGATCATCGAGAAGACCGAGATCGCGCGCCCGCGCATGTCGTCCGGCGAGAGCATTTGCAGCATCACGTTCGAACTGCCCGCGAAGCTGAGCACCGACATTCCGATCACCGCAAGCACGACGAGTGCGACGGCGTAGATGTGGACGAAGCCGAGCGCGATCGTTCCGAGCGACATTACCACCGCGCTCGCGAACCAAACTGTTGCCCGGCGCCGGCTGCCGACGATCGCGGTCACGAACGAACCGCCAATTGCCCCGACGCCGGTCGCCGCCAGTAGACCGCCGAGCCCGCGCGCATCGACGAAGACGACGTGTGCCGCATAGGCCGGTAAGAGTTGCGTGTACGGACGCACGAAGAGACACGTGACCAGCAGCAGGAGGACGACCGGTCGCAGTACCGAGTGGCCGAAGAGGAAGCGCACGCCATCGAAGATCGAGGCGAACATATTCTCGCGGACCGTCGAACTCGGCGGGGACGGCGCCATGAAAATAAGCGCGGCGATCACGGCCAACGTCGCGATCGCGTTGATGTAAAACGAGGCCTGAACGCCGACCGTCAAAATCAGGAGACCCGCTATCGGCGGACCGACCACCGCCGGCGCATTGAAGGCGATCGAGTTCAAGCCGATCGCATTGCCAACGTACTCGCGGGGAACGAGCAGCGGCACCCAACTTTGCCTCGCGGGTGCGTCGAACGCTTGCGTCGTGGAGCGTAGCCCCGCGAGCACGAAGATCTCCCAGAGGTGCAATTGGTTGAACGTAGCCAAGAGCGCGAGGACCAGTGCGAAAACGACCTGCAGCGAGTTCGTGACGAACAGCACTCGACGACGCGGGAAGCGATCCGCGACCACGCCCGCGATCGGCGAGAGCAGCATCACCGGAATTGCCGACGATGCGCCCAGGATGCCGAGATAGAGCGAGGCCCGTCCGGCACTCCCGGCGAGCGCCGCGACCAAATAGCCGAGCGCCGTAATCTGCATCCACGTGCCGAGATTCGAGACGAGCAAACCAAACCACAAGAGCCTGAAATCGTGGAAGCGGAACGGCGCCAGAATCGTGGCACGGCGACGTGGGACCGCGGTCTCGAGCGGAACGATGGGCCGCGTCAGGCTCACTCCGGCAGGGCCAGGCGAACGGCTCCGGCCACGATTGCGACCGCGCCCTCGATTCCGAAGCGCGAGGTGTCGAGGATCAGATCGTAATAACGCGGATCGCCCCACGTGATATTGTAGCGATCCTTGGCGACCCGCCGGCGCGCGGCGTCGGTCCGCACCAGTTCCTCGGCCGCGATCTCGCGCGAAAAATGAAAGGTCTCGCTCAAACGCGCGATGCGCCAATCGCGCGGCGCCGTCAGGAAGACGCGCACCAAATTGGGCCGGCCGGCCAGGATCGCGTTCGCGAGACGCCCCAAGATGACCACGTCGCCGCGCGCGGCGCGATCCCGGATCGCCGCATCGATCTCGCGCCGCACGTCTTCGTCGAAGTCCTCGCCGACGCGCGGCGCATTTGCCGAGACGACCTCGGGCGTTGCTGCCCCGAGCCCGGTCAGCATGCGTTCGGAGAACGATGCGTCCGAGTCGACGCGGGCCGCGACCTCCTCCGTGGAGGCGCCGAGGCGCGCGGCAACTGCCGCCGGCAGATCGTCGGTAACGAGTTCGTAGTCGAGCGCGCGGGCGACGCCGTCCGCGACCGCGAGCCCGGCGGCGCCGTACTCGCGCGAAATGGTAACGATCACGATCCAGTTCGTCCTTCGCTGCCGCGGCGCGGGTCCCCGGGCGCACGTGAAGAACGCTCGGAGCGTCCATGCCGATCATCGAGACGCGCAACCTGCGTAAAGTCTTCCGGGCGGTCAAACGCAAGCCGGGGCCCCTCGGCGCATTGCAGACGCTCTTCTCGCGCGAGTACGAGGACCGCGTCGCAGTCGAGGGCATCAACATGTCGCTCGAAGCGGGCGAGCTGGTCGGGTACATCGGGCCCAACGGCGCCGGAAAGTCGACCACGATCAAGATGCTCACCGGCATTTTGGTCCCAACCGCGGGGGAGATCGTGGTCGCGGGCCTCGTGCCGTATCGCGAGCGCAAGCGTAACGCCCGCAACATCGGCGTCGTCTTCGGTCAGCGCAGCCAGCTTTACTGGGATCTGCCGCTTATCGAATCGTTTGAGTTGCTGCGCGCCATCTACAGCGTGCCGCGTGACCGCTACAAAGCGAATATGGCGCACTTTACCGAGCTGCTCGAGATGGGCGAGTTCCTCAATACGCCGGTCCGGCAACTCTCGCTCGGCCAGCGCATGCGCGGAGACTTCGCGGCCGCTATGCTGCACGATCCGGAGATCATCTATCTGGACGAGCCGACGATCGGGCTCGACGTGGTCGCCAAGGAAGCAATACGGACGTTCGTCGCGCGGATCAATGCGGAACGCGGTACGACGATCATTCTGACGACCCACGACCTGGCCGACGTCGAGCGCCTCTGCCGGCGCATCGTGCTGATCGACGAGGGCCGGCTCGTCTACGACGGCGAGATCGAGCGGCTCAAGGAACAGTACGGCACGCACCGCACGCTTGTGGTCGAACTCTCCGAGGCGCGAGACGTCGCCGTCGACGGCGCCGAGGTCGAGTCGCGCACGGCGAACATCGTGCGGCTGCGCTTCGACCGGCGCACGATCAGCGCCGATCAACTGATCCGTCGCGTCACCGAACGCTACAGCGTCACCGACGTCTCGATCGAGGAGCCCGAACTCGAATCGATCATCCGCCGGATCTACCTCGAAGGCTACGCGGCGCCGCCCGCGCACGCGACGTGACGCTGACCCAACTGAGCGAACCGTACCTCGAGTTCGCGAAGAAAGCGTTTTCGCGCGAAGCGACCTACCGCGTCGAGGTCTTCACGAGCATCGGCTCGCTCGTGCTGCGGGTCTACCTGCTGCGCTCGCTCTGGACCGCACTGTATTCGCAGAACGTCGCGCCGCGCGGCATCCCACTGCATTCGATGATCACCTACGCGACGGTCGCGCTACTGATGTCGCTGGTGCTCGAAGTCGACGGGACGCGCGCCATCCGCGATAAGATTCGCGAAGGATCGATCGCAACCGACCTGATGAAGCCGATCAACCTGCCGCTCTACTTCTTCAGCGACGGCTTCGGGCAAACGATCTTTCACGCCCTCACGATCTTCCCGTCGCTGCTTTTCTCGTTGCTGCTCGTGCACATCGACGTTCCGGCGGCAGCCGCACTCGGTGCGTTCGCACTCGCCTTCGCACTCGGCTATTTGGTCAACTTCTTCTTGAACTTCCTGATGAACGCAGTCGCTTTTTGGACGCTCGAGACGTTCGCGGTCCAACTGATGGTGCGCTGGGCCTCGGATCTCTTGAGCGGCCAGATATTGCCCTTGGCCTTCTTTCCCGGCTTTCTCGGCCGGGTCGTGAACGATCTGCCGTTCGCGGCGATCTACTCGACGCCACTTCGCATTTACATCGGTGACTTGCCACCCTCGGCATGGGCCGGCGCATTCATGTCGCAACTGCTATGGCTCGCACTGTTCGGCGGCCTATCGTACGTCGTGTGGCGCTCCGCCGCACGGCGCGTCGTCGTCCAAGGAGGCTAGATGGCCATTGAAGAGGCGGACCTCATCGTCATCGGGAGCGGTCAAGGCGGCGTCCCGCTCGCCGTCGACTTCGCGCGCGCCGGAAAACGTGTTGTGCTGTTCGAGCGTGGCGAACTCGGCGGAACGTGCGTGAATTACGGCTGCACGCCGTCGAAAGCGTTTCTAGCCTCGGCGCACAATGCCGGGCGCGCTCGGCTCGCGGCGAGCTTGGGCGTGCATGCCGACGTGCGAGTCGACCAGCGCGCCGTCATGGAGCGCGTACGCCGCGTGCGCGCCGGCTGGCATGACGGTATCGGCCCGAAGCTGCAGAAAGCCGGCGTCGACCTCGTGCACGCCAACGCTGCGTTCTCGGGCGAACGCACCGTGCGCGGCGGCGGCCGCGAGATTCGCGCGACGACGGTGCTCATCGATACCGGCGCTAGCGCCGCGATTCCGCCGATCGCCGGAATTGCGGACGTGCCGTATCTGACCAACGCGACGTTCTTCGATCTGGACGTCTTACCCGAGCGCTTGATCGTCGTCGGCGCCGGCTATATCGGGCTAGAACTCGGCCAAGGCGCGCAGCGGCTCGGCAGCCACGTGACGATCGTGCACGGCAAGGACCGCGTGATGGAGCGCGAGGAGGCCGATGCGAGCGCCGTCATACGCACCTCGTTCGAACGGGACGGCGTCGCCTTTCGCTTTGACGCGGCGGCAACGTCGGTGACCCACGACGGCGCGTCGTTCCGGGTCACGCTCGCCGACGGTTCGACGCTCGAAGGCGACGGACTCTTGCTCGCGACCGGACGCAAGCCGAACACATCGGACCTGGCCACCGATGCTTCACGCGTAGCGCTCGCCGGGAACGGAACGGTCGTGGTCGACGACTATCTGCGCACGACGTGTCCCGGCGTCTTCGCGATCGGCGACGTCGCCGGGCAGCCGGCTTTCACCCACGTCTCGTGGGAAGACTTTCGGCGCGTGCGCTCGACGCTGGCGGGAACGCCGCGGCGACGCGACGATCGGGTGCTCTCGTACTGCACCTTCACCGAACCGCAACTCGCGCGCACGGGCCTCACCGAAGAGCAAGCCAAGGCCGAGGGGATGGCCGTCCGTGCGGTGACGCTGCAACTCGAAGATGTCGCGCGCGGCGCCGAATGGGATCTCGAGCTTGGCTTCTACCGGCTAGTCGTCGACGCGAACAACGATAAAATTCTGGGTGCGACGATGGTCGGCTACGAAGCGGGCGAACTCATCCACGTGCTCGGGTTCGCAATCGAACTCGGCGCGACGTGGCGCGATCTCGACGCCTTCGTCGGCATCCATCCCACCTTCGGCGAAGGCTTACCGAGCCTGGCGCGACTTCTTGAGTGAAGCGTCTCCCAGCAGCGCGCGCAAGAATGTCTCATGCTTGTATGAAGCCGAGCGGCCGAACTTGACGACGACCAACTGCTCCGACGCAACGATGTAGAGCGCTTGCCCTCCGGAGCCGCTCGCATAGACGAGATCGGGCTGCGCGGGCAGCGGACTGAGCCAAAAAGCGAGTCCGTAGCGTGGATTTGCAGCCGAACCTTTGAAGCAACTCCGTAGCGAGGCTGCTTCGACGATCTGCTTGTCTTTCCACGCGCCGCCGGCAACGAGCAACTGACCGAACTTCAACCACTCGAGCGCGGTAATGAAGGCGCCCGTTGGCAAGGGCTGCGTTCCGTCCGCTAACGATCGCCAGGAACCGATCTTCAGTCCGATCGGATCGAGGATGCGAATGCGCAGATACTCGTGCGGTGAGAGCGCGCGCTTGACGAGTTTACACTGCAGGACCGCGCCGAAGACTTGCAACGGAATGCCTCCGTAAGTGAACGTGCCGCCCGGCTCGTTCCTGAGCGTCACGTTGAGCGCGCGTTCGTAGATCGGGACCGCGCTCCCCAATCCGCCGAACCCGATGCCGCTCGTCAGTTGCAGGAGGCTGCGCAGCGTCACCCGCGCCTTCCATGCATCCTCACGCCACTCCGGAATCGTCGCGCTCACGGGTTCGTCGAGTTCGAGTAAACCGTCGTCCTGCGCGGCGACGGCGAGGACGCCCCAGAAACTCTTGGTCCCGCTGTACAGCGCGTGCGGCTTGGCCCGATCGTATCCGTCGGCGTAGCGTTCGAAGACGGTCCGGCCGCGCTGCCATACGACGATCGCCTCGAGTCCGTGCCGCGCCGCATACTCGGTCGCCGTCTCGGGATTCACGGCGCTCCGAGGAGCGGTTCACGCGCGATACGCGCTGCGATCCCGATCAAGACGAGCCCGCCCGCACGTTCGATCCAGAGTGACGCGCGCTCGGCGAACTGGCCGCGCCGCAGTCGGTCTGCCGCGAGCGTGTAGCCGCTCAGAACCGCGAGCTCGATCAGAATCGACGTCAACGTCAGGATCGCGAGTTGCAGCGGAAGCCACCCGTGCGGATCGATGAACTGCGGCAGGATCGCAACGAAGAACACAATCGCTTTCGGATTCGAAACCTGCGTCACGAAACCGCTGGTGAACGAGCGCGCGTGTTGGCCCTCGCGCGCTGCCGTAAGATCGGGTGCGATTCCCTCGCGCGCGAGTAGCGCGCGCAACCCGAGGAACGCCAGGTATCCGGCGCCCGCCCACTTTACGAGCGTGAACACCTGATAGGAAGCGAGCAGCAGTGCCACGATTCCGAGTCCCGATAGAACGAAATAGAGCGTGTTGCCGGCCAGGATTCCGCCGGCCGCCGCGAACCCGGCGCGGGCGCCACGACGCAGCGCGCACGACACGGTCAGGAGCACGGCCGGCCCGGGAATCAGGCAGAGCGTCAGTTCGAGTAGCGCGAAGGTCGCGAGCGTTCCCCACTGCACGTGTGCGGGATTCGCTCAGCCGTTGCCGACTACTCCCAGACCAACTCGTCGAGGTAGCAGAACTTCCAGAGTTCGCCGGGCTCGAGCGAACTGATGATCGGATGCTTCGATGCATGGAAGTGCTTGGTGGCGTGCGTGTTGGGCGACGAATCGCAGCAGCCCACGTGTCCGCATGTCAGACACAGCCGCAAGTGGACCCAGCGTCCGCCGATCTTCAAGCACTCTTCGCAACCCGAAGAATTCGGTTTGACGTCGTGGATGGCCGCAAGGTGCGTGCAACCGCTCCCCCGACGACTTTCAGTCCCTCCTGGACTCGCCGGGAGGCTCCCATCCGGGTCGCTCATGCGTCGGCCGGAGCATCGGCGACCGCCGGAATATCCCACAGCACGACTTCGCCTTTTCCGGCGATCTCGAGTTGAAGCGGACCGGCGACGCGAACCGCATCGCCTTGCTTTAGTGACTCGTCATTCGCGCGAAGCTCGCCCGGGCCGGCGAAGAGAAACGCCAGGCGTCCTGGACGAACCTCAAAGTTCAGCGTCTTTTCCTCCAAGCGCGCGACGTATGCGCTCGCATCCTGCCAAATCGCGATCTTCGAGTTGACGCCGGACTCGCCCGATGCGATCGGTAACCAGCGATCGCGACGCTCTTCGAGCGTGTAATCGACTTGTCCGTACTGCGGTTTGAGGCCCTGCGCGCGCGGCAACACCCACATCTGCACCAAATGCACGGGATGCTCGGCGGAATGGTTGTATTCCGAATGCGTGATGCCGGTGCCCGCGCTCAAATATTGCACCGCGCCCGGCCGAATCACGCCGACGTTGCCCATGCTGTCCTTGTGCTCGAGTTCGCCCGCGAACACGTAGGTCAGGATCTCCATGTCGCGGTGCGGGTGCGTGCCGAAGCCCTTGCCCGGCGCAACGACGTCGTCGTTGAAGACACGCAGCGCGCCCCAGTTCAAATTCTTCGGATCGAAGTAATCCGCGAAGCTGAACGAGTGGTACGTCTGCAGCCACCCGAAATCAAAGAACGCGCGCTCGCCCGAACGCTGGATTGCAAAGGCCGAAGCCGTCTTGGTATTCATCTCACACCTCATAACCCAGGAGGGGTTGCGGGCAAGAAGCTTGCTTACCGTTTCGCGGCGCTTTTTCGCCGATGACGGACGTCCGAACGCCCGTTCGCCTGGTGCGCCAACCGCGCAGTGTCATGCACGCTTGACATTATGACAAGCATGCTCAGGTTTATATACTTGGCTCCGCAAAGGGCCGGACTACTTGAGGGGCCAAGCAGGGCAGCAATGGACCATACCCGCCCAACCTGGCTGGAGGTTCGGAACCTCTTTCCGACCGGGTACTTGGCTTTGATCGGCCTGCTGATCGCGGACACGACGGTCGGACCCACCGCCGATCTGTGGCATAAGCCGTGGTTCCTGTCGGCGATTGGAATATCGGCCCTTCTCATCGCGGTTGGCTTGTTCGGTTTCATTGCACACTATAAGTGGCGTTCGCTCCCGCTCGCTCTAATAGCGGGGGCGGTCCCGGCTGTTATTCTGCACATGTCACCGTTGATACTTGGCGCTCTTGGGATTTGCATTTTCTTTGCGACGTTGTTCTTTCTTCACGTTAACAATTCCGACTCGACGAGCGGCGATATTGACTCCTTGCGAGAGAAACTAGTAGCGGCTAAAAAGGATGCTGACGACAGGACGCAAGAGAGAAACGCAGCCCAAGCGCAACAGCGCGCTGCCGAGGTTCAAGCAGACACTTGGATGCGGGAACTGAAAAAATCGGAACACATGCTCGGTGAGGCAGCAACGAAGATCAGCGTCCTTGAGGCCGACAAGGACCCAGGGCCAATCTACTACGAGCAAACCTTCGCACTCGGCCTTACCGACCCGAGGCGGTCTATGTTCGGTCAAAATACTGAAACCATTCGGCGTCTTAATCCCAAGTTTCAAAATGTTGACGATTTCGAGAAAGCCAAGCGCCAGCGCGACGATGCTCAGGAGCAGTTAGGGGCCTGCAAGAAGGAGCGCGACGAGGCGCGGGAACAAGCGACCGCGGCCATCCGACAGCGCGACGATTGCAGCGCCGCCTTAAAACAAGCGCGGAAAGAACGTGACGATGCGAAATGCGACGTAGATGTTAGGGTTGTAATTGATAACTTAACGGTAGATCGGTCCGGCCACAATCCGGTCGTTGTGGCCGACGTTTCGGTTACTAACTACGGTGAACCAGCATCCGTAGACCAATGGCAAATGCTGTATTGGCACAATGGCAAGAAAAAGGAGACAGGACGCCAAGACCTTCAGCACAACGGTTGGGTTCTACAGGACCAGCGGCTTGTTACTCTTTACGGATCAACGTGGGGCTTTGACGACTATATCGGGAAAATCACGAAGAAGCCACTCGCAAAAGGCGAGAAGCGCCGAGGCTTTTTTTGGGCAGAATTGTGCGATTCCCCGGACATATCGGAAGCCGACATACGAACCGCTTATATGCAGTATCAAGCGGAGAACAAAACGTTCGAATCCCAAGCAGTCGGAGCTAACCTGCAGCCAGGTCAAATCAAGGCCATCTTATGAATCAGACGCCGTTCGAGCAATTCAAGGCATTCGTCGCGCAGATTCTGACCGTCACCAAAGACGACATTCGCAAGGTCGAAGATAGCGCGACCGACCTCGTTAAGCCCGAGGTTTGCGAGCCCGAAGAATGACGTTCTTGCGCGTCAACTGCTTGTACGTGAGTCGCCGGCCCTCAACGGTTTCGAGCGCGATCTCCAGCCGTGCTTGGTCCGGCAACTCTTTATGGTTGAAGCGGAACACTTGCTCGTCAAGGTAGGCGTCAAGGTGCCAACCACGCGGCGCGATGTAGGTTCCCTTGAGCGTCCGCTTCAGGCAAGACCAAAAGTTCTCGATGGTGTTCGTGTGGACGCGGCCTTGAACATACTGAATCGTATGGTCCACGAACGCATGGCGGTATTGGTCGCTCAGGATGCGATAGGAGCGCAGCGCGTCAGTATAGACCGCCGAACCGGGTTCGACGTTCTCGCGGATGATCGGCGCGAGCGTCCGCGCCTTGTGATCGGGGACGACCATCGCGCGAACCTTGCTATGCTCGCCGCGCTCAGCCATACCGAATACCGTCGTCTTGCCGAAGGCCGGACCGCGCGTCTTGATTCCGCCGTGCCCGCCCATTTCGTAAAAGTGGCGCTTGCCGCCGACGAAGGTTTCGTCCGCTTCGACTTCGCCCGAGAGGGGCGCTTCGAGGGACTTGTGCTTCATGGCCAGGCGAATCCGGTGCATCATGAACCACGCGCTCTTTTGCGTAATGCCGAGCGTCCGCCCGATCTCACAGGACGACACGCCGTTGCGGCAACCGCCGAGCATCCACATGGCGACGACCCACTTGTCGAGTCCGATCGGCGAGTCCTCAAAAATCGTGCCGACCTTGACCGAGGACTGTTTCCGGCAGTCTTTGCACTGCCACAGGCTCCGCTTTCGCATGAACGTAACAGCCGCCGAGCCGCAGCCCATACGGGGGCAAACGGCCCGTTCCGGCCAGCGCATTTTAGCCACGAAATCGTGGGCAACGTCGGGGGTAAAGTAGCGGACCGCTTCCTGAAGGGTGGCGGGTCCCGGGTTGGCTGGAATCTTGCGCTTCGGCATGCCTTAAGTATACAGGATAAGGGCCTGCGGAGTCAAGTATATAACCTTGAGCATGCTTTACACTCCGGAGGCACCCGCTCTGATGGGAGAACTCGTGGATTACTTAGGCCTGGCGGGCTGGATTGTGGTCGGCGTTATCGGTGGAGTGCTCGCGAAATTTTTGATCCCGGGCGGCCCATGGGGCAATTCGCCCGACAAGGATTCGCGCAAGCGCTTCATCATATGGATGAGCGTCTATGTCGTCGTGGTCTTAGCCGCGAGCACCGCCTTCAATAACAAGATCATCCCCGCTTCGCTCACTATTCCGGCCGCACTGCTTCCGATGATCCCGGCGACCCTAGCGGGGTTCGCCAGCCTCGACGGCTTTCGCGCGATGGATGAATTGCAGCGCAAAATCCAGAGCGAGGGCATCCTGTTTGCTTTTTTTGCCACTGCGATCGTGACGTTCTCGTATGGGTTCCTCGAAGTCTATGCCGGTTTCCCCAGACAATCGATGTTCTTCGTCTGGGCCGTGCTGGCGCTTAGCTGGTGCACCGGCAGCGCGCTCGCAACGCGCCGCTACCGCTAGTCGCTATGAAGAACACGCTGCGCCAGTTGCGCGCCGAACGTGAGTGGTCGCAAGCCGAACTCGGCACTCGCCTCGACGTCAGCCGTCAAACGATCAACGCACTCGAGGTCGGCAAGTACGACCCGAGCCTTCCCCTCGCGTACAAGATCGCACGCCTCTTCGAATGCGCAATCGAAGACATCTTCATCTACGAAGGATAAAAGTCACCATGTTCGTTCGCACACTCGCCGCGCTGGCGCTCCTCATCTTCTCGTTCCAGCCGGCGCTCGCCGCCGGCACCAGCTTGCACGTCGGCGCAGCCTACGTCACCAAGAGCGGCAGCGGACCGCACGCCGTGATCTTGATGCCCGGACTCGGAGGCGGCAGTTGGGCCTACGACGGCGTCGCGCCCGAACTGGCGAAGCGCTATACGATTTATTCGGTGACGTTCGCGGGCTTCGACGGCGAACCGGCCGTTGCCGGCAACTATCTCGATACCTTCGCGCAGAGCATCATCGATCTGATCGCGCAGGAGAAACTGCGGGCTCCGATCCTGGCGGGCCATAGCCTAGGCGGTCATCTCGCGCTGCGTATCGCGGCGACGATTCCCGATAACGTCGGGGCAGTGGTTGTGATCGACGCGCTTCCGCTCTATCCGCCGATGCGTCCAGGCGACACGATGAGCGAGCGGCGCACCTTCATGACCGCATATCGCGACGGTATGCTGGCCTCGCCCCAAGCTGCGTACGAAGCACAATCGAGGGTGGGGATCACGTCGCTCGTGACGGACCCAAAAAATATCGACTTCGTCGCAGCAAGCTGGAATAAGGCCGACCGGCATACGATCGCCGGTTCGGTCTACGAAATGTCGCTCGCCGATCTTCACCCGCTGTTATCGAAGATCAGCGCGCCGCTGCTTCTGATCGGCGTCGCCGATACCGAAGCCAATGCCGAACGAAACCGCGCGTATTATGCCGCCGAGTACGCAGGCACCCCGCACCTCGAGATCGCAGTAGTCGCCCCCTCGAAACACTATGTCATGTACGATCAACCCGAGAAATTCGCGGCTGCTTTCCTTCCGTTTCTGGCCAAGGTCACGCAGTGAGTTCGCCGCGCGCATCGAGCCGCGCCAGCAACAGATGATAGTACAGCATCCCGCGGTAGTCGCCGAGCGCTTTCAGCGTCGCCGCAACGTCGATCGGCTCGGCGCCGACGATAACCGCGATGCTGCGCGCTACGCCCGAATCCTTAGCCGGAAAGACGTCGAGCCGCCCGAGTCCGCGTAACAGAATCACAGCGGCCGTCCACGGGCCGATGCCTTTGATCGAGGTCAACAGCGTTGCAGCGTCAACGCTCGAGCGTTCTTCCAGCATCGCCTCGTCAAGTGCGCCGCCCAGAAGCGCTTCCGCGATTCGCCGTAACGCTGCGATCTTGTTGACGCTCAACCCGGCGCTGCCAAGTATTGCATCCGTCGCGCCGAGTACCGTCTGTGGCGACGGAAACGCGTACAGCACGCCGCCGGCGCCTTCGAGCTTCGAGCCGAGCGCTTCGATCACGCGGCGCAGGATCGCGCTCGCGGCGTGCAGACTGATCTGCTGAAAGACGACCGCATTCACGCAGGCTTCCCAAAGAGTTGGATAGCGTGGCGGCTTCACGCCGCGCATTCGCTTGGCGAGTCCGCGCAGCCACGGCACCTTCGCGGCGGCGCGATCGAAGCGCGTCAGATCGCGGTCGACGCCGAGCATCCGTCGCACGAGGGCGAGCGCACGCTCCGCTTCGCCCGCCGGCGCGTCGATCGCAACTTCAAGAGCGGCCTCGTTGCACTGCCGTACCGCGACGAGCGCCGGCGCGGAGAACCCATCGAGCGCGCGCTCGTAGTCGCCGTCGCCCGATAGGCGGTCGACGACGTTGGTCGAGAAGCGGCGCAGGACCGAGACCGTGAGGTCGAGCCGGTACGGCGCGACGACGGGGAGAGTCGCCACAAACGGTCGTAACGTCATGTCAGCGGGGAGGACTCATGCAGTCTCGTTTCATTTTCCTGAAGTCGACGGGAACCTGGATCATGAATGCAGGAACGCCCTACGCGCGCCTCATGATCAACGGAAAGCCCTAGCCACGAACTCACGCAACGCCGCTTTCGCCGTCTACTACCAGTACTGGCGCATCAACTTGCTCACGATGATCGAGTATCGCGCCAACTTCCTGATGTGGTTCGGCTTCACGCTGATGTATCACGCGACGGCGATTGCGGCGCTGTGGGTCACCCTCAACCAGTTCCCGTCGATGAACGGGTGGGATTTCAAAGAGATGGCCGTGCTCTACGGCCTCTGGATGCTCGGGCATGCGTTCCACAATACGTTCTTCTTCACGATCGGTGATGTCCCGGCGATGGTACGCGAAGGCCGCTTCGATCGCTTTCTGATACGGCCGCTCGATCCGCTCTTCCAAGCCTTGACCGTACCACAGCAGATCTGGCCCGACGAATTGGTCCTGGCGGCGATCTTCTTCGGCTTCGTCACGGTCTACGCGGGCCTGCGCGTCGACCTCACGTACGTCCTCTTCGTTCCACTCGTGATGATCGGCGGCGCGCTGATCGACTTCGGGATTCAACTTGCGATCGCGACCCTCTCTTTTTGGGTCATCCGGATCGAGACGTTGCGTTGGGTCGTCATGTCGCTCGAACAAGACTTCACGCGTTATCCGATCAGCATTTATACTCGCGCCGTCCGCGTCTTCTTGGCCTTCGTCTTTCCGTTTGCGTTCATGAATTACTTTCCGGCGACGTTCTTGCTGCACAAGACCGAAGGCGCACTCGCGCTCTCGCCCAACGTCGGCCTGCTCACGCCGCTCGTCGGGCTCGTTTGGCTCGGGCTCGCATACGCATTTTGGCGGGTCGGGTTGAATCGCTATCAAGGAACGGGAAGCTGAATCTCGCGCTGCGCGGCTGGGTTGTCCCTCAGCCCGAGCCGTCGGCTCCGCCAACGCACGAAACCCGATTTCTCACGGGCTACGGCGCGGTCTCGATCGTACAGCCTGGTTATTGCGCCACGACGGGGCCAGGCCCAAACCTACGGCCTAGCGAAGCGGCCCTATACACGACGTGTATACAGTCGTGCGCAATGCTATTCTCTCTACAGGAGTCCTGATTTGAAGCGCATCCTTACAATCGCTCTCGGTCTCGCCTTTGTGGCGACCCCGCTCCTCGTGACGGCGGCTCCGGCCACCGTTACAAACGGAACCATGCTGGCCATCATGCCCGGTCACATGGCGTCACCCAAGCCGAAGCCCAAGGCGACCAAGAAGCCGGCACCCAAGGCAACCAAGAAGCCGATGCCCAAGGCNNGGCCACCAAGAAGCCGATGCCCATGGCCACCAAGAAGCCGAAGTAGTCTTCTAAACAAAGACACCAAGAGCCGGAGCAGCAATGCTCCGGTCTTTTTCTTTCGAGACGCGTTCGCTATGCCGTTTCGTTCGGCAGCGGCTTGAAGAGCGCACCGGCCTCGTCGCCGACCGGCGTGATGCCGTCGGGCCTCAGATACCGGATGAACCAGTGCGCGATCGCGCGTAAGCGCAGCATGCGGTTACGCGGCTTGCCGGTGCGTGAGAGGCCGTGGCCGTCGCCCGTGAAGCGCACGAACTCGGTCGCGGTGCGGCCAAGCCGGCGCAGCAGCGTGAAGAGTTGCTCGCCCTGATCGATCGGGCAGCGATAGTCGCGTTCCGAATGTTCGACCAGGAGCGGGACGTCGATCTCGTGCGCCGCGCGCATCGGCGAGTTCTCAAACAGTTTGCGGCCGCCGTCGTTCCACGGCGCAGCGACCTCGCGTTCGAGGAACCAGCCGAGGTCGGCGGCGCCGACTTCGCTGACGAGATCGTTGACCGCACGCATCGAGACGCCGGCGGCGAAGCGTTTGCTGTGGCCCAGTTGCCAGGTCGTCATGAAACCGCCGTACGATCCACCCGCGATGCCGATACGTCGAGCGTCGATCGACGCATTCGCCTCCGCACCGTCGAGGAGCGCGAGCACGTCGGTCGCATCGATGCCGCCCCAGTCGCCGGTGATCGCATCCGCGTACGCGTGCCCGTAGCTTTGGCTGCCGCGCGGATTGCCGTAGGCGACCCCCATACCATGCGACGCGAGCATCTGAAATTCGAAACAGAAGGCGAAACCGTACGCCATGTGCGGGCCGCCGTGGACCTCGAGTACCCATGGTGCGTGCTCAGCCCGATCGGGATCGAGCAGCCACAGATCGAGCGTCCACCCGTCCTTCGCGCTCGGCCGAACACGGCGCGGCGCGCGCAGTGCGCGTTCCGCCAGCCACGGATTGCAATCGGTCAGGCGCTCCTCGTTGCCGTATGAATCGAGCAGCGCGATCTCGCTCGGCACGAGCGGCGTGGAGTAGACAAAGCCGACCGTTCCGTCGGCTACGCGCGAGAACGAATAGATGTCGCGCTCGCCGCCGGCGACGACGCGATGGGATGCTCCGTCGCGCGCGAACGATGCAATGGCGCATGCGCCCTCGGAACACAACGGCACGTAGAGTTCGGTATCTCCGGCCGACCAGAGCGGCGCCTGCTGTCCGCCGACGCCGCGAACGTCGCAGATGACGTAGTCGGTTACCGACCGGTCGACGCTCGCCGAGAGCGAGCGGAGCGCGCCGCCGGCGGCGGGAATAATGAGGAGTTCGTTATTGAAGCGGCCGCCGGCATCGTCGCCGTGCAGATGCCCGATGAACGCAATCTCGCGCCCATCGTGCGAGAACGAGGGCAGCATCATCGGTCCGTTCGAGGCCGTCAGACGCCGCGGCACGCTCGCTGCATCCGGCGCCGTAACGAAAATGTCATCGATAAACGCATCCTCGCGCATGTCGACCCGAGCCGAGTACGCGATCTGCGTTCCATCCGGTGACCAGGCGGGGCCGGCGACATCGAAATCGCCGTGCGTGATGCGGACCGGTTCACCGCCTGCGAGATCGCAGACGAAAAGATGCTTGCGGCGGCCGTCGAGCAGGCCATCGTCATCGCTCTTGAACGGTAGCGCGCGGATGTGGCGCGCGCCGGTACGTTCGTCCAGGGCGATACGCGCGCTCGCGGGATCGAGCGGTGCGACCGCAACGTACGCCAGACGTCGCGCATCCGGCGACCACGCGATCGCCGCGATCGCGTCGTACGCGGGCGTCACGGCGCGCGCCTCACCACCGGCGAGCGGCATGACGTAGACCTTCTTCCCCTCACCCCGGTCGCCGACGAAAGCAAGCTGGTCGCTATCGGGCGCGACGCGGGGCATGCGATCGTGGATTCCCGAGGTGAATGCAGCCGCCGGCGCGCCGGAGCGCACTGACCAAATTGCCGTACGCGCTTCATCGGACTCTTCGTGAGGCGTGGAGAGCACGAAGAAGACGCGATCGTCGGACGCGCACTGTGGGTCGCTCGGCATTGCCAGCCGGTACAGATCGGAGGGAACGAGCGGCGTTTGACTCATGCCGCGAACGTCTGCGCGACCGCATCGAACAAGGCCTGCGCCTCGCGCTCCTGAAAGGCCGGCGACGCGATCAATTGCGCCTGCGCCGGGTTCGAGACGAAGCCGATCTCGACGAGGACGGCAGGGACGCGCGCCTCATTCGTTACCGCGAGATCGCGCATGTGAAATTCGGATTCGCCGAGTCCGAGCGGCGCCAGGTGCGCACGCACCGCGCGTGCCAAGGCCGCCGAATTTGGTCGCAGCCAGAAGACGCTTGTTCCGCGGCGGCCGCGATCGAGCGAACCGTCGGCGTGCACGGCGATGAACGCGGTCGCGCCGAGCCGATTGGCGAGCGCCGCGCGCGCGCGGTTATCGACGCGAATAACGGTTCCGATGCGGTAGGGTTTCGCGTAGGAGCGCGTCATCACGACCCGCGCCCCCGCCGCGCGCAAGCGGCGCGCGAGATCCTCAGCCACCGCGAGCGTGATCTTCGCTTCTTCGTAGCCGCCCGGGCCGACCGCGCCAACGTTGAGCGGGCTGCCGTCAGGATAACGCACGCCATGCCCCGGATCGACGACGAACAGCCGCCCCGCGAGCGAAGGAGGCTGCGCCCCGTTCGCAGCGAGACAAGCGGACGACCAGCACAAGAGCATTGCCAGAAAAATGATGCGCTTCATGCGGTTCGCTTCCTTGCGAGGAATCGCCGACTCCTCGTCCGTAAGACCGGGTTCCGTGAAACGCATCGCGTTCGTTGCCGGCGCCGCTGCCGCTACATTTCCCCTCGGCGCACGCGCCGGCTCGCTGCGCGACGCGGTCGAGCAGGCCGCTTCGAGTTCGAGCGGCATCGTCGGCGTTTACGCCCGGCGACTCGGGTTCGACGGAGCGGCGGTCTCCTACAACTCGGAAGAGCGCTTTCCGGCGGCCTCCGTCATCAAGCTGCTGATCCTGGTCACCCTCTATCAGGTCGCCGAGCGCGAGCCCGCCATCATGCAAAGTTCGATCCGCTTGCGCGAGAGCGATATGGTCGGCGGCTCCGACTTCCTAGCTCAAGCGCGGCCCGGCGATGCCTTCAAAGTCGCGGGTCTGGCGCACGCGATGATCACCAAAAGCGATAACACGGCATCGAATGCGCTGATCACGCTACTCGGATTCGACCGCATCAACGCCACGGCGAGCCGTTCCAACCTCAAGCACACGCAACTCAAGCGGCACTTTCTCGACTACACCGCGATCGTTCGACACAGTGAGAACCTGACGAGCCCGCACGATATCGGCGCGCTACTGTACCAGATCGAGCGTGGCTCGCACGAAGGCATCCGCACGATTGCGTCACCGCAGTCGTGCCGGCAGATGATCGAGATTTTGCTTCAGCAAGAGGACCGCGATAAGATCGTGCGAGGGTTGCCCAAGGGAACGCCGGTCGCCAACAAGACCGGCGAAGTCGACTACGTTCGCAACGACGTCGCGATCGTGGATCCGATGGGCGATGCGCCGTACGTGCTCGCGGTGATGACCAAGGGCCTCAACGACTACTCCGCCGGACTGAATGCCATTCGTCACATCGCGAAGGCCGTCAACGCCGCGATCGGCGGCTAAAACACGACCTGCGTCAGAGAATCGCCGGCAAGCTCAGTTCGCCTGATTTCATGCGGCGTCGGACGTCGTGCAAATAGGCCACCTGCGCCACATCGTGCTCCGGCTTGAACTCGAAGTGCTTGACCTGTTCGTCGATCGCTTCTTCCAACTTGCGGCCTTGCGCCAAACGTAACAAGATGCAGAACGTCGACGTGCGGCCATGCCCGCTCTGACAATGGACGAAGAGCGTGCGAGCGGCCACGTCCGCGCATAGGTTCAGCCAGTCGAACGCTTGCGCGTCGGTCGGGGGCGTGTTGTCAACGACCGGAATGTAGTAGCCGCTCAGGCCGAGATCCTTCGTCAAGAACGATTCCGTGTTGTCCTCCGCGCGTAGGTTGACGACGGTTATGAACGCAGCGTCGCTCAACCATCGAAAGCCGGCCGGCGTAGGTTCGGCGCCACGCGCGATCCACGTCTCAAGCCACCCGAAGTTCGCGAGGTCCTTCGGATCGGGCATGGGCGGCGGCGGGCTGTTAAGATCCAAGCGCTTCGATCGCGACCGAATCCATCACGTCCCCGACGCGGATGCCGTCGACGACATCCTGGCCGGAGACGGTTTGCCCGAAGACGGTGTACTGTTTATCCAAGAAGCGCGCGTCGCCGAGACAGATGTAGAATTGTGAGCCCGCCGAGTTGGGGCTGCTCGAGCGCGCCATCGCGACCGTTCCCTTGACATGCGGCTGCGCATTGAACTCGGCGTCGATTTGATAACCGGGACCGCCGGTGCCGGTTCCACTCGGACAGCCGCCTTGAACGACGAAGCCGGGCTCGACGCGATGGAAGGTCAAGCCATCATAGAAACCGGCGCGCGCCAGTTTGATGAACGCCGCGCTGTGCTGGCGCGCGTCGTGCGGATAGAACTTGAAGACGATGTCGCCCTTCTTGGTTGAGATGCGAGCTTGCACGTTCTCCGCTTCGGTAGCGAGCGCGTCCAGTTCGGTTCCGGTCGGCAGGGTGTGCGTGGCCATAGATTCTCCGTCTTAGAGTAAAATGTCAGCCGGGGCGTTGCGCACGCGGCGCCCGAAAACCTGTCCCACTGCCAACGCTTGCAACTTGCGCTCGCGCGAGAGCGCCTTGAAGCGCGCCTCGTCGCGTAGTGCCGCGCTACGATCGTTTACTTTCCACCACGCGCGCAAACTGAAGGGTAAACGCGAACGGACATAGCGCGAGCCGTCGCCGCGGCGATGCGCCGCTAGCCGGGCCGGCAGGTCGGTCGTCCAGCCGGTGTAGAGCGAGCCGTCGCTACAGGTCAGCACGTAGACGATCGCATGCTTCCGGCGGGACGCTCGAGCTGACGAGGACTTAGCATTTAGTGGCGTTTCGGGCTCCTCGGAATTGGGAAATATTGTCAAGACGTGAAGATGGTGCCCATGCCGGACGCGCTGCTCCAACTCCGAGTCCCACCCCAAGCTCACCTGTGCGGCGTCGTGCGAGAACGAGTTGTTGAGTTCGCTAGCAGCCGAGGGATCGGCGGGTCCGACCTTTCATACTTTTTAGTAGCATTCGGGGAAGCGCTTGCTAACGCGATCGAACATGGTTTGGGCGACGACCCGATCCTGATCGAATGCCGCATCGGCGCGGACCGCATCGTGGCGCGCATCGAGGACTTCGGTTTGGGATTTGCGGGCCAGCCGCCGGTCGTGCCCGAACTGCCCGATCCGTTGGCCGAGCGTGGCCGAGGTCTTGCGATTATGCGCCGCTGCAGCGACATCTTCTCTCTGAGCACGATGCCGGGCCGCGGGACCAATGTGACCATCGGACGTTATCTGAAACACGACGCCGATACGGAGCGCGTGACCGTTTAGGGCGACACCGAAAAGGGCGCTCCTAAGAAGTGTGTAACGAGCGAGCGATGATGCGTCGCGTTCTTGGCTTTACCACGCTCCTCACGTTGATGTTCTGCACGCTCCTTCCCAGCCGGAGTAGCAGCGCCGACGAGATGGCACCCCTTTCGGTCGATCCGCAGATCGCCGCCGCAGTCGCAAAGGTCTCGGCCGACAACCTGCGTTCGATCGATACGCGCCTCGTCGGCTTTGGGACGCGCAATCTGTTTTCAGAGGGTTCGACGAATTCCAAACGCGGCGTCTTTCCGGCGCGCGACTGGATCGCCGGCCAATTCCGCGAGATCGCAAAGTCCAGCGGCGGACGCCTCAGCGTTGCGCTCGATACGTTCATGCAGCCCAAGGCCGATCGCATCCCGCGCGCCGTCGAAACCTCGAGCGTCATCGCAACCTTGAAAGGTGACGATCCGCAGCGCGGGATCATCGTCATGTCGAGTCACTACGATTCGCGCAACTCCGACGGGAACGACCCGATAAAAGATTCGCCCGGCGCGGACGACAACGGCTCGGCGGTCTCGGCGGTTATCGAGGCCGCGCGCGTGCTCGCGCCGCTGCATTTTCGGGCGACCATCGTCTTCGCGTGTTTCGATGGCGAAGAGCAAGGCTTGTTTGGGTCGGCCCATTACGCCAAGTCGCTCAAGGACCTCGGCGTTAAGGTCGAAGCCAACGTGAACAACGATATCATCGGCGCCTCGGTCGGCCACGGCGGTGAGCAATCGCCGCACGACGTGCGCCTGTTCAGCGAAGCGCTCCCCAAAGATACGGCACTGCGCCGCATCAATCAGATCGGCAGCGAGAATGACTCCGGGGCCCGGGAACTCGCGCGCACGCTCAAGGAGATCGATTTCGCGTACCTGCCCGAGATGAACGTCAACCTCATTTACCGTTCCGATCGCTTCCTGCGCGGCGGCGACCAGCAATCGTTTGCCGATCAGGGATTTTCAGCCGTTCGCTACGTCGAGCAGCACGAAAACTACGAGCACCAGCACCAAGACATTCGCGATGAGAACGGGATTCATTACGGCGACCAACTTCAGTACGTCGACTTTGCATATCTTGGACGCGTCACCGCGCTGAACGTCGCCGACGTCGCCGCGCTGGCGAGCGCTCCGCCGGCTCCGGTACCCGGCATCTCGAACCGCGAACTGAGTTACGACTCGACGCTCGAGTGGGCTGCGGTGCCGTCGGCGGCTTCGTATGAGATCGTCTGGCGTGCAACCTACGAGCCGGTTTGGACGCACGCGCGGGCCATCGGGAACGTGACGACCGCGACGATCAAGGGCCTATCGAAGGACGACTGGATCTTCGGCCTTCGTTCGGTCGACGCTGCGGGGCACAAAAGCGTCGCCGCCTACCCGCAGCCCATCGCGCGGGGCAGCTAGGCACTCCTCTTTGACACTAACGTATCGACCGTCGCAGCCAGTTTGAAGTCGCGCTCGGTAATGCCGTCAGCGTCGTGCGACGAAAGCGTCAGCGTGACGCGGTTCCAGCAGATCGTGATATCCGGATGATGGTCGGCCGCGTTGGCTGCCGCGGCGACCGCGTTCACAAACTTCATCGAGCCGTCAAAGGTCTCACAATCGAACTGCCGCTCGATGGCGTTGCCGCGGTGATGCCAGTCCGGTAGCTTTTCAAGTCGCGCGAGAATCTCTTCACGCGTGAGTCGGCTCATATCACACCTTTCGCTTGGAGTTCGCGCAGCGCGCCGGCGGCGGCTTCGAGCGTACGGTCGATTTCGGCGGCGCCGTGCGCGGTCGAGAGGAACATCAATTCATTCTGCGAGGGCGCCAGCAAGACGCCACGCTCGCGCATCGCACGGTAATAGGCGGAAAACGCTACCCCGTCGGCCTGTGCGGCCTCGTCGTCATCGCGCGGCGGCGGCCCAGGCCGGAACTTAAGATCGACCATACTCGCGAGTTGCGTCACCGGATATGGCAGGCCAAGCTCGGCTAACGTGCTGCGCAGGCCCGCTGCCAATCGATGTGCACGTGCATCAAGCCTCGGGTACATCCCGGGATCGCTCTCGATCAGATCGAGGACGCGATGCCCGAGGGCGACGCTGAAGGGATTGCCGGAGAACGTGCCGCCGGTAAATGCGGCGCCGGCCGGCGCGAGCGCGTCCATAATATCGGCGCGCCCGCCGAATGCGGCCAGCGGAAAGCCACCGCCCATCACTTTGCCGAGCGCGGTCAAATCCGGCTCGTATCCCAGCGCGACTTGCGCACCGCCGAGCCCGAGACGTAGCCAGGTGATCACTTCATCGAAGATGACGAGCGCACCGTAGCGCCGGGCGCGCTCGTATATGCCATCGAGAAAACCGGGCGCCGGCAGGACGAGTCCCATGTTGCCGACGATCGGCTCGACCGCAAGCGCGGCAAGTTGGTGTTCGCGATCGGTGAGTTTCGCATCGAGATCGGCGAGATCGTTGTAGCGCGCGACGATGACGTCGGCGCGCACGCCCGGCGGGATTCCGCTCGGCGCCGCATCGCTCGTCTGCGCCGAAGCGCCGGCCTCGTGCAACGCCGCGTCGAAGTGGCCGTGATAGTTTCCGGCAAAACGTAGGATCGCGGGCCGGTCCGTAAACGCGCGCGCTACACGCACCGCGCTCATCATCGCCTCCGTGCCGGTGCTGACGAAGCGTAAGCGTTCGACGGACGGGAGGACTGCCGAAATACGCTCGGCCAAGCGTACTTCTTCTTCGTGCGTCGAGCCGAAGACGCTGCCACGCGCCGCGATTGCATCGAGATCGCGCACGAGCGGCGGGTGTGCGTGCCCAAAGAGCAGCGGCCCATACGCCATCAGGTAGTCGACGTATTCGCGCCCGCCCCGGTCGTACGCGTAAGCGCCGCGTCCGTAAGCCTGCACGAACGGCGCGCCGCCGACCGCCGCACCGGTGCGCACGGGCGAGCTCGCGCCTCCGGCCAGCGCGCCACAATCGATCCCCGCCGCGAGCGTCATGCGCGCCGGGTTTCCGGCGTAAGCGAGAGCCGCCTGCTAATCTCGTCAAGCGCCTCGCTCTTCACCGTGCGATCAAAAAGTGGAGCACCAGCGCCAGGACGATGCCGGCCACCATGTAGGTGACGATCGTGCGGCGGAAGTTAAAGGGTCGCATCACGCGAAGAGTAGCGGGTCATGGCCGTCATAGAGATCACTCTCGAGACCAATCTTCGCGAACTCGTCGCCACCCTGCCGATCGCCCAAGAAGTGCTCGAGGGCTTCGGCCTGGCTTGCTCGGGTTGCAGCGTCAATAAATACGAGACGATCGAACAGGGCGCCAAGGCGCACGGACTGCGGGCCGAGCCGATCCTGGCGGCACTGACGCAAGCCCGGCTCTCGGGCCGGGTTCCCACGATCATGAACGAGGACCGCCGTCCCGAACGCAAGGCGCCGGGCGCTTTCGTGAAAAAAGCGACGATCAAATACGTCGTGCCGATCATGTCGGGCAAGGGCGGCGTCGGCAAATCGCTCACCACCGGAATGATCGCGGTCGGCCTGCGCCGGAAGAACTTGCGTGTCGGGATTCTCGACGCGGATATCACGGGGCCGTCGATTCCGAGACTCTTTGGATTGCGCGAGCCGCTCAAGATCGAGAAGGCGCCGGAGGATGCGATCAACGCCGCCGGCCAAACCAAGCCGCTCTTCGTCCCCGCGACGACGCGCTCCGCGATCCAAGTCGTCAGTTCGAACCTGCTCACGCCCGAGGAAGACACGGCGATGATCTGGCGCGGACCGATTCTCTCGGGCGTGATCCGTCAGTTCTTCGAGCAGACGATGTGGGGCGAACTCGACATGTTGCTCGTCGACCTTCCGCCTGGAACCTCAGATGCGCCGCTCACGGTCTTGCAGTCGCTCTCGATCGACGGCGTCGTTCTCGTGACGATGCCGCAAGCGCTCGCGACGATGATCGTACGCAAAGCCGCGAATCTGGTCCATCAGCTGAAGCGCCCGATCATCGGCGTCGTCGAGAATATGTCATACTTCGTCGCGCCCGATACCGGAAAGCGCTACGACATCTGGGGACCATCCTACGCGCAACAAGTCGCCGATCTGGCGAAAGCTCCGCTGCTCGCACGTATGCCCCTCGATCCCGAGTTGATGGCGATCGCCGACGCAGGCCGCCTCGACGAACTCGATAACCCGCTCTGCGACCAGCTCTCGACAGCTCTCCTCGACGCCCTGGCAGCAATGCCGAAGGCGAAAGAGACGATCTCGCTGATCTAGGAGACTAACTTGATTCAGCCTGGACCGCTTTATCGCGGCTGCTAGTTACTTCAGCGTCTGATTGACCGCGCCGCTGCTTTGCGGTTTGGCGGGCGGCTTCGCGGTGAGCGAGGCGGAGACGGCCGGCTTAGGCGGCAGAGCAAACTGATCGGAGCGCACCGCGTAACCCTGCCCGCGCAGTAGTCCGAAGACGAAATCATTGTCCGGTAAATCGCCGGCGGCCGAGGGCGTGGGCACGTACGCGACGGGCGGGAGTGCGTTGAATTCCGTGCAGCTTCGCGCGAGCGAACTGACGAGCGGAACCGCGCGCTCACCAATAGCAACCGGATAGAGCGTCGCGCCCGCCGTGCGCGGTTCAGCGTTGAACTCGCAGAGCAGACGGCCGCCGGTCGAGGCGAAGTTCTGATAGTAGCCGTTCGGATAGGCGCCGATCCACGCGGCGCGACCATCCGAGTAATGCACTTCGAGCGAAACGTGGCGCGTCGCTTCGCGCGGACCCTTCAACTCGACGGTTCCGACGCGCAAATAGACGGCGACCGCCGTTACCGGCCCAGTCGCTGCCGAAGCAGGTATTGCCGCCGCGGGGAGCGCGAGCGCGAGCGCCAGCGTCAAGCCGCCGAGGGCGCGTCGACCGAATAGACGCGAGTGCCGTTCATCCATGTTTCGAGAACCTGTGTTTGAGCGAAAGGGGCTCCGTCGAACGGATCGCGATCGAGCACGACAAAATCCGCGTCGAGGCCGGGGGCCAGGGCGCCGGTCGTACCTTCGGCATGCGCGAGACGGGCTGCATCATACGTATACATCGTCAAAGCCTCGAGCGGGCTCAATCGCTCCCCGGTCACATTGTGCTCGCAGGCGGCGCCCATGCCCGAAATTGGTGACAGCGGACACACCGGGCTGTCGTCGCCCCCGCAGAGAACGGCCCCGGCGTCGAGCGCCGAACGCAAGGCGTTCATCGAGCGGGAGCGCTCGCTCCCCAGGCGCGTTTCGTACATGCCCCCCGGCGCACCCCAGACCGCATCGAACTGTGGCTGCATCGAGAGAAAGATGCCGAGCCGGACGCAACGCGCGATCTGATCGGGCGTGGCAAGTTCGAAGTGCTCGATAAAATGCCGGTTGCGCGCACTTGGCCGGCCGCCAAGCACGCGCTCCCATGCGGCGATACACTGTTCGATCGCGCGATCGCCGATGGCGTGCACGCCGGCGGAGATGCCGAGGGCTTCGGCTTCGGCGAAATACGCGAAGACCTCGTCGTCATTCAAGGTGAGGTTGCCGTTGCCCGGACGATCGCAATACGGCTCGCGTAGTGCGGCGGTGCCGCTGCCGAGCGAGCCGTCGAGAAAGACATCGCCGCCGATGTACGGCAAACCGAGCGACTGCGCCAGGGCTGGATCGCGTTCGCAGACCTTCGGATGCCACTTGGCCGCGCCGAGCTCACGCAAGGCCGCAATCTCAGCCGCGTAGGCTTCGCGCGAGCCGAGTCCGATCAGCTGCACGTGAAGATGCAACGCGCCCTGCGCGAGCGCCAGCGCGTGCGCGCGATGGTCGGCGGCTCGCCGCTGCGCGGACGGAATCTTCGCCAAGAAGCGCGCCTGAGCGGTCCAGTTCGCCGTCAGAAACAGCCGTCCGGTCGGGGCGCCGCCGGCATCGCGTTCGATCCCCTCGAGCGACGGAGCGAGTCCGAGATCGGCCAACGTGTGCCGGTTGACGAGCGACGAGTGTCCGTCGACGCGTACGAGCATCGCGAGCCGATCGGCAAACTCGCGCTCGAGTGGAGCCGCGCTTGCGATCGCGCCGTCGACCCAGCGCGCTTCATCGTAGTTCGCGGCGTAGAGCACTTCTTCGTCGCGCGGCAACGCGGCGATCCGCGCGGCGAAAGCGCGCGCATCGCGTACGCCGCTCAAGTCGCGCGCGCCCAATGTGTAGCCGGTGTCGGTCAGATGCACGTGACAATCGGAAAAGGCCGGCACGACCGTCGCGCCGCCGAGATCGATCGTCTCGATACCCACGCCTGCCTGCGCGTCGAGCGCGACAAAGCGTCCGTCCTCCACCAGGAACGAATCGCAGCGGCGATAGTGCCGGGAAACGGGGTCGAACGCGTACGCGCGGCAGTTGATGAAGCATCTCACGGCGTATCGAGTTCGCACATGCGCCGTTTTCTCATCGGCCTGGCCGGCGGGTTCGTGCTAGGATACGTTGGATTCCGCGCCGTGCAGACCCTGGCCGACCTGCGCAACCCCTTTCCGCCGCTGAGCGCCGACCCCAAAACGTACGGACGGCTGCGGCGCCGGCTCATGTTGTGCGGCATCGTGCGCTCGCTAGCCGAACTCGGCGCCGCCGCCTACGGACCAGGCGTGGCGCTCGCACCTCGCGACGGCGGCCCGGAAGCGCGGCCGCGCCGCATCGCGCTGCTCGGCGGCGCGCTCTTGCTCTCGTCGCTTCTGGAACTGTCGGTCGCGTATATGGAAGGGCACGTGCTAGAGCGGCGCTACGGCTTGAGTAAACAAGATGCGCGGGCATGGGGGATCGACCAAGCCAAAGCGCTCGGCCTCAGTTTGGCGATCGCGTTGCCGCTCCTCGAATCGCTGGCGAGCGTCATCGAGCGCGCGCCGCGCAGTTGGCCGTGGCTCGTCACTGCGGGAACGATGCCGCTCCTGATCGTGGCCAATGTGATCGCACCCAACCTGATCGCGCCGCTGTTTAACACCTTCGAGCCGATCGACGGTTCCCTCGAACGGCGTCTGCGCCAGCTCGCGAGCCGTTATGATGCGGGCGACGCGACGATCCTGCGCGTCGACATGAGCCGTCAGACCGAGAAGGCCAACGCCTACGTGACGGGTCTGTTCGGTTCCAAGCGCATCGTCATCGGTGACACGCTGCTGGTCCATTTCGAAGAGCCTGAAATCGCGTTCGTGGTCGCGCACGAGCTGGGCCACTTCGTCTCGGGCGACGTGTGGCGTAGCGTCGCGGCCGGAATCGGCGCCGCGGCGCTCGTCTTCTTCGGCGCGAGCGCGATCGCCGATCGCCGCCAACAGTCGCTCGCATCGGCCGCCGGTCTCGGTCGCATCTTCTTCGCGGCCTCATTTATCGCGCTGGCCGTCGGGCCGGCGATGGCCTACTTCTCACGCGCGCGCGAACGCGCTGCCGATCGCTTCGCTCTCGAGTCGACGCACGATCCGCAGAGCGGCATCGATGCCTTCCGCCGGCTGCGCGACCGCAACCTCGCCGAGGAAGAGCCGCCGCTCTGGATGGAGGTGCTGTTCGCGTCGCATCCGTCGCTGCGCAGACGCATCGAGACGCTCGAACGGAGTAAAGGTTAACCGCTACGGCTGGCCCGGCAACGGCTTGTCGGTCGCAATCGCGGCAGGTTCGGGATTGTGGTAATTCCACTTGAATGCGATGCCGACGATCACCGCAACCAGCATCAACAGACCGATAAAGGTGGCGGCTAGGACAACGGCACGGGTCGTGCCCTTATCTTCACTCGGCGGTGGGTTGGAGTCCATACGATCACCCCTTCTCCGGTCCCGTGTTTTCCACCGCCTCGGACGCTCCTATCGTTTGAAGCTACTTATGCGACGACGGGCGAAGGCCGCGTCCCGAGCCAGGACGCGAGATCGGTCCTCTTGCCGGTGTAGGCACCGCTGCGCAGTTCGCGCCGCAACTCGCCGAACGTCCCGAAGGCTTCGGCGAACGCGTCGTGCTTGTGAATCGATTCGAAGTTGAGCTGCGAAGCCTGTACGAACGTATCGTCGGGAAAATCCGCGTACAGGTCGAGCGCGCGAGCCAGAATCCCGCGCACGACGTCCTCCACGAACTTCGGATTGTGATGCGCCTTGTTCACGACGAAGAACTCGTCGGGGCGCTTGAGGAGATCGTACGTCTCGCTCGACATCGAATTTTCGACGATCTCGACCAAATCTTCAGCCTTGATCTCCGCCTCGCGGCCGTCACGCGTTCCGATCAGAATCGAACCGCGTCCGCGCTGGTTGTGCGTCGCAACCGGCAGCGCGTCGAGCGCGCGATTGGCCGCATCCTCGTCGAAGCCGGCCTCGCGCAATTCGCGCATCGAATGCTCGCGAATCATCAGTTGGGCACAGGGACAGGCAGTCATTCCTTCCGCTTCGACGCCGACGACGCGGCGCACGCTGCCGCGTTCGGCGTGCGCGATGCCGACCAGCGTATAACTCTCTTCGCCGCGTTTGCCGCTAACCGGGGTCCACCGCTCCAGGCCGAAGGCGGCACGCAAGCGCACGTCGGCACGCAAGGCGGCCTGCGATCCGACGATCTCGCGCGCGATGCGCGAGACGATCTCCTCGATGCGCGCGGCCTCTTCGCCGCGCGACAAGATTTCCAAAGTCGCTTCCTCCAAGAGTTCGGAGAAACGCGACATGTGCACCCCGGCCTTATCGGGCGCAAGATCGGCGACCATCGCAAATTCACCGTTGAAGACCGTCTCTTTGCCGTCGAGATTCAGACGCACGATACGTTTGATGCCGGCAACGCCCGCGCGATCGATCGAGAGCTTGATCTCAGGCTCGTCCTCTTGGCGGTTCGCCAGAAATTGCAGCGAGCGCGCCTTGCGCACGACACCCCTTGCGTCGGCCTGCGCCGCTAGTGCTGCGATCGTCTTCCCTGAAACGGGATCGACTAAGTCGGGTGCGATCTCAGCCAGCGGAATCAAATTAAAGGGGCGCTGCGCCAGATACGGATGCGGGACTTCGAAGCGTCCGAAATCGCAAGCGAGATCGTCGATGAACAGGATATCGATATCGATCGGCCGCGCGGCCAGATGTTGCATGCGTTGCCGACCGACCCCGATCTCGACATCGCGGGCGAAACGCTCCAATGCCTCGGGATCGAGCGCCGTCGTCAGTTTGACGGCGACGTTATAGAACGCGGGACCCGAGACGCCTGCCACGGGCTGCGTCTCGTAGTACGACGAGAGCGCGTCGATCGAGGCGCGCGCCCGCAACTTCTGCAAGGCCTGCAGAATATTTCCTTGGCGGTCGCCGAGGTTCGAGCCGATTCCCAGGTAGACGGTATGCATGCAAATGCTTAGACATCGCGCCCGCGCAGAGGGTTTCCCGCCTCTACGACGACATCGCGGGCGTCACGTTGAGAATCGCCATGACGCGCGCGCGCTCGGTGAGATCGAGCGTCCTATCTCGAAGGCGCAGCGCGCGTCCAGTCTCGTGAAGCATGAGACTAAGAACCCCGGCGGAGACCGCTGGGGTTCGGTGAGCCCTTTGTGAAGCGCTCGTCAGTCGCCGCGGGTTGCGACCGGCTTCAGTGCCGCCGAAACGCGGTTGTGCAGGTCCTCGAGGTGCGCCCGCGTGGCGACATTGTAGCCATTGGACGATAGGCTGGCCGTGAGACGGTCGTCGAGCCGGCGCAGCTGGTAACGGGCCAGCGGCGCGGTGTCTCCCGGAAAGCCCACGCCCTCGATGATGAAGCTCGGTGCGAGGGCGATCTCGATCAGGTAGTTGGTGTAACGGCGTTGCAAGCCGCGATGCAACGGATCGATCGATCCCATGCCCGCATGCACGTCGTCGTAGACCGCCGCTTGCATCCAGCCGAACAGATCCTCAAGCGACATCGTATCGGCGGGGCGCGCGACCTTGAGCTGCTCGTCCGCGATCCGGCTCATCACCGGCGGCGAGAAGATCTCGTACATGACCGAGTCCTGCAGCGATGCGACGTAGCTCTCGACCGCGAAATCGGGACGCCCGGACGAATCCTCGACGCCGCGATGTGAGTAGTTTCCGGTCGACATGTCGTTGAGGAGACGCGTCGGGAAACGCATCGCCTTGCTCGAGAAGACGTGTTCCGAGAGCGTCGCGAACGCGCGCCGCTGATCTTCGCGCGCGATCGGACGGAACGGCGCGACGCCGCCCGGCTGCCCGCGGTGCGAGCGTGAGGTGTAGAGCCCGCCGATGTACTTGGTCGCGAGCATCGATGCGCGCTCGTATTGGCGCATCATGCCGAGGAAGGTCTGACGCTCTTCGGAGTACGGCCGGTCGTCGCGCGGATAGGCCTTATCGAGCCGCGTGATGAGATCGTCGAACACCTGGAACTGATTCTGGTAGAACGCGAACGGATCGCTCGAGAGCAGGTACGTCGCAACGTGCGGATCGAGGCCGCGCGGCCCTTGCGAGTCCTCGTCGGTCGCATAGGCCAACTCGGGCTGCGTGCTCTGATCGGCGAGGCGCTTCAGTTGTGAAGCTTCGTCAGACGGTTTGGTGACGTTCGGGAACTTGCTGTAGCCGTATGCGATCACCCAGTAATCGTACGGTCCCAAACGCGATTGGAAAAAGTCGCCTTGCGGCTTGCCCGGCGGCGAGAGGTTGACGGGCGTATAGTGCATGACCGAATCCACCAGGCCGTGCGTCGAGGTGAAGTTTTTGTCGTGCAATTTATCGAGCGGATAGATCGCCGCCGCGAAGTTGTGGCGCAAGCCGAGGTTGTGGCCGGCTTCGTGAATGATGACCGATTGCAAGTAGGCCTCGGCGTACCGTTCGGTCGCTTCCGGCGAGGCGCCCGCGATGTTGAGCGCCACGGTTCCGACCGCAGCCTGCTCGGCCGATTCCTCGGCGAAGTGATCGCACGCCGAAAGATCGGCGCAGTTCTCGACGGCGCTCTCCGCGCCTTCCGCCGTGAGTTGTCCGTGCGCGTTACGCGTGGCCACCACCTGATCGCCGTAGCCGCGCTTGACGGCGCGCATGTTTTCGCCGTCGATCACGACCGAGACGCGCAGGATCTCGCCCGTGCGCGGATCGGCAACGTGCGGGCCGTAGGCGCTGAACGCGGGCCGGTCGCTCGTGAGCCAACGTACCGTCGAGTAGCGAATGTCGTCGGGATCCCAATTACGATCGTTCGGCTGATCGCGGACTTCGACGGCGTTCGGAATGCCGGCTTTCGCGAACGCCTTGTTCCATTCGAGCAAGCCGGCGCGAATTGCCGGTTTGTACTGTGCGGGAATCTCGTTCGTCAAGTAATAGACGATCGGACCATTGTTGAAGTTCCAGCGATCGATGTAGCGCACGAACGGCGTCGGCGTGTTGTCGTCGTCGAAACGCTTGTGAGCCGAGATGAAATACCCGACCCGGTCGTCGGCGAAACGCGGCACGTAGTTGCTGCCGAGTTGCGGCGCGTCGATGATCGAGTAGTGCATGCGAATGCGCACGCCGCGGCCGTCGGTCGCCGCCGCCGGACCATTGGCCGGCCCGTCGAAGGTCAGGCTGCTGAGGATTTCGTCATTCTTGGGCAGCGCTTTGGTCTTCTCGATGAACGAGCGCGAGCCGTCGAGGCTGTACGCCGGACGTGTCGGAAGACCGAACAGGATGACCGGGCCGCCGCCGCCGCCGCCGGCGCCAAGATCGCGCGAGACGCTCTCGTAGTCGGTCAGGAAGAAACTGGCCGAGATGACGATGCGCTTCTTCGCTTCGTCCTGCGCCACGATCGGCGAGGAGTTGATCACCGAATCGGCGGTCGAGATCGCGAGCGCGTTCGCGGCTGCCGAATTCGGCGGCGCGACGAACGCCGTGTTCTTGCTGATCCAAAGGATGCGCTTGCCGACGCGCTTGAACTCGACCACAAACGGCGAGTAGATGCGGCCCGCGAACGCGCCTTGACCGACGCCCGATGCGAGTACCGGCGCGATGATGAACGGGTGATCCAGCTGCTCGGCAGTCAGATCGAGATAGACCTCGTCGTCCTTGTGCAAGATGTCGATCAGGCCGCTCTGGCGTTCCGCGGTGCGCACGAATGCGTTGTAGGCTTGCGGCGCCGGCGAATTGAGCAAACTGCTCAACCCCGGAATCGACGGGAAACCGGTTGCGCCTGCGGGCGCCGCGGGAGCGGCGGTTGTAGCGGGAGCCGGCGAGGGCACTTGGGCGGCTGCGGCCGAACAAAAAGTGGCGACGAGCGCCAGGGTCATAACGAAAAAACGTGCTTGAATCACGCGAGGCGCTTACGCCGCTGCGCGGAGCTTCCCCCGCTAGGGCTGCTCTTAGAAATGTAAAATCAACAACATATGAAAGAAGAACCGACGGCATCCGAGCTCGCGACCTTCGGCGCGGGCTGTTTCTGGGGAGTCGAGTCCGACTTTCGCGAGCTTCCCGGCGTGTTGGACGCAACCTCGGGTTATGCCGGCGGCACGGTCGCCAACCCGACATACCAGGCCGTCTGCTCCGACCAAACCGGCCACGCTGAGGTCGTCGCCGTTCGTTACGATCCGGCGATCGTTTCCTACGAGCGGTTACTCGACGCGTTCTGGGAGATGCACGACCCGACGCAGTTCAACCGCCAAGGTCCCGACGTTGGAGGTCAGTACCGCTCGGTGATTTTCTATCACACGCCGGCGCAACGTGACGCCGCCGAAAAATCGAAAGCGCTACTCGACGCTTCGGGACGCCTCTCGCGCCCCGTCGCAACCGCGATCGAGCCGGCTCCTACATTCTATCCGGCCGAGGACTACCACCAGCGCTACTTGGAGAAACGAGGCGGCGGCCATTAACCCGTCGCGGCCGCCGGACGCTTGCGCCGCCCCCGGAAACGGCGCGGGGCACCGCGCTGTCCTTTGGCGTGCGGCCGCGCGACGGCCGGCAGATCGCCGTTGTGAATGCGCGTCTGCGCCTGCGCGATCGCTTCGGCGAGCGACGCGGCCAGACCGATATCGCGCTTAGGGTCCTTGCCGTTTTGCCAGGTCGCGGCCCAGCTCTCGCCGCGCTTGGTGACGTCGACTTGCATCGATTCTTCGCGCACGGCGCGCCGGTCGACGTTGAGCAGGCGCAGCGCGAACGCCGCCGCATCTTCGTGCGGCGCGATCTTGCGCGCCATCGAGATCAGCCGATCGAATTGTTCGTTGAAGTGCGGCACGACGCGTCCTTTACGGTCGCGCGCGATGCGCTGCGGCGGCCGTTCGAGGCGCCAGTGCTCGGGCCCGACCTGTTGCCAAGCCGCGGCCTGATTGGATTTCGGCTTCGCCGCGTCGTTGAGCTCGATGATTGCGGTCTCGATCTGCTCGGCCGTTCGCACCCGCGCCGCCTCGCGCGGTGAACGCTCAAAGAGTTCTTCGTATTGCCGCGCGACGTCGGAGATTGGACGACCCTGCGCATCGATCTGCGCCGGGATGCCCCATAGTACTGGCAAGGTCACGAGCTGGTGCCGGCGTGCCTGGTCGACGATATCGATGATGATCGCATACGGCTTCGCGCTCATCGCGATCATCTCGCGGCGCGCTTGCGGGCTCGGTAACTCTGAAAGCATGTAGGCGTACTCGTCGAGCGGGCGCAGACCGCGCCCCGTCACCTGCGTGTAGAGCGTGGTCGATTTGGTCGGGCGCGCGTTGACGATGACCTGAATCGACGGAACGTCGAAGCCTTCCAGATAGAGGCCGCAGTTGACCAGCACGTCGACCTTGCTGCCGCGAAAACCGGCGACGATCGCTTCGCGTTCGGCCGTCGGCGTGTCGCCGCTGGCGAACGCCGCCTTGACGCCGGCGTCTTTGAAAAGTTGGGCGACGTTGCGCGCGTGCTCGACCGAGGCCGTGAAGACCAGCGTCTTCATGCCGGGCGTCAATTGCAAGTAGGCGTCGACCACGCGTTTGTTGCGTTCTTCGGTATCGACCGCGTCGGCGAGTTGCCCGAGCACGAAGTCGCCACCGCGCGAGGAGACGTCGTCCAGGTTCGTCTCGGTCGCGATCGCGTAGGATCGCACCGGCACGAGGTAGCCCGCGTCGATCGCGGCCCGCGCGTCCATCGAATAGACGATGTCGGGGAAGATATCGACGAGGCGCGCGCCGTCACCGCGTTGCGGTGTCGCCGTAAATCCGATCACCGTGGCATCGGGGCGCTTGGTGAGAATCTTATCCAGGATCGCCCGGTAGGTCGGTGCGGCCGCATGATGCGCTTCGTCGATCACGAAGAGCGCGGTCCGCCGTCCGAACTTGGCGGCGAAGCGGTTGAGACGCGGACCGGTGAGGGTCTGCACGGTCGCGACGACGATCGTGCAGTCTTCGGAAGCGTAATCGTCCGCCTTCTCGATGCCGACCACGGCCTCGGGGTTCTGCGCCTTCATCTTCTCGACGAGTTGCTGGATCAACTCGTCGCGATGCGCGACCACCAGCGTGACGTCGGAAGGACGAAGTTCGAGCAGCTCGGGCAACGTCGCGATGACGACGCTCTTGCCGAGGCCCGTTGCGAGGGAGACGAGTTGCACGCGGAAACCGCGCTTACGCTCCTCAACGATCGCCTTTTGCGCCGCAAGTTGATACGGCCGCAGGCGGAGGGTACTGAAGTTCAAGGTTTGACCCTGTCGATCACTCTGTCGTGATATTCGGCGACGCTCGCGCACGTCGGCACGCCCAGCGTACGATGCGTATCGTATGCGGACGCGCGGAGTTCGCTACCGTGGCCGCAGAATGCGGCCGAGCGAGTCGGGGTGGTTCGCCGGAGTCTGGATTGGGCGCCTACCTCTAAGAATCCCCTTCGGGAGGGTTAAGGTTCGACCGGGGCCCCGCCCTGGGCCAGCCGCTCGCGTTCGGCCCGTTCGGTCTGCAGCCACTCGGCGAACCGCTTTTCGAAGATCTCAGGCTGTAAGAGCATGAGGTCGCGGTACGCCGCGTAACTGCGTTCGTGGTACTCGTTGTACTTGCCGAGCAACTCGGGGCCCGTCACTAGGCCTCGCTCGATCACGACGTCGGCCAGCGCGCGCAAGCGCACCCGAAGGAAGGCGATCGTGTCCAGCATGTTGCCGAAGAGCTCGAGCCCGACGGTCTCGGTGGCGAGTTCCTCCGGCAGGGGCTCGGGCGGGTGCTCCAGAGCGATCGTGCGCAGGTCGCCGATCGTTCGGAAGGACGTTCCAAACGCGCCCCAGGTCACGGGCTGTCCATCGTCCTTAAACGAGTAGCTGAAATTCTGACCGCCCAAAATGTGGCTCACCACGTCGGCATCGGCCGGGCTGAGAACGTGATGGTCGGGGAGCAGTGCGGCCCGCCGAATGACGTCGGCGGAGTTCGAGACTGAATCGTTCACGGGGGCCTCCTTCGATGACTCGCGCTTCGGGGCCCCGCACGGCGCCCGAGGTCGCGTTGACGCGAAAAAGTGCCCCACTGATAGAGCACTCTTCACCCGGACTGCGGAGACTGTATCTCAATTTGAGTGGGCTCCCGCCGGTAATAATCCTATCGGAGTGACCCAGGACAAACTTTAGCCCCCCCGGCGCCCGGGAACGTCCGAACGGATGGTCCGAACGGCGGCTCCCGCCCGGCGCGCCGGCTCGCTACGATTCGAGCGATGAACTTCGATACCGTATTCGGACTCTTGCTCGCGCTTGCGGCGCTCGCGTATTGCACGTACGCGATGCTGCGCCCCGAGAGATTCTGAGGGCGCCGTGACCCTTTATGGATGGCTCCAAGCTCTCGCCGTACTCTTGCTCGTCCTCGCGTGCGTGAAACCGCTCGGCGCCTATATGGCGCGCGTCTTCAGCGGCGAGCGAACGTTCCTTTCGCCGCTGCTGGCGCCGGTCGAACGGGCCACGTACTTTCTCTGCCGGATCGATCCGGATGCGGAGATGTCGTGGCAGACCTATCTGCTCGCGATGTTCGCCTTCAGCGCCGTCGGATTAGTCTATTTGTACGTTCTGCTCCGTACGCAAGCTGCGCTTCCCCTCAACCCGCAAAAGTTCGGCAACTTCGCGCCCGACCTCGCCTGGAACACGGCCGTCAGTTTTCTGACCAATACGAACTGGCAGTTCTATTCAGGCGAGAGCACGATGAGCTACCTGTCGCAGATGGCAGGCCTGGCCTGGCACAACTTCGTCTCGGCGGCCGTCGGCATCTCGCTCGCGCTCGCCGTCATCCGCGGGTTCGCGCGCACGACCTTGACGACGCTCGGTAACTTTTGGACCGATTTGGTCCGCTGCTGTCTGTACGTGCTCTTGCCGCTGTCGATCTTGGGGGCGCTGCTGCTCCTTTCGCAGGGCGTTCAGCAAAACTTCAACGCCTATCCCAGCGCTGTTGGCGTCGAAGGTGCCACGTACTCGATCCCGGGCGGCCCGATGGCATCGCAGGAGGTCATCAAGGAACTGGGCACCAACGGCGGCGGCTTCGTCGGCGCGAACTCGGCGGCGACGTTCGAGAATCCGACGCCGTTCAGCAACCTCTTCGAACTGTTTCTGATCCTCCTGATTCCCGCCGCGTTGACCTACACGTTCGGCCGGATGGTGAAGAATCAGCGCCAAGGCTGGGCGCTATTTGCCGCGATGGCGATCGTCCTCGCCGCGGGCATCGTAGCCTCGTACATCTTCCAGTCGATTCCGAATCCAATCATGGCGAAACTCGGCGTCGTTTCGAACATGGAAGGGATCGAGACGCGCTTCGGGATCGCTGCAAGCACGCTCTTTGCAACGATCACGACCGTAACGTCATGCGGTGCGGTCAACGCGATGCACGATTCGCTGATGCCGCTGGCCGGTCTCGTCCCGCTCGTGAACATGCAGTTGGGCGAGATCATCTTCGGCGGCGTCGGGAGCGGGCTCTACGGCATGCTCGTCTTCGTCGTCTTGACGGTCTTCATCGCGGGCTTGATGGTCGGGCGTACTCCCGAGTATCTCGGCAAGAAGATCGAGCGCCGCGAGGTAGTCTTCGCGATCCTAGCGATCCTCGCCGTTCCGGTCTTCTCGCTCGTGCCGACGGCGATCGCCTCGGTCATACCGGCCGGGCTCGCAACGCTCGGCAATGCGGGGCCACATGGTTTCAGCGAGATCCTCTACGC
>PLDY01000022.1 GCA_003136895.1 Candidatus Erabacter solicola | reverse complement strand
CGACGACGCGATCGATCAGGGCTGCATTCTGATCAACATGATCCGAGCCAACCTCGGCCTGCCGCACGCGCCCGCGCTCGAGGACGTACGCTAGCGAGCCGGAGGCGAGCCGGGCGCTTTCGTGGCGGGCGCAGACTGCGGGACGACCCGGTACGCGCCGACATTGCCGGTCGGATCGACGCGCAACTCGACGAGCATCGATCCGTGCGAGAAGTTTACGTCGTAGGTATAGCGGCCCTCATCGGGTTTTGCCTCATGCTGCGCGATGTTCTGGAGGTCACCGAGTTGGTGCATTTTGTCGGAGAGCGCTCCCAGATCTGAACGCGTCACAGTGGCCTTCGTTTTCTCGTCGAAGTGCGATGTGAATGCCGCCATATCGTTGGCATAGACTGCATGCGTCATGTCGTCGGCGGTTTTCTGCGGATTCGAGCCCGCTCCACTGCACCCGGCGAGTGCCGTCCCTGCCAGGAGCGTGCCGGCCAGTGCCAGCGCCTTCAGGCTCGGGGTTCTCAGAAAGAACCCCACCCATACGAGACGAGCATCGGCTGAGTCGAGCGCGCCTTAGCGGTGCTTTGCGTTGCGGACTGGATGAACGCGCTGGAATGTACCGAGCGCAGCGCGGCTAACTGACGGTCCTGCGTCTCAACCACCTGGTGCTGGTACGCGACTTCTCGTTTGTACTGTTCCACCAGCGCGACTTCCTGATCGTAGGCACGTTTCTGCGAAGCGTAGGCAGCCTGTGCGTCGTTTGACTGCGCCTGCAGTTGCGCCTGACGTGCGGCGTCGTCGGCGTACTTCTGGTGCACCTGTTTGTTGTGATTGATGATCAAGAGCGCGCCGCCCACGGCGGCGGCTCCGAAGATGATGTTGCGCGTGCTGGCGGCGCCATCGGCCAGGACCGCACGCGGGGTGTAGAATGCGGCGACCAGCGCCAGGACGGCGGCCACCGAGAGAATGCGAACGCTGAATGTCATACCCGTCTTGTACCCGGTCGCCGCCAAACCGAACCCGAGCGAGCGAGCGGCAGCTCGCGGGGACGAGCCTTTCCAACGCGAAGAGCCAGCGCATGCCGTTCTACGTCCGCGCCGGCGCGCTGCCTGCTAAACGCCACATCCAGTTCCGGCGGCCCGACGGCGGTCTGTACGCCGAAGAACTCTTCTCAACGAAGGGCTTCGATAGCGTCTACTCCCTGCTCTATCATCTGCGCCCTCCGACGGCGACGGTGGACGTTCGCGAGTGGAAGCGCGCGCCGGCGCAACTGCTACCGAACGAGCCGGTGAAGAACCGTCACCTGCTGACGCGACGTTCGACGCTGCGCGGAGATGCGGTCGATGCGCGCGTCCCGGTTCTCGGCAACGAAGATCTGCTGATCTCGGTCGCCGATGTCGATCGTCCGATGGAATATTTCTATCGCAATGTCGGTGGTGACGAACTCGTCTTCGTCCACGAAGGCGAGGGAACGCTCGAGACGCCGTTCGGCGAACTCGCGTATCGCGCTCACGACTACCTGATGATACCGAGCGGCACGACCTACCGGCTGCAACCGGCCGGTGCGACGCGGCTGGTCGTCTATGAATCTTCGGGCGCGATCGGCATTCCCAAGAAGTTTCGTAATCCGTACGGTCAGCTCGAAGAGCACGCACCCTATTGCGAGCGCGATTTCCGTGCGCCGGTCCTGCGCGATCCGATCGGCCCGGTGGGAGAATACGAAGTTCGCGTGACGAGTTCCGGGCGCAGCGCCGTCTACATCGCGCAGAATCATCCGTTCGACGTCGTAGGCTGGGACGGTTACTGCTATCCCGCGGCGTTCAACGCGGACGAGTATGCTCCGATCACCGGGAAGTTACACCAGCCGCCGCCCGCGCACGCGACGTTCGAAGCGCCCGGCGCCGCGTTTTGCGTCTTCGTGCCGCGGCTCTTCGACTATCATCCGCTGGCCGTTCCGATACCGTACAATCATTCGAGCGTCGATTGCGATGAAGTGCTCTACTACGTCAGCGGCAACTTCATGAGCCGGCGCGGCGTCGAGGAGGGTTCGATCACCTTGCACGCCGCAGGCGCGCCGCACGGCCCGCAACCGGGGGCCGTGGAGGCCAGTCTCGGCAAAACCTCGACCGACGAACTCGCGATCATGGTCGACACGTTCCGTCCCTTGCGCATTGCCAAGGCCGCGCTCGCATTCGAAGATCCCGAGTACTTTCGCTCCTGGCTGGAGCCGTCGCCCGGCACAAAGACCTGACGGCGTCCGGCACGGCACGAGCGCCATGGTACTATCGCTGGCGCCCGATCTTAATTGGATGTGCGTACGGGTTCGGGTTTCTCTTCGGTTACGTGATCGAGGGGTTTCGGTTATCCGCCTCGATCGCGCCGCGACGCATCTACATTGGCGAATTGCTTCCTACTCACGGGCCGAGCTACGCCGTACTGGGAGAGATCGCTCCGTGGCTCGGAGTGCGGGGCGGTCTCGGGGTCGCATTCGCGCTCGTGTTGAGCGCCTGGTTTATCCGAGTGTGGGGCGCCAGTTATCTGAGCGACAAAGTCGTTTGGGCGAGCAACGTGCGCACCGAAGCGCTGCAGATTGCCGGACCGTACCGCTTCACGCGAAATCCGCTCTACTTCGGCAATCTCATTTTGGCGCTGGGAATCGGCCTGCTGGGGTCGCCCGGCGCGACGATCTGGGTCGTGGCGCTGAACTGGCTGATGATCGCTCTGCTGATCCGTGTCGAGGAGCCGCCGCTGTTGCAAACGTACGGTGACGCGTACCGTGCCTACGTGGAGCGCGTGCCACGCCTGATCCCGGTCTTCTTTCGCAGCGCGCCCTCTACGGGCGGCCGGCCGTCGTTCGCCGCCGGGCTGCGCTCTGAGATTCTGACCGGCGGCTTCGTGCTCGCGATGCTGGTCGGCTATCTGATCCAGGCGCCACTCTCGCGGCCCGTGCTCTATATTTTCAGCGCGGGACTCGTCGTGCACCTGATCGTCAACCGTTGGCTGCCGAAGATGGGCGCGTCCTAGCTGTTGACCGGCATGCACGCCGGAGGCTCGATGTACTACACTTTTGTAGGCATGGCGATGCTCGTACGAGATTCGCCGAAGCTGCGGTCCCGATGTCAAGAAATGACACGTATCAACGCCGCGTTTGAGCGACAGAGTCCAGGGACTCTGTTAGGCTCGCGCTAACGGTAGGACGATTCCGCCCTTTATACATCGTGAAACGGGGGCTCCGTTGTCTACCGAAACCGCAGGCCGTTTATCGGCGCTCGAGCTTCTCGATTGGGATCATCTTCACTTTTACGTCGGCAATGCCAAACAGGCCGCGCATTACTATGCGACCGCTTTCGGTTTTGAGATTCGCGCTTATGCCGGCCCCGAAACCGGCCTCGCCGATCGGGCCTCCTATCTGCTCGTCCAGAACGACCTGCGCTTCGTGATGACGAGCGCGCTGCACCCGGAGAGCCCCATCGCCCGGCATGTCGCCGCACACGGCGACGGGGTCCACGACGTCGCGCTGCGGGTTTCCGACGCGCGCGCGGCGTTCGCAGCGACGGTGGCCGGCGGGGCGCGTGCGGTCAGCCCGCCCGAGGAAACCAGCGACCACTTCGGCAGTGCCGTGCTGGCGACGATTGCAACCTACGGCGAGACCGTGCACACATTCGTCGAGCGCGATCGTTACAAGGGCCCGTTCCTACCGGGCTTCATCGCGTACGCCGCAGGCGCGCGCGCCACGGCTGCGCCCAAACTGAACGCGATCGATCACTGCGTCGGCAACGTCGGCTGGAACGAGATGGACCTGTGGGCGGAATACTATCGCAGTGCCTTCAGCTTCACGCCGCTCGTCTCGTTCGACGATAGCGATATTTCGACTGAGTATACGGCGCTCCGCTCGATCGTGATGGCCGACGCGCGCCGAAAGGTTAAGTTTCCGATCAACGAGCCGGCCAAGGGGCTCAAGCGTTCGCAGATCGAGGAGTATCTCGATTTCTACGGCGGAGCCGGCGTGCAACACGTTGCGATCGCGACCGACGACATCGTCGGCGCGGTGCGCGCATTGCGCGCCAACGGCGTCGAGTTCTTGGAGACGCCGGGTTCCTACTACGACGGGCTCGAGTCACGCGTCGGTCATATCGCTGAAGCGACCGGCGTGCTGCGCGAGCTCTCGATTCTCGTCGACCGTGACGACTTAGGCTACATGCTCCAGATCTTCACCAAGCCGCTCCAGGACCGGCCGACCCTCTTCTTCGAGATCATTCAGCGTCGAGGAAGCTTGTCGTTCGGCAAAGGCAACTTCAAAGCGCTCTTCGTCGCCATCGAAGAAGAACAAGCAAAGCGAGGCAATCTCTAATCATGCGGAGAGTAAAACACCTGACGTTCTTCGCGAGCGCGTTTGTGGCGCTCGCCATGTCGCTGGCCGTTGCGCCGGCGCTCGCGGCCGACCCGCCGGTGAATCCGAGCGCGGCTCCGGCGGCGGCGGCTCCGGCTGCCGTACCTCGACCTGCCGCCACACCAGCGGCCGCAGCAGGCCAAACGTACGATGCCTTCGTGAAGGATACGGAAAGACAAGATGGTCTCTTTCCGCTGATTCGCAAGGACGGCAAGGTCTATATGGAGTTGCGCAAGGACCAGCTCAACAAAGAGTATTACGAGCACGGGACGTACGCCAACGGCCTGGGCGGTTACGGCGTGTATTCGGGTGACGATTTCACGCAGGAAGCGCGAATAATCAAGTTCGTACGAACCGGCCCCAAGTCGATCGCGATCATCCTGCCGCAGATTCGTTTTCAATCGACGCCGGGTACGCCGATCGATAACGCGGTGCGGGCTTCGACTGCCGATTCAGTGCAAACGGTGCTGCCGATCCTGGTCGACGATAAGGACGGCGGCCGATACGTCGTTGACATGTCGTTCCTGTTGAGCGATCAACTCGACGTCGGTCTCGGGCTCTCGCAAGGCCTCGAGGCCACTAATCCGCAGGGCGCGTACCGTCTCGACCCGACCCGCACGTACTTCGGTCAAAGCAAGGCTTTTCCGAAGAACGTGATCATTGAAGCCGATCAAACGTACGCCTCGGCTCGCCCGCAAGCCGTGAACACGGTCACGGACCCGCGCTCGATTCAGTTCCGTATTAAGTATAACTTCGCGGATGTGATGAGCACGCCCGGGTACATGCCGCGCTATGCCGACGATCGTGTCGGCTTCTGGGACGAGCAATACGTTCAGTTCGATCGTGACAATCGTTACGACAACCACGAGCATTACATCATGCGCTGGGATCTCCAACCGACCGATCCCAGCCGGCCTTCTCCCGCGAAAAAGCCGCTGGTCTACACGCTGACCAACACGATTCCGAGCGAGTACCGCCAAGGCGTCAAGGATGCGATCCTCGAGTGGAACCGCGCTTTTGAAAAGATCGGCATCCTCAACGCGATCCAAGTTCAAGATCAACCAAGCGACCCCAACTGGGATCCGGAGGATATCCGCTACAACACGATTCGCTGGCTGACCGAGAACAACGGCGGCGGCTTCGCCGAAGCGCAGCTCGAGTGGGATCCGCGCACGGGCGAGATCTTCCGCTCCGGCGTGCTGATCGACGCCGACATCATCCGCTTCAGCAAGGTCACCTATACCGATATCATCGGGCCCTCCTCGGCGATCGATCCGGACCCAGCCTCGCCGCTCGCTCCCGAAGCGATGGGCGATCCGACGCTGTGGGATCCGGCCAAGATCGACCCGGCGGTATTCGGCTTCGCGCCGCGCCGCAGCCACGGTTTCATGCACCGCGATACGAACATGCTGCAACAAGCGCAGTACGGCGCGATCGTGCTGCAACTCATGGGCGAGTCGCTCCCGCCAACCTATGCCCACGACTACATGAAGGCGATCGTGCTTCACGAGATTGGCCACGACTTCGGGCTGGGGCACAACTTCATCGGACACGACGGCTACACCGAATCTCAAATTCGCGACCGGGCGTTCACGCAGCAGCACGGCGTCGCGACATCCGTCATGGAGTACTCGCCGCTCAATATCTATCCCAAAGGCACCAAGCGCGGCGACTTCTGGCAGACGACCCTCGGCACGTACGACTATCACATCATCCACTGGGGTTACGCTCCGATCGCTAATGCCAAAACGCCGGCGGACGAAGTCCCAACCCTCAACCGCTGGTCGGGCGCAGCGTCCAATCCGCTGTACACGTTCGCTTCCGACGAGGACGTGGCGTACAACGGACACGCGGTCGATCCGCGCGTCTCCCAGAGCATGCTGACCAACAAGCCGATCGACTGGTGCGAGTCGCAGCTCGGGATGCAGCAGAGCCTGCTCAAGTCGCTGGATTCGCGTTACCCGCGCGCGCAGATGCCGTGGGAGCAAGAGCGCTTCAGTTTCTTGAGCATCATGAACGGCTACAATCGGTGCGCAAACTCGATGACCCACTACATCGCGGGCGAGTACCTGACGCGCAGCCGCGCCGGCGACCCAGGCGTTAAAGCCGCGCTGCGGCCGGTTTCCCGCAGTGACGAACAGCATGCGTTCCGCAATCTCGATCGCTACGTGTTCTCGGATTCGGCGTGGAAGGTCTCTCCGGCCACGCTGAACCGGCTGGTCTACACCGAGTGGGCCGGATTTACGGATTTCGCATACAGCCCCTCACCGCGGCACGACGTCTCGCTCACGGCTCTGGCCAATAACATGCAGAACCGCGCCTTGGCGTACATGTTCTCACCGCTCGTTCTGCAGCGTCTGGTGGATATGTCCACCAAGGCTGCGCCGGGCGCGACCATGAGCACCGCCGACCTGTTCGCGTGGACGCAAACCAGCGTCTACGGCGATCTGGCCAACGGACGCATGCCGAAGAGCGCCATCACCCGCAACCTGCAGCGCACGTACGCGCGCTTTCTGGTCAAGATGGCGACCTCGGCTTTCCCGGGGACGCCCTACGACGCGCAAGCTCTCGCCCGCCACGAATTGGTCTCGCTCTTGTCGGTGACGCGCGGCAACCTGATGCGTAGCGGCCTGGACCTGCAGACGCGCGCGCACCTCGAGGCTCTTCAGAGCGACATCAACCGTGGTCTTGAGACCAAAAGTGTGATCACGGTCAACTCCTAAGCACCACCCGACGCGCGTCTAGCGACGCGCGTCACAACAACGCGCATCGGGCTCGAGTGTGAGCGGTCTTGCACTCGGGCCCAAATGCTTTTCTTTACGCAGCTCGAGCCGTCATAATGGCTCTTGTGTTCCACGAACTGTTCATGCTCTCGGGGTTACTGACGAGCGGGGCCGAGATGGTCCCGCTCGTCAGCCTTTCGGACGCGGAATCCGAACGGCGCATCGTACTGAATATCCGCGATACGCGCGGCAGGGATCATCCCGCCGCAGCTCGCGCGCTATTGCACGATCTCAATAACAGCCGGATTGCGAACGGGCTGGCTCCGTTGATGCTCGAGCCGCGCCTCTGCGATATCGCGCGCGCGCACGCCCTCGACATGGCGCAGCACAAATACTTCGGGCACAACTCTCTCGACGGTGCGACGCCCTTCGAGCGTATGCTGCGGGCCGGATACAAATATCGCTCGGCCGGCGAGAACCTCGCGTTCGACGTTGACGAACCTTCGGCCGAGCGCATGCTCTGGCGCTCCAACGGCCATCGCAGCAACATGCTCGAATCGCATTTCGGGCGGGTCGGAGTCGCCGCGGTCGCAACCGACGCCGGCGAGATATTCGTCGAAGATTTCAGCGACTAGGATGCGGAAGAACTCGCCGATCGCTCGACGAGTTCTTCTGTATCTGCGAGCCTAGACGCTAGTACGGGCAGTCGTACGGCGTGTACGGCGGGTTGTACCACGGTGCGTACTCGGAACCGTCCCAGTACCAGCAGACGCCGGGTGAGTATTCGTACACGAAGACGTTGATGCCGTCGAGCGCGAACCAGAAGCCGTAGTGGCCTCCCCAGTTCGTCCAGTTCTGGCGTTGCCAATAGTCGTGCCAGTAACCGTGATACCAGCCGTTGCCCCAGTACCCGCGGTCGGAACCGGGGCGCGACGCGAAGCCGATGTTCACGGTCGTATGGTATTGGTTGATGTGATAGTTGTTGATGTCGCGATAGATCTGCGGATTGCGGATCGTGACGTTGCGCGTAACCTGCGGAATCGAAACGCGAACTGGACGCGTCACTGCCGGATGGAATTGATCGGGCGCGACGCGCGTCGGGACCGGATGGTAACGAACTTGCGCCTGCTGCGGCGCCGGCGGATGCTGATAGTGAACCGCCGTCCGCGTCGGCGTCGTCCGCGTCGGGCCGCCAGGGCCGCCCGCCGGATGCCCATTGGATGTGGCGGGCCTGCCCTTGCCGTCGTCGGGCTTCGGGGCGGCGCTGAGCGGGCTCGTGCTGAGCAGCAACGCCGCACAGCTCAGATATAGGATGAATCGAATCATAGAAAGACCGTCCTCTCGCCTTTGCGCGACTCTTAGGCCGCACCTTAGCGTGTACCCATTCGGCGGGCCGGGTATCACTCCGCCCGAGCGATCACTTCCTGGCAGTCATCGAATCAACGGCGAGAACGCCCATGTCCTGCGCTCCGTGTCCGGCGGCGATCAGCTCGTCGAAACGCTGCGCGATCGCCGGCAGCACGTGCAGCGGAACGTTGCCGGCTGCGGCGGTTTCGAGCATCAGGCGCGCGTCCTTGCGCGCCATCGTCAACTCGAAGGCAGCCTTGAAGTTGCCTTCCGACATGCTCTTGCCACGCGCGTCGACGGCCCCGCCCGGCTTGAAGTGCCCGAATAATTCGTACGCCTCGGCCGGCATGATATCCATGCTGCGCGCCAGCGCATACGAATCGGCGAGGCCGGCTACGATGAAGAACAGCATCTGGTTGCCGACCAACTTAAGCGTTGCGGCTTTATCCGTGCGCTCGCCGACGTACCACAGCTTGCCGGTCATCTTCTTCAGTTCGTCTTCGGCGCGTTCGAAGCGCGCGACCGGACCCGAGCACATCATCATGCCGGTGCCTTCGCGACACGACTGCGGGCCCATGAAGACCGGCGCGTGCAAGAATTCGAGGCCTAGCCGATCGCTACGTTCGAAGCGCGCGGCGGTCGGACGCGGCGCGACCGTCGTGTGGGCGATGACGAGCGACCCGGGCTCGATTGCGCCAGCGAGACGCTCCAAGAGCCCGTCGACCGCGCCGTCGTCGGAGAGGATGATGTGGACGCGCTCGGCGCCGCGCGCCGCATCGCGCGGATCGTCGTACGCCTTCGCTCCGAAGCGCTCGAGGGCGCGCGCTTTTTCGGGCGTGCGGTTCCAAACTGCGACCTCGTCACCGCGCAGACACAACGCCTCCACGAACCCCGAGCCCATCATCCCCGCGCCGTACCATGCAATTCGTGCCATACCGGCCCGTTCGGTTTGCGGCTCACGCTTTACTCGCTCCCGATCAGAATGGGCGTGCGGCGCGGCCGGGGGATGCCGCTGACCGTTGGGCGCGGCGTCGGCACAGGGTTCGGTGTGAAGGTCGGCAACGGGCCCGGCGGCGGCGTCCAGCCTGCAAACGGCGTCATCGTCGCGACCGGGCCGCGCGGGGGGCTATCGATGCGCAGGACGTGCCGAGCGCCATCGTAGCTGACCGAGTCGCCGAGCGCACGCGCGGCGGTTCCGAGCGGGATTCTCAGCGGGCCGTCACGCAGGTAGGGGGCGTTGACAGTTACCCGCTTGCCGTCGCGCTCGATCGTGATCCAACCACGCTCACCATCGATGGCGATGCGCGTCGCGATCAGGCGCGCGTATGGATCGATCGGCGCGTCAACGCTTCCCTCGCAGAGCAGCGCCGGCGTCGACGCGACGACCGGCTTGCCGTCAATGATCACGGTGACGACCGGGAACGGAATCACTAGAACGGACCCACCGTGCGCCGCATAATCGCCGTCCTCAAAGCCGCCGGCATCGGCTTCTCGCGGGATGCGTGCGCGTTCTTCGCCCAAGGCATCGCGTTCAACGCGATGTTCGCGATCTTTCCGCTCCTGATGCTGACTTTCGCCACGCTAGCCTTCGTCTACGGCGACGATCAAGGCAAAGCGCATGCGATCGCATTGATCTCGCAGCTCGCGCCCGGCGTTCAGGCCGCCTTGGTCGACAACGTTCAACACATCGTTCAGTTCCGCGGCATCTCCGGCGTCATCGCCCTGGTCGCCCTCATTTGGTCCGGCAAGAATCTGTTCCAAACCTTGGCCTTCGCCCTCGATCGGGCCCTCGGGATCCCCAAGGGCCGGCATCCGCTGAGCGACATCGTCATCTCGATCATCACTCTGCCGGCCTTCGGCCTGATCTTGATTTTCGCGACAGCCGTTCCACTCGTCGTCTCCTTCGTGGTTCGCTTCGGCGGCCTGCGCCACGCCGAGCTCCTCTCGCAGGTTGCCAGCTACGGTGCGGGCATCTTGCTCGTCTTCGTCGTAACGATGTTGCTGTATACGTTTCTTCCGAACCGGAAGGTCAGCCTCCGCTTCGGCATCCCGGGGGCGATCGTCACCACGGTCGCTTGGGAGCTTTCGCAGATCGCCTTCGCCGTTTACTCAACTCACGTCGACTTCCGCCATGTGTACGGCGCTCTCGCGACCGTTGCCGTGCTTCTTCTTTGGTTCTACTACATGGGGACGATCTTTTTGTTCGGCGCGCAGGTCAGCGCGCAATGGTTGGCACTGGAGACTCAGGAACGCGAGCTGGCCGCAGCCGTGACGCCGGCCGATCCGAATGAAGGACGGACCCTCGCGTGAAGCCGTTGTTTGCTTGGCTGCGTATCGTCGCGCTCACGCTCGGGCTTATCCCGATGCTCGGTGCTTCGAACACATTCTCTCCGCCGGTGGTCGTGGTCTATCCATTGACCGTTAGCGGCGGCACCGATCCTGAAGCCGGCGCCAACGTCGCCGTCGCGATTGCCAATCGGCTCGCGACGATCGGCGGCATCACGGTCAAAACGTATCCACCCGGCACGAAGCGCGCCGACTATCTCACCGTCGCGCTGAGTCTGGGCGCCGACTATTACATCACCGGATTCCTGACGCCGCTCGGCGATCAAGTGACGCTCGTGACCCAGCTCGTCGGTACCTCGAGCGGCAGCGTCATCTCGAGTAGCACGGCACTTGTGCGCACCTACGCCGATGCGACGGCGCAAGCCGACTTGCTCGGCGACGCGATCATTCATCACGCCGGGCGCGCGCTCGCGACGCTCGACCGCCCTGTCAGCACGCCTGCGCCAAAACCTGAGGAAAAAAAGAACGAGGCCAACATCGGCGATCTCTTCAAGCGGAAGAAAAAGAGCACACCCGCAGCAACGCCGACCGCGACGCCGGGCTCCGCTTCATCGCCCGGTCGTGTCTCAACCGGTGCGGCCGTTGCCGTCTTGCCGCTTCCGACGCCCGCTCGGACTGCAACGCCGGGACCCACGGCGAGACCGAGCCCCGCGCCGCGCACCGTCGCCGCCCGCAACACGCCACTACCGTCGTCTCCGCCTCCGCAACCAACCCGCGCACCGAGCGCCGCGCCGGCCGCACAGCAACTCGCCGCCGCAGGTACGCTCGAGCGTTCGAAACTGGCCGCAAGTGCGTTGGTGCTCAACGCCGCCGGTGACCCGTCCGGCGACGCTGCCGGTTACACGCAAGACGCGATCGTCAACGCCTTCCAGCGATCCGGCGCGACCGTTGCGGCGGTTCCCGTCGGCGCGGGCGACGCGGTCTCACGCGCGCGCGAGTTGTGCGCGAGCACGTTCGGCGCTCGAACCGTTTACGCGCCGACGCTCTCGTTCGATCGCAACAAGAACGGTGACGTCACCGCCGTCACGCTCGACCTCGACGCGTATGATTGCGGCGGCAGCCCGACGGGCCGTCAAACGGGTCGCGCGCGCGTCAGCGGACGCGGCATCAACGGTGCGATCGATAATGCGGCAACCGCGGCCGTCAGCGCATTCATCTTTGCCGCCCAGCAGCGGTAGTTTAGGTCTCGAGTAAGCCTTCCGGCAGATCGACTGCGATCGTGCCTGCGGCGAGGTCGATACCGCGAATGAACGCGCGCACCATTGGAACGAGCGCGCGATTGGGACCGACGAGCAGGCAGTCCTGCGTCGAGTAGTGTTCGACGCCAACGACTTTTCCCAGTTCGGTTCCGGACGGGTCGATCAGTCGCAAGCCGACGAGATCCGCATCGAGATACTCGTCGGGCCCGAGCCCAAGCTGCTCGCGTTCGGCGAATAAATCGCGGCCGACAAACGCTTGCGCCGCTTCGGGCGTCGTGACACCGTCGAGGCTGACCAGCAGCCGCTGCTGATGCCGCCGCACGGAGACGCAACGTACCTGTTGCGCGTCCGCTGCGGCCGAGAGGGCGAACTGCGCGCCGGCGTCGATCGCGTTCTCGCCGGCCGGCGTCGGTTTGCATTTGAGCTCGCCGCGGATGCCGAAGACGCCGACCAGTCGCGCGACCGGGACGAGCGGCATCTACGCGCGGGCCGTCTGACGGAGCGCGGAGAGGATCAGCAGCACCACGCCTACCGCGATGCACGCATCGGCACCGTTAAAGATGTAGAAGTTGCGGACGGAGATGAAGTCGACGACAAAATGGTGGACGAGGCGGTCGATGACGTTTCCGATCGCGCCGCCCAGGATCAATCCAAAGCCCGCTTGCGCGAGCGTCGAGCGGCGTAGCGTCTCTCGCAGCAAGAGCGCGAGCACGACGACAACCACAAGCGCGAGCAGAATCAAGAGAACGGGCCGATCGCCGAAGAGACCCATCGCGCCGTGCGAGTTGGGAACATAAATCAACGTCAGCCAATTTGGAATGACGCTGCGCGGTTTGGACCCTGCGAGCGAGGCGACGATGGCGCGCTTCGAAAGCAAGTCGAGGATGCCGGCGAATGCGGTCGCCAGCGCGATCCGATTGAACGTCGCCTATTCGTCCTTGGGGGCCGCGTCGATCGGGGCTTCTGACTCTTCGGTATCGTCGTCTTCGAACTCGTCGTCGTCGACATCGACGATATCGACCGTGACGCGACCTTCGGCGCCGGCGCGCACCAGCGTGCGTAGCGCCTGCGCGACGCGACCGCCGCGGCCGATGACTTTGCCGAGATCCTCGGGATCGACCTCGAGTTCCAGAACGGCGCCCCGCGCGTCGGGATGCAGTTCGACCGCTATCGCTTCAGGATTTGAAACGAGTCGTTTGGCGAGGAAGAGCAACAATTCCACCGCGCGGGGGTGCGCGATCTCGACGGGGAGCGGATCGCGCTTGACCGGATTGGCGCGGCGAAAGAAACGGCCGCTAGGAGCGGGGCCGCGGCTCTCGGGTGAGCCGCCGGACGGCCGCCGTCGCGGACGCGGCTCGTCTTCGGGTTCGATCTCGTCGATGATCGTTTCGTTGGTAGCGATCTTACGCGCGCCCAGCGTCGAGCGCCGTTCTTCCTCGGGACCGGTCTCATCGCCGAACAGGCCGAATTCGTCGTCGAAAGCGCTCATCGTTTAAGCGCTCTTCTCAGCCTTCGGCGCACGTTTCTTGTCGGAGATCGGGCCGCGCTCGACGAGGCCCTTGGCAGCCAGCAAGCGGCGCACGGGATCGGACGGCTGCGCGCCCTTCGCAAGCCAAGCCTTGATCTTGTCCTCGTCGACGACGACGGTCTTCGGTTCGGTGCGTGGATTGTAGTGACCGACGATCTCGATGAAACGCCCATCGCGCGGCGAGCGCGCGTCGGTGATCACGAAACGGTACGTGGGTTGTTTCTTTGCGCCCATGCGGCGCAGACGGATCTTAACCATGGGGCTCTTTCTCTTAGTAGACGGAGGCGGCGCTAGCGGCCGATTCCTCCGAAAGGAAGCCGGGGGCGTTTGCCTCCGAACTGCTTCATCATTTGGCGCGAGGTTTCGAACTGCTTGACCAAGCGGTTGACCTCCGCGACTTGGGTGCCGCTGCCGGACGCAATACGTTTGCGGCGCGAACCGTTGAGGACGTCGGGCCGGCGGCGCTCGTAGCTCGTCATCGAGCAGATGATCGCCTCGACGCGGCGCACGTCGCCCTCATCGATCTCAACGTCTTTGGGCATGACCTTCGACATGCCGGGAATCATCTTGACGATCTCGTTCATCGAGCCCATCTTACGCACTTGACGCAGTTGGTCGAGGAAATCGTCGAGCGTGAACTCGTTCTTGCGAAGTTTGTGCTCGAGACTCTTGGCCTCTTCCAGCGAGTAGACGCTCTGGGTCTTCTCGATCAGCGTCAGCACGTCACCCATGCCGAGGATGCGCGAGGCGAGACGGTCGGGATGGAAGGCTTCGAGCGCGCTAACCTTTTCGCCGACGCCGACGAACTTGATCGGCGCGCCGGTCATCGCGTAGATCGAGAGCGCCGCACCGCCGCGCGCATCGCCGTCCATCTTGGTCAGGATCACGCCCGTGATCGCGAGGCGTTCGTGGAAGACCTTGGCGACGTTCGTCGCCTCCTGTCCGGTCATGGCGTCGGCCACGAAAAGAATCTCTTTGGGTGACGTCGCCAACTTGATGCGGTCTAACTCGGCCATTAACGCGTCGTCGATCTGCAGCCGGCCGGCGGTATCGATGACCACCGTCGAGATGCCGAGGCGCCGCGCTTCGGCGACGGCGTTGCGCGCGATTGCGACCGGATCGCCGCTCGTTTCGGTATAGACCGGCAAGTCGATCTGCCGGCCGAGCGTGCGTAGCTGGTCGGTAGCGGCGGGACGATAGACGTCGGCCGCAACCAGGAGCGAACGGCGCCCCTGTTCTTTGAGACGCAGCCCGAGTTTCGCGGCGTGCGTCGTCTTGCCCGAACCTTGCAGCCCGACGAGCATGACGACCGACGGCGGAGCGTCGGAAAATTGCAGGCGCGCCTGGGCGCCGCCCATCAGCGCCACCAACTCATCGTAGACGATCTTGATGACCGACTGGGCCGGCGTCAGCGAGGCCAGGACGTCGGCGCCGACGGCGCGGTCCTTGACCTTCGTCACGAAGTCCTTGGCGACCGCGAGATTGACGTCGGCCTCGAGCAAGGCGATGCGAACCTCGCGCGCGACCTCGTTGACGTCCGACTCGGTCAGGCGCCCCCGGCTCGAGAGGCGTTGGAATACCGCCCCAAGCCGTTCGCTGAGCGCTTCTAACAAGTTACGATTTCGGGGCCGTCTCTTCGATCTTACGAACGGCGTCGCCGACCGTTTTGATCTTCTCGGCTTCTTCGTCCGGGATATCGATGTTGAACTCGGTCTCGAAGGCCATGACCAGCTCGACCTGATCGAGCGAGTCCGCGCCCAGGTCTTCGGTGATGGATGCTTCCATCGTCACTTCGGCCTCGTCGACGCCAAGCTGATCGACGATGATTTTCTTCACCTTGTCGAAGGTGGTCTGCGTATCGGCCATGGTCTCCTAACCTATCGGCTGCGCGGATTCCGCGGTTGCATCTACTTCGTTCGAATTCGTCGCTGCGCTCACATTACGATTCCGCCATCGACGACGATGGTTTGACCGGTCACGTAACGTGCGGCATCCGAGCACAAGAACGTCACGACCCCGCTCACATCTTCAGGGGTTCCCGAACGTCCGAGTGGGACCGTTGCGAGAAACTGAGCCCGCGCCTGCTCCGACAATGATTCGGTCATGGCGGTTTCGATCAAGCCCGGCGCGACGGCGTTGACCCTTACGTTCCGCGACCCCAATTCCTTTGCCACTGACTTGGCCAGACCGAGCAATCCGGCCTTCGCTGCGGCGTAACCGGCCTGCCCCGCATTGCCCGTCAGTCCGACGATCGACGAGATGAGCACGATCGCCCCGGAACGCTGGCGCATCATCGGCTTGGCGACCGCGCCGCACAGGTAGAACGCCGATTTGAGATTGACTGCCAGCACCTTGTCCAAATCTTCGGGTTTCAAGCGTACGAGCAGCGCGTCGAGCGTTTGCCCGGCGTTGGCGACGGCGCAATCGATGCGGCCGAGTTCGGCAATCGCCGTTGCGACCGCAGCCTCGACCGCCGCCGAATCCGCGACGTCGGCGGCAATCGTGCAGACGCGCGTCTCCGCCCGGATCGAGCGCAGCGTCGCAGCGGTCTCGGCGAGTGCGGCCGTATCGCGACCGAGGATCGCGACATCGGCGCCTTGCCGTGCAAAATCGACGGCGATCGCGCGACCGATGCCGCGACTGGCGCCGGTAACGAAGGCAACCTTTCCGGCGAAACTCATGCGGCGTCGCTCAGGCTCGCGAGGAAACGTTCGACGCCCGCATCGTCGCCGACGTGGGTGGCGGCGGGAGCTCCGGTGACGCGTTTCATCAGCGGCGCGAGCACCGCGGAGCCGCCGAACTCGACGATGCTGTCGAGCCCTTCCGCGACCAGACGTTCCGCCGTCGCGTGCCACAACACTTCGTGCGTGATCGAGCGCACGAGGTTCGTGCGAATCGTCGCGACATCGCGATACGGTTGCGCGTCGACGTTGGAGACGACGGTAAAGTGCGGCAACTGGATATTGGCGCGCTCGACGTGCGGCGCGAACGATTCGAGGGCGGGTAGCATCAACTCGCTGTGCCAGGCTCCGGAGACATTGAGCGGCACGACGCGTTTCGCGCCGGCGGCGGTCGCGAGATCGCCGGCGCGCGCGACCGCGTCGCGGTCGCCGCTGATCACAATCTGTCCGGGCGCATTGAAATTCGCGAGTTGCACACGGCCGGCGCCTTCCTTGCGAGCCTGCGCGACGGCATCACGCAGCGGTTGAGGATCCAAGCCGAGCACCGCCGCCATCGCGCCGGGAACGATCTCGGCGGCGGCCTGCATGGCGAGACCGCGCTGCGCCACAAGCTCGAGCGCTTCGTCGAACTCCATCGCACCGGCGAGCGTCAAACTGCAGAACTCCGCAAACGAATGTCCCGCGCTTGCAACGGCGCCAAGTTTGGGCCCTACCGCCGACGCGAGCGCGTAATTCAGCACGTAGATCGCGGGCTGACTGTACTTCGTCTCGCGCAACCGTTCGTCGGGGCCGTCGCGCACGATCGCGAGCAGATCGTAGCCCAGCACGCGTTCGGCCCGGCGAAACAGATCGCGCGCAACCTCGAACTTCTCGACCAGCGCGCCGCCCATGCCGACCGCCTGCGAACCCTGGCCAGGAAAAACGACGCCCGTGCGCACTGTGCCTATGCCGCCCAGCGCCAGACGATCGAGCCCCACGAGAGTCCGCCGCCGAAGCCGGTGAACAGAATCACGTCGCCGTCGTGCAAGCTTCCCCGCCCGATCAATTCGGAGAGCGCCATCGGAATCGAGGCCGAAGAGGTATTGCCGTACTTCTCAATGTTGATGACGGTGCGATCGCGCTCGACGTGCAGGCGTTTGGCCGCGGCTTCGATGATGCGCAGGTTGGCCTGGTGAGGAATCAGCCATTTAACGTCCGCAGGCGTAAGTTGGGCGCGTTCGAGAACGACCTTCGCCGTCTCGACCATGCGGTTCACCGCGACCTTGAAGATCTCGCGGCCTTCCATGTGCACCTTGTCGCGCCGCTGCTCAATCGCTGCGATCGATGATGGCTCGCGCGAACCGCCCGCGGGCTGATAGAGCAACTTTGGATTCGATCCATCGGCGCCCAGTTCGCAAGCGAGGAAACAGTCGTCGGCCGCCGCGACGCGCTCGACGATCGTCGCGCCCGCACCGTCGCCGAAAAGAATGGCGCTCCCTCGATCTTCCATATTAATGATCTTCGAAAGCGTTTCGACGCCGATGATCATGACGCGATGAAAGACACCCGAACGAACGAAACTTGCGGCAATCGGCAGGCCGTAGATGAAGCCGCTGCACGCGATCTCAATATCGAAGGCGGGCTTCCCGGCTTGCTTGAGATTCGACGCGACGATGCATGCGGTCGCGGGAAAGAGGTAATCGGGCGTGACCGTCGCGACAATGAAACAGTCGATCTCATCCGCCGCTAACCCGGCGCGTTCGAGCGCGTGCTTGGCGGCACGCGTCGCCAAATCGCTCGAGGCCACGTCGTCGGGAGAGTAGCGGCGCTCTTTCATGCCGGTACGGCTGACGATCCACTCGTCCGACGTATCGAACATCTTCTCGAAATCGGCGTTGCTGACGATCCGCTCGGGGGCATAATGACCGACGCCCGCAATGCGGGCGCCGTAGAGGCCCAAAGCGCCCTTTACACTACCCGTGGCTGTGGCCAGCGTGTTCGTCCTTCGGCTCGACGACCAAGCGGCCGTCGTAGAAGCCACACGCCGGGCACACGAAGTGCGGAAGCTTGGCTTGGTGGCACTGCGAGCATTCCACGGTCGTAACCGGGTTGAGCTTCCAGTTTGCCGCGCGCCGGCTGCGCGTCTTCGAGCGCGGTGTTTTCCATTTGGGATTCGCCATCGGTTACTCCGGATCGGGTTGCGGGCAACGGCAAACGCCGTCACGTTTCTTTCCGCAAGAGGGGCAGAGGCCCCGGCAGTCGTCGTCGCAGAGCAGCACGAGTGGCACCGCGGAATCGATGAGCTGCCGGACGAGGTCTTCCAGGTCGAGGTGGTCGTCCGCCAGGACGTTGCTTTCGCCGAGCGGATCGGCCCGATCGCTATCGGGGTCGAGGCGCTCGTGTACGTCAAGGTGGATGGAGAGCCGCACGTCGTCCAGACAGCGCGCGCACGCACCGGCCGCCGAGGTGTCGACAATCCCCTCGAGTTCGACCCCGCCACCGATGCGACGCGCGATCAGCGCGACCTCGGCTGGAGCCGGAAACGAGAACGACCCGAAGTCGGGGACGGAGATCGCCTGATGCAGCTCAAGTTCGCGACCCGCACCAAGGACGACGCTTAAATCGATTTTCTTGAGAGGAGACACTACGTCTTCGCTCCCCGACCCCGAAACAACCCTCCAATCATAGGGGTGCCCTCCTCCCTTGTCAACGCGAGGTCTCGCAGGGTTATAACTTACTTGACGACAG
>PLDY01000052.1 GCA_003136895.1 Candidatus Erabacter solicola | reverse complement strand
CCCGACTGCGGACGCGCGGCCGCTCGCCGCGAGAGCCAGCGCCGCGCCGGTCGCGCTCACGGTCGACAAAAATTGCTTGCGATTTCGTAATCCCATGCCACGGCAGTTTGGGCGCCCGCTTAAGCCGACCTTCGTGCGGTGAAACCACCGCACACCTCTAGCGGTACGTGGATTCGAACCAGGTATCTGAACTTTCTAAAAGGGATGTCGGGTACAAACTATAGAATTAGGTGTCACCACCTTTTACGGAGGCGGCCCAATGGCACTGGCGTACGACTTCGACGGTTTCAGGCTCGACGTTCCCGGCCGGCACCTGTCCTATCGGGGCAGCCGGATCAAGCTCACGGCGAAGGCGGTCGCGGTTCTGGCCTTGCTGGCCGAACGCGCGCCCGAGGTCGTCTCACGCGCCGAGTTTGAGGCGGTGGTCTGGCCCGAAGGCTTCATCGAGCCCGCCAACCTGACCCAGACGATCTACATGCTGCGCAAGGCCCTGGGCCGGCACGCGACCCTCCCGCCGATCGAAACGGTCAACGGTCGTGGCTATCGGCTCGCCGCTACCGTCGTGCCAGGCTCAGTTCCCGCCGCAGCATCCCATGCGCCCGCGATCGAGCCGAGCCACCGCTTCGGCTGGCCCATCGCGGCCACGCTCGCAGCCGTGGTGCTGGCGCTCGTGATGCTGGTCGGAGCCGAACGCACGGCCGCCGACCGCAGCGCGGCCGATCGCCAAGCGGGAACACCGAGCGGCTCAACGACGCATCCGCAGGCGGCCCCAGCCCAAAGGCTGTAACCCTCGCGCATGACTTGGAAGATGGCGCTCGCCGCGCTCGGCTGCGCGCTCGCGGGTTGCAGTAGCCCCAACACGAGCTCGGTCCCGAGCAATCCTCAACAGTCGATCGTGACCGTCACATTTGCGGGCAATCCCCGCGCGGGAGTTACCGTCGTGGAATCGACAGGCTACGCCGGCGGCATTGCTACCGGCGTGATCACCTCGGCAATGACCAACGCCCAAGGCCAAGCTACCTTACTCGTGCCGGGCTTCGGCCAAATCTGTTTCAGCGCCAGCGAAGCATTTCCGGCGGGTCCCTCCGCTACCGCCTCGCATTGCGCGGAGCCGATCGAAGCTTCCGTTACGCTCGCACTTCAGTAGCGCTCTGCTCTAGACTTCCATCACGACTGGGACGACGATAGGGCGGCGTTTGGTTTTGCTGTAGACCGCCTTGGAGAGGCCTTGGCGGATGTGTTCTTTGACGGTGGGGACGTCGCGGATGCCTTCTACAGAGCAGCCGTGTAAGATGTCCGATACTGTTTGTTCGAGTTCGCCGATGACCGTTTCGGATTCCGGCAAGTAGAAGACTCCGCGCGAGATCAGGTCGGGGCCGGCTACGACGCGGGCCTCTTCCGCGTCGACGGTTACGACGACCATCATGATGCCGTCGGCGGAGAGGTGTTTGCGATCGCGTAGGACTGCTTCGCCGATGTCGCCAACGCCGGTGCCGTCGACCATGACGTTGCCGCCGTAGGTCTTGCCGATCTTTTCCGCGCCGCGCTCGGCGGTGAATTCGACGACGTCGCCGTTTTCGACGACGAAACAGTTGGCGGATTCGACGCCGGTTTTTTGGGCGAGGCCGGCGTGCGTGACGAGCATGCGGTATTCGCCGTGGACCGGAATGAAATAGCGCGGCCGCACCAGGTTGAGCATCAGGAGCAGCTCTTCTTGCGAGGCGTGGCCGGAGACGTGGGCGGTGCCTTGCGCGGTGCCGTGGATCACCGTTGCGCCGAGGCGGTAGAGGTTGTTGATCGTGCGCGAGACGCTCTTCTCGTTGCCCGGAATCGGCGTCGCGCTGATGACGACGGTGTCGCCGGCGACGATCTTCATCTTAGGATGATCGCGGACCGAAAGGCGCGTTAGCGCCGACATCGGTTCGCCTTGCGAGCCGGTCGTGATGACGACGACTTTGTCGGGCGGATATTCGTCGATCGTTTCGAGTTTTACGACGTGCTCGGCGGGAATCGTCAAATGGCCGAGTTCGGTCGCGTAGTGAATCACGTTTTGGAGCGAACGTCCGAGGAACGCCAGCTTCCGGTCGAAGCGGACGGCTTGATCGACGACTTGCTGGATGCGCGGCACGTTGGATGCGAACGAGGTGACGATGATGCGGCCGGGCGCGCGCGCGAAGATGTTCGCGAACGCTTCGCCGACGATGCGCTCGGAGGGCGTGTGGCCGGGACGCTCGGCGTTGGTCGAATCGGAGAGCATGACGAGGACGCCCTCTTCGCCGACCCGCGCCATCGCGGCGAAATCGGCGGGTTTCCCATCGATCGGCGTTTGGTCGAACTTGAAGTCGCCGGTGTGGAAGATCGTGCCGACGGGCGTGCGCAAGGCCAGCGCACAGGCGCCCGCCAGGCTGTGGTTGACGTGCACGAACTCGGTCTCGATATCGCCGTGCGTGACGCGCTCGCCGGGTTGAATCGGCGCAAACTTGACATCGCCGAGTTTGTGGTCGCGCATCTTGGCGCGAATCAGCGCGAGCGAGAGCGGCGTTCCGACGACCGGAACGTTGAACTCGCGCAGCAGATACGGAATGCCGCCGATGTGATCTTCGTGTCCGTGGGTCACAAGCAGCGCGCGGAACTTATCGATCCGTTCGCGCAGGTAGGTGAAGTCGTTGATGACGATATCGACGCCGAGCATCTCGTCGTCGGGGAACATCAGACCGCAGTCGACCACGACCAAGTCGTCGCGGGTCTCGATCACCGTCATGTTGCGGCCGATCTCGCCGCAGCCGCCGAGCGGGACGACGCGCACGAACGTTTCGGGCGGCGGGGGCGGGACGACGAGCGCGTCTCGGCGACCGTTGCGTTGATCCAAACCTAAGTCTTTCCGGGTTGCCGGGCCCGGGGCCCGACGGGATAGCCTCAAATGGAGGTTATCCGCATGCTTCTTCCCGTCTTCGGGGTCGTCGCCGCCCTAACTCTTTCCACGCCCGGGCCCGCTCCAGCCCACGCTCGAGCGCCGCTAGCAGCTCGCCACAAACCGGCCGCCCGCCCCGAGCGCGTCGCGGCGAACGATCTGTACTCGGCTCGGGCGCGCCGCCGCATGGCGAGCTACCTGCGGATGCGCTTGCTCGAACTGCGCATGGCGAATCTGCGCCGGGCGGCCGAAGCCATCGAGCAAAGCATTTTCGGCCCCGGTCGCTAACAGGCAGGCGGTGGATCAATCGCCGCCGATCGCTCCGCCACCACGCGCGGGACTCGCTCTGATATACGACGTCTTCGTGGCGCCGCTACGCGCCTACGCGACGCTCGCGGTGCGGGCGCAGTGGTGGCCGGCCGCGCTCATCGTCATAGCTTGCATCGTAGCAAGCAATCTACTCGCACTTCCAGCGCAATTGCACGTGGAGAAACTTCACCTTACGAATGCAATCATCGCCCAGGACGCCGTCCTTCAGTCCGTCGATCTGCTTCAGGTCGTCGTCGCGTGGGCGTTCATTGCGAGCATCTTCGTCTCGTTCTCGCCGGGCGAAAAACGCCGCTACCGGACGTATTTCGCGCTGGCGGTCGCCGGCTCGCTGCCCGCCGGCCTCGGCGCGCTGTTGAGCGGCCTCGCCGTGCGGCTACACGATCCCGCGAGTTTTCAGTCGATGGCCCAGATCGTGAATGCGCTCCCCGTCTCGCTCGCGGCCTTCACGCCGCAGGCCACGCGCGGCGAACTCGCGTTCATGTCCAGCTTCGACCTCTTCACGGTTTGGAAACTGGTCTTCGTGGCCGTGGGCGCGCGCCTGATCGGCGGGATTCGCCCGGTCGTGGCCCTGATCGTCGTCTTCTCGATCGATTTCGCGTTCGCGCTTACGCAAGCGCTGCCGCTCCCGTAGAGGGCGGGCGCCGGGCAGGGGTTTTTTTGTGCGCCCGGGGCGAAACACCCGGGTGAAATCCACGTACTAACTTCGGGTAGGAGGAACTTCATGGGTCAGGAGATTGCCGGTGCTCGTAAGAGTAACGGCCTGAGTATCTTGTGGGATATGGTCGTCGCGCCGGCCACGGCGTTCGAGGCCTTGCGCGAACGGCCGGTCTGGCTTTGGGCCTTCATCGTGACGTCGGTTCTGGGAGCGATCGGCTCGCTGCTGATCATTCCGGCCAGCGAGCATGTCGCAACGATGACCTTCGCGCAACTCGTCCAAACCGATCCCAACGTCGCCGGGCTCTCGGCCGAACGCCAGAAGAGCATGCTGGCGATGACGGTAGGGGTTCAGCATTACGTCTGGATCTTCTATCCGATTCTCGTCATGGTCGGCGTGCTGATAAGCACGCTCGTCATGTTGATCGTTAACGCGATCGGCAAGGGTGACGGGAATTTCCGCAGACTCTTCGCCGTAGCGATGAACGTCGGTTTCGTGAGTTTTGGGATCAGCTATCTGCTGATCGGGTTTCTCGCCTACCTGCGCGGCCCCGATACCTTTGCAACGCAGCGCGATCTCGTGGGCGTCATTCCCAGCCTTGGCTGGCTCGTGCCTTCGACCGCCCTCAAACTCGGAACGTTCCTCGGCGCTATCACTCCGTTGAGCCTTTGGGCGATGGTGTTGCTCGCCACCGGTATGCAGAAGACCGCGAACATCAAGAGCGCTGCCGCGTGGACCGGAGCCGCCGTGCTGCTCCTCGTGCCCGCGCTCCTCGGGGCGGCGTTCGCGAAATGATCCGTGCCCTGAGGCGGTTCGCCTCGCTCGCAATCGCGGTCTCGTGGAGCTTTGGCGCGGTCGGCCTGCTGGGGGCAGCCCCGGCGGCCGACGCGCAGCGCGCGCCGATGAATCTCGACGCGTTGAGCGCGGTACGTTACGCACTCGATCATGCGCCCGTGATCCTGGCCAAGAAAGCGAGCGTCGACCAGCTGACGGCAACCTTCACGCAGCGGCGGGCGGCCGAGTATCCAAGCTTCAACGGCCAGTTACAAAATCAGATAGCGCGCTCCTCGAACGCTCAAGGCAGTTTTGCGCAGTTCGGGATCTCGCCGGACAGTAATTTTTCGCAGAATACCGCGCAAGTCACGTCGACCTACAATCTGTATAACGCGACGGCGCAGATTACCGCCGAACAAGCTAAGCGCGACGCCGAGAGCGCGAATGCGGAGCTGCACGTCCAGGAAGAGCAGACGACGCTCGACGTCAGCAATGCGTTCTACAGTCTTGCGGCGCGCCGCGAGGCGGTCGTGCTCGCCGAAAACGACCTCGCGTACCAGCAACAGTTGCTCGATATTGCGCGCGCCAGCGAGAAGGTCGGGCGCGTCGCAGGCGTCGACGTGCTGCGCGCTCAAGTCGCCGCGACGCGCAGCCAATCGACCTTGGTGCAGGTGCGCGCCGACGAAGCCAACGCGCGTGAAGCGCTCGCCGTGCAGATCGGCGCTTCGCCCGACGCGACCTTTGCGGTATCCGCCGTCCCCGAACCTCCGATGCCGAAGGCCTCGGTTGCGGCCTTGACGGCAATCGCCAAAGTCACGCGCCCCGAAGTCCTCTCGGCGAAAGCCACCTTGCAGGCGGCGCGGCTGGGCGATGCCGGCATCGATTCGGACCTGCATCCGACCGTCTCCATGAACGGCTCATTCGGCAACCAGAATTCGCCGACCAACTCCGTCCTGACGCAGCAGCAGATCGACCTGAGCAACGCCGAGGCGATCGCGAATTTCAACCTGCAGCGCGCGCTCTTTCCCGGCGTAGCCTTTCCGGCGCCGGTCCTGAGCGGCCCGGTATCGCGCGGCCGCGTCGGCTTCTGGCAGTTCAACATCACCTCGTCCTTCTCGCTGCCGATCATCGACTACGGTACGCGCGCCGCCAACCATCGCGCGGCGCGCGCCCAGATCGCCTCAGCCGACGCGGCGTACACCAACGCGCTCGACTTCGTCGAGAGCGACGTTCGGGCGGCGGCGCGTAACGTGCAAGCCGCCTTCGAAAAGCTCGCTCTTGCCAAGCAGAGCGCGCAACTCGCTCGCGAGTCGGCGCGCATCGCCCAACTTCAATACAAGAACGGGCTCATCTCGTTCACCGACGCGACCCAGACCGAACAGACCGCGCTCTCCGCCGAGAACGATCTCGTCGCGGCGCGGGTCACGTACGTCGTCGCGCTCGTCAAGCTGCGGCTCGCGCTCGGGCCGCCGGATCCGGTCGCCGCCGCCGACCTGCGAGGATTATGAACCGCCGCCGCAACACGATCTTTCTCATCGCGGGCATCGCGATCGTCATCGTCATCGCGCTGATCGCGGCGCGTCGCGGCGGGGCGCATGCCATCGCCGTGCGCGAGTCGACGATTCATTACGGGGTCTTCACGACCAAGCTGCCGGAGACCGGCGTCGTCCAGCATCCGCTCCTGATCACGATTCCGGCCGGCGTCGGCGGCAACATGGGTTTGATTCGCGTCAAAGCCGGCGATCGCGTCATCGCGGGCCAGCTGCTCGCGACGATCGAGAATCCGCAGCTCGTTTCGAGCTTGCACGATGCAGAGATGACTGCGATGTCCTCCGAGGGCCGCTCCAGCAGCGCCTCGCAAGCCAACGCCGTCTTGCCGGCACAAAACCGCTCGGCCGTCGTCCAGGCTGAGGCCGCGGTCGTCGCAGCTCGCACGCAGTTGAATCAAGCGCGCCAAGACATTTTAACCGGACAGCAATCGGGCCTCGGCTTTGGCGGAACGAGCGCCGAAGAACAGCGGCTGAGCGCCAAAGCGACGGTCGACAAAGCCGCGACCGATTTGCGTGAAGCCAAACGTACCTTCGATGCGAACAACGACCTGTACGCTCAGAAGGGCATCTCGCGCGACCAGTTGGAACAGTCACGCGCGCGCCTGGAGCAGGCGCAAGTCACGTTTGCGCAGGCCCAGAGCGAACGCACGATCATCGAGAGTCAACTGGGCCGCACCGCCGGCGTGCTCAAGGATCGCGTCCGCTCCGCGGAAGATCAGCTGCGCCAGTCGCTGGCGGCACTCGACTCGGCCCGCATCAATGCGGCCCAAAATAAAGTCGGCGACGTCGAAGCGGCGCGCGGCGACGCCGCCCGGGCCGAGGCCGACCTCGCCTTCGCGGGCGATCAGGTCGACCGGATGAGCATCCGCGCGCCGTTCAGCGGCATCGTGCAAAGCGTCGCGAGCCAAACCGGCGACACGCTGCGGCCGCTGCAGCCCGGGGATGCAATCACGGCCGGTCAACCGCTCTTTACGATGTCCGACGGCAACGCATTTATCGTGCGCACGAAGGTCGACGAACAGGACATCGCTGCGATCAAACTCGGCCAGCGGGCCTTCGTCGGCGGCGAGGACTTCGCCGGCCGCAAGCTCGCCGGCCACGTCGTTTCGATTTCGCCGCTCGCGCAAAAATCGGACGATCCTTCGAACACCTCGCGTCAGGTCTTGACCACGATCGCGCTCGATCAGACCGTTCCGTACTTGCGCGACGGCATGACCGTCGACGTCGACATCGTCACGCACAACGAGCCGCACGTCCTGGCCGTGCCGATCGATGCCGTCCGCAAGGACGACAAAGGCAGCTATGTCTTCGTGCAGACCAAGGACCACAAGGCCAAGCGCACCGATGTCACGCTCGGCATCCAGAACGATACGAGCGCGATCGTCAAGAAGGGCATCGCCGAGGGCGACGTCGTGATCGTCGATAAGAGCCTTGCGATAACGCCGAATGCAGCCGTCACCGCCGCGCCCTCACCCTCGCCCGGACCCTCGCCCGCCGCGACGTGACCCGTCTTCTGGCCTATGCGCTCGAGGCGCTGGGCGCGCTCTGGCGCAATCGCACGCGCTCGGTCTTGACGATGCTCGGCATGATCATCGGCACGAGTTCGGTCATCGCAGTCTTCGGCATCGGCACCATGGCCTCGGCCGGCATCGCAGGTTCGCTCAACTCGTTCGGTGACCCGGGACTGTACGTCTTGGTCGACCGCAAGCAAGACGATCCAGCCGGAGCCTCGATTCAATACCGCGACGTCGCGACGGTCGCGGCGGAAAACTCCTCGATTCTCGCGCACGCCTATCCGCTCTACGATCGCAATTACACGATGAAAGGCAACGGCATCACCACGACGGGTGAGGTCACGAGCACGACCGAACACGTCGTCGATTCGCTCACGCTGCGCGAAGGGCGGCGCATCGGACCGAATGAGGTGGAGCGGGCCGAGCACGTTACGTTACTCAGTCAGCCCATGGAACGAAAGTTTTTCGGAAGCCAAATGGCGCTCGGGCAAGAAATCAGCATCAACGGCGTTCGCTTCACGATC
>PLDY01000055.1 GCA_003136895.1 Candidatus Erabacter solicola | reverse complement strand
CCGGTCTTCGTACTCCTGCTCATCGGCGTGATCGTGATCGTCGGCGCGTTGACGTTCTTGCCGGCCGATGCACTGGGCCCGATCGTCGAGCAACTCCTGATGCAACAAGGGAAACTCTTCTGATGGCCGCTCCAAAGGCTCGTCCGCTCTTCGACCTCGCAATCCTCGGTCCCGCAGTCCGCGATTCGTTTCTGAAGCTCGATCCGCGCTGGCAGGCGCGCAATCCGGTCATGTTCATCGTGGAAGTTGGGTCGGTCGTCACGCTGCTGTATTTCGTGCGCGATCTGATGCGGGGCGCCGGAACCGTCGGGTTCGATTTCGCGATCTTCGCGTGGCTCTTCTTCACCGTCATCTTCGCTAATTTCGCCGAAGCAGTCGCCGAAGGACGCGGCAAGGCTCAAGCCGACCACCTGCGTAGCACACGCTCTGAGACGAGTGCGCGCAGGCGCGCTCCGACCGGCGACTATACGACGGTCAGCGCCGCGACGTTACGCAAAGGCGACGTCGTCCGAATCGAAGCCGGCGAACTCGTTCCAGGCGATGGCGATGTCATCGAAGGCGCGGCGACCGTCGACGAGTCGGCGATCACCGGGGAATCGGCGCCGGTCATCCGCGAATCCGGCGGCGATCGAAGCGCCGTTACGGGAGGAACGCGCGTCCTCTCCGACTGGATCGTCGTTCGCGTCTCGTCGAATCCGGGAGAAACCTTCCTCGATCGCATGATCGCGCTCGTCGAGGGTGCGCAGCGCCAAAAAACGCCGAACGAGATCGCGCTTTCGATCTTGCTGGCGGGACTGACGATCGTCTTCATCATCGCGGTCGCGACGCTTGCGCCCTTTGCCGTATTCGCCGGAACCGTCCTGTCGATCACCGTGCTGATCGCGCTCCTGGTCTGCTTGATCCCGACGACGATCGGCGGCCTGCTCTCCGCGATCGGTATCGCCGGCATGGATCGGGTGATGCAGCGCAACGTGCTGGCTATGAGCGGCCGCGCGGTCGAGGCCGCCGGCGATGTCGACACGCTGTTGCTCGACAAGACCGGCACGATCACGATCGGCAACCGGCAAGCGACGGAGATCATCTCGGCCGCCGGCGTGAGCGAATCCGAGGCGGCGCGCTATGCTTTCCTCTCGTCGCTCGCGGACGAGACACCCGAAGGCCGTTCGATCGTCGCGCTGGCGACGCGGCTCGGTGCCGACCAAGCGGCCGCCGGCGGAGCGACCTTCGTACGGTTCAGCGCCTATACGCGCATGAGCGGCCTCGATGTGCCGAATGCGATCGGCGCCACGCTCTCGATTCGCAAAGGCGCGCCCGACGCAGTCCGCGCCTGGGTTCGCGAACAAGCCGGCAACGTCAAGACCGACGAGACGATCCTCGCAGCCGAGGTCGAGCGCATCGCGCGCTCGGGCGGGACGCCGTTGCTGCTTGCTGACGCGACGCGCATTCTTGCCGCGATACATCTCAAGGATATCCTCAAGCCCAACATGCGGCACCGTTTCGATCGCTTGCGCGCCATGGGCATCCGCACGATCATGATCACCGGCGACAACCCGCTGACCGCAGCGGCTATCGCGCGCGAATCGGGCGTCGACGATTTCCTAGCCGAAGCGACGCCCGAGACGAAGATGCAGTTGATCCGGCGCGAGCAGGGTTCGGGCAGACTGGTTGCGATGACCGGGGACGGCACGAATGATGCACCCGCACTCGCCCAAGCCGACGTAGGCGTCGCGATGAATACCGGCACTCAGGCCGCCAAGGAAGCGGCCAACATGATCGACCTCGATTCCGATCCCACCAAATTGATCGAGGTCGTCGAGATCGGCAAGCAACTGCTCATGACGCGAGGTTCGCTAACGACGTTCTCGATCGCGAACGACGTCGCGAAGTACTTCGCGATTCTTCCGGCGATGTTCGGCGTCGCGTATCCTGCGATGTCCGCACTGAACATCATGCATCTCGCAACCGCCCAAAGCGCGATTCTATCGGCCGTGATCTTCAACGCACTGATCATCGTCGCCCTGATCCCGCTCGCGCTCCGCGGCGTGCCCTACAAGCCGCGCGGCGCCAATGCCGTCCTGCGCGAGAACGTGTTGATCTACGGACTGGGCGGCATCATCGTACCCTTCATCGGCATCAAAGCGATCGACCTCATCCTCCAAGCCCTGCATTTGACGTGATATGAACGACACAACCAAGAAGAGCTCGCCAATGGGCTCGACCCTCAACCACCTCGTGAGCGCGCTCCTCGTTACCATCCTAAGCGTCGCGCTGCTCGGTTTCGGATACCCGTATGCGATCTATTGGATCGGCCAAGCGGCGTTTCCGAAACAGGCCAATGGTTCGCTCATCGTCGTTGACGGGAAACTCATCGGAAGCGACGTTCTCGGTCAGCTCTTCAGCAAGCCACGGTACTTCCACCCACGCCCGTCCGCGGCAGGGAAGAACGGTTACGATCCGACGTCGACCGGGGCTACAAATCTCGCCCCAACTTCGAAGAAACTCTACGACACGACCAAGGCCACGGTCGCCGCGTTGCAAAAAGAAAACCCCGATGCGACCGGCCCGATCCCAGCCGAACTCGTGACCTCGAGCGCGAGCGGAACCGATCCGGACATCAGCCCGGAGGGCGCGTACTACCAGATCCCTCGAATTGCCAAGGCCCGCAACGTCGCGCAGACGGTGCTGCGCGCGATCGTCGATGCGCACGTCCATTCGCGCAGCTTCGGCTTTCTCGGCGAGCCACATGTGAACGTCCTCGAACTCAACCGCGCTCTCGACAGCGCCAAATAGGAGAGCCCCAGGTGTTTCGCCCGTTGAAGACCCTCTCAATCGCGCTCGCCTTAACGGCTTGTCCACCGTTGGCGGCTGCGGCCGACCCGGCATACACCCTCGCGCAAGCAACGCCGGCGCCGGCGCCCAGCGCGACGCCCGGAGGCCTCGCGGATCCGTGCAGCGGTATCATGTCGCTCGTGAATCGGCCAACGTTTTCAACCGGCGCCTGCACGGTCAAGCGAGGCGTGGTCATGATTGAGAACGGCTACGTGAACCAGGCGAATTCGGGCGCCGGCGCGAGCAACACCGTGACGTATCCGAATGCCTTCGTACGCATCGGCATGGGCAAGAACGTCGAGCTGGAATTCTCGCCTGCGTCATATACCAGCAATTCAGGCACGCCGCGCACGACCGGCGCAACAGACACGACGTACGGAATCAAGTGGGAGGCCGGCTATACGAGCAACTTGACGTACGGACTCAGTGCCTCGGCAACATTACAAACCGGCTCGCCCGCGGTCACCGAGCTTGGCCCAAGCTATAACGCCAGCTTCAACTACACGTACACCCTAACTCCGATTTTTGGCCTCTTCGGTTCGTTCGCGTACAGCTCACTCGTCGGAACCAGTCCGGCGAACGGCGCAAAGCAGCGTTTCGGATCCTTCGCGCCGTCACTCGGGCTGACCGGAAGCCTGCCCGGCAACCAGCAACTTTTCATCGAGTACGCGCAAATCGGCAGTGCCGGGCCGGGTCTAGGCAGCCGAAGCTTTTACGATTACGGCTATCAGGCGGTGCTCTCTCCACGCCTGATGGTCGACCTCGAATACGGCGCGAGCCCGACGGTGATCGCCGGATCGAAATACTCGTACGTTGGCGGCGGAATTTGCTGGCGCATCCGCTAGGCTTACGCGCGCTCGAGCGGCATCGGTGCGAGCAGCACGAGCTCTCTCGCGCCCGCATCGAGCAACCGGCGCGCGAAGGGAGCGCGTCCGAACATCGCCGCAGCGCGGCGCGCACCCTCAACAACGAGCGTGGGGTCGCCCTCGCTCGTCGCAAGCTGGACTAAGCCCCGCGCGGGATCCGGCGCAAGACCGAGGCGCCAGGCCGCGCCCGCTTTCGCCGCCGCAGCTTGCAACGCGGTGACCGCCGGCACGGCCGCGTCCGCCTCGCGGCGTGCGACGTGCGCAACGATTAGCTTGAGATCGAGACGTGCCGCGAGGTGCGAGCAGCGCACGATCAGACCCGCATCGCGTTCGCGCGCCTTTACGCCCAGCATCCAGCGCTGGAACGGCACAGGCAAGCGGATCGTTGCGCGCGCGCGCATCGTTTCGCGGATCGCCAACTCGCGCAGCGCGGCCAGGTTCTCGGTCCGGAAAAAATTCGAGAGGGCCGTATCGACACGATCTGCCGGATATATCTTTCCGGCTCGCAAACGCTCTCGCAAGAGTTCGGGGGTCGCGTCGATGAAGATGACTTCGTCGGCGAGTTCGAGGATTCCATCCGGTAGGGTTTCACGAACGCGCGTGCCGGTGAGGCGGTGGACCGCGTCGCTCAAACCCTCTAGATGTTGCACGTTGAGCGTGGTGATCACCGATATCCCCGCGCGCAGGATCGAGAGCACTTCGTCGTAGCGCTTCACGTACGAGCTGCCGGGAGGGTTCGTGTGCGCGAGTTCGTCGATCAGCGCTACCTGCGGCTTGCGTTCCAAGAGCGCGACACGATCGAGTTCGCCGTCCTTGCGCGGCAAGAGCGCGATGCCTTCGAGCATGCGCATGGTATCCGGCCGGTTATGCGCCTCGACGACCGCGCCTACTACGTCGGCGCCTTCCGCGACCAGCTGTTTCGCGCGGTCGAGCATCGCGTAGGTCTTCCCGCAGCCTGCGGCCGCGCCGAGATAGACCGTCAATTTTCCATAGCCG
>PLDY01000015.1 GCA_003136895.1 Candidatus Erabacter solicola | reverse complement strand
TACTAAGTGACGCTCGGGAGCGCTGATGTTGGGTCGGTTCCGTGGAGACTTTCTGCTTTACAGCGAAGGACTCCAGCATGGCCAAAACGACCCCTCGGGCCTATCCGCCCGAGTTTCGGCATAAGATCCTCGAGCTCGTTCGCTCAGGCCGTAACGTAAGCGCTGTCGCGAGCGAGTTCGATATCGCGCGGCAGACGATCATGAACTGGGTGAAGCAAGACGATGCGGATTCCGGGCGTCGCGATGACGTGCTGACTTCGACTGAACGCACTGAGCTTACGCGACTGCGACGAGAAAATAAGCGACTTTTGCTGGAGCAAGAAATCCTCTCAAAAGCCGCGGCCTGGTTCGCTCGGGAGGCAGATACGATTCCCAAGAAGTCTTCGGATTCGTGAGAGCGCATCAGGCCTTCTACACCGTGACAATGCTCTGCCGCGTCCTCGAAGTTTCGGTCAGCGGCTTCTACGCATCGTGCAAGCGGGGCCCGTCGCAAAGAGCGCAAGCCGATCTGCTTCTGGGCGATCGCATCGAAGCGATCTACCGTCACTCGCGCTCGACCTACGGCCGGCCAAGAATTGAGGCCGAACTCAAAGACGAGGGTATTCACGCCGGCGACAAACGCATCGCGCGACTGATGCGGGAGCGCCATTGTTACGGGGCTTCGCGACGCAGATCGATGATCACGACCGTGCGCGACCGGGATGCGCGCCCGGCGCCCGACCTTGTCGATCGCAACTTCAGGGCCGATGCCCCGGACCGACTTTGGGTCGCGGATATCACCTATATTCCGACGTGGTCGGGGTTCTTGTTCCTTGCGGTCGTCCTCGACGTCTTTAGCCGGCGCGTCGTCGGTTGGGCGATGGCGAACCATATGCGCAAAGAGCTCGTCGTCGATGCCCTCAATATGGCCATTTATCGGCGCAAGCCAGAAGCCGTCGTTCATCATTCCGATCAGGGTTCGCAGTACACGTCGATTGCTTTCGGCAAACGCTGCAAAGATGCGGGGATCCGACCATCGATGGGATCGGTCGGGGACTGCTACGACAACGCGATGTGCGAGAGCTTCAATGCGACGCTCGAATGCGAGCTGCTCGTCAAGCATCGGTTTAAGACGCAGCGAGAGGCGTCGCTTGCCGTTTTCGATTTTATCGAGGGCTGGTACAACCCGCATCGCCGCCACTCTGCCCTCGGATATCTCTCACCCAATAACTTTGAGCGCCGCATGGGCGACGCAGCCTAGTGTCAAACCCACACCCCTCCACGAAACCGACCCAACATCAGTAAAGCGAGGCCACCAGCACTTGGCTGATGGCCCCCACATGGCTCCCGAAGTTGGACTCGAACCAACGACCCGCTGATTAACAGTCAGCTGCTCTACCAACTGAGCTATTCGGGATTGCTTATTTCAAAAGTGCCTTTCTTGAACGCACTTTGCATTCAGGAGGCATTTCGGCCCACATTTTGCCCCCCCGCGCCGCTACGAGCCGCCGGACCTGATTCACCGGATGAGCACGCCTCCCTGGAGGAGACCCTCCATCACGCTTGCCGCAGCCTGCTCGCGCCCTTACCGGCGCCCCTCGTTAGGGCCGAGGCGTCGGTAAGCGAGAGCCGGGACCTCTGGCCCTATTCCCGTGCCTCTTTGGCCCTAGGGCTCACGCCGAGCTCGCCCTATGATTGGGTCGGAAGTCACGCTCGCCGTCACACGACTACCGATGTGATGAAGATATCCCGGTCATTTCCTAGCAGCGAAGCCGCATTGAGAGAACAGGAATATGAAGGATCGTTGGTTTTCTCGGACCGTCCGCGCAAACGCCGCCGCGCTGATCGTGGACGAGCGCGCTCAGGCAGTTTTCGAGTATGCGCTCGTCGGCTCCGTGTTGGCCTTGGCCGCCATCGCGATGTTGGCTTCGGTTCAGAAGGGCGCCGCCCATACGCTGGCTAGCGCCCAAACGAGCCTTACGCGCGAAAGCGTGGCCCCGTGATCGATCGTCGACGGCTCGCCGGCAATACGTTGCCGGAAACGGCGCTTTCCCTGTCCATCGTCTTGATGATCTTCTTCGGCGCAATCCAGTTTGCGCTGACGGGCTACCAACAGGCGGAGAGCGACGGCGCAGCTTTTGTCGCGGCGCATGCCGCTTCACTCGATCCCAACAATACGGCTCAGGCATCTCGCGGAGCGTCGCACGCGAGCGCGATCTTCCCGCACCTTCCGGTCGCCAACATCGTCGTCACCCCCGGCCAATCCGGCGTTGGTCCAAATCAGGCAGGGGAAGTCGTCGGTTCGGTCTCGCGTTTCACGAACGCGCTGTTCGCCGGATTTTCGAAAAACGGCGGCGCCGCCTTACATTCGCACGTCATCGAGCCGGTCATCGCGACCTACACCGGCGATCGAGCGCTGACGTTATCTGTCGCGAATACGACGCTCAAAAACTGTTTGACCAGCAATCCGGCGACGACCAGTTACTGCGACGCCATCTACCTCGCGCAACTCGATTCCGCCAATAAAATGAATCCGTACGACCAGTTTGACTGCCACCTGCAGGCCTACGCCGCGCTCGCCAACGGAACGGCCGGGTCAGGAACGACGCGCGGCGCAACACCCTGGCCCGAAAACTATCAGCCGACGACGGGGGGCTCGATCAACGCTCCGGCCGTCCGCAAGAGCGGCATCTATCTCACCGAGTCGGGCAATCTCGGTACGGCGCTGCTGCCCATTTACAACTGGAAATCGAGCAAGCCATGTTAGGGAGCCACAGTCAGCGCGGGCAGACCTTGATCTTCTGGACCTTTGCAATCGCGGCAACCTTGGCTCTGGCGTTCTTCGTGATGAACTATGCCAACACGATTCGCTGGCACATACGCGCCCAGAACGCCGCCGATTCGGCAGCGATGACCACGATCGCGCCCGATGCCAGCCTGAACAACCAGCGAACGATCGCGCTCTACGCCCTGGCCATCGATGAATACCGCATCCGCTCGATCACACAATCGATGCTGAACGCCGGCAACAGCGTCGGCGGCTGCAACCCGAACCTCGACGATACCGGGGTCGATTGCGACAACGCGTACGATCAGGAGCCGGAAGCGTACGACAAGGCCGTCGGCGAATATGCCGCCGCGCTTGCTTATCTGAAGGGTCTGAATACAGCCGCCGCGCCGAGCCCAGTGAGCATGCCCAGGGACTCGAGCGGAAAGCCTCAGCCGTTGCCGTTGGCGCCGGCCGGCAGCGCCGCCCCCGCAGCGTTCAGCTTGGTGGCCAGCGATACGAATTGTTGGGACAGCGGCATCGGCAAGCCCGCTTTCGATTGCGCGTTTTCCTATGCCGCCAACCCAGATTTGCAGAACACGGGATTGGGATCGTCGGAATACGTCGAGGTCGTCGCCTGCCGCAGCATAACCAATGTCGCGCCGAAGATGTTTTTCGGCCTTTCGCCGTTCAAAGCGGTGGGACGCGCCGCGGCGACGCTCCGCGCCATAACGGAGACGTTCAGTCCCGGCACGCAAGTCGATCCCGACGCGACTCCAGGTCCGAGCGGAACGAAGCCGGCTTATCAACCGATCGAGAGTTGCCCGCCGGATATCAACGGCAGCGGCTCGCAACCGTGCAACCTGAGTGACGGCTGGATGGCGACGGCGCCGTACATCGTCGATTATTCTGGACTTCAGATCACGGCGACGTTCTATGTACCGGCGGCCACGGCGCCGCAGGGCGGCATCCAAGTCACGCCCCTGTGTAAGCCCGGATGAGCAACGCAACGCGCGGCCAAGCGCTCGTCGAGGCGGTCATCTTTCTCCCTTTCATGCTACTCTTAATGTTCGCCATCATCTATTTCGGACAGTTCGGCATCTTACAGGAACGCGCCGCGCTGTCCGTGCGCTACGCCAGCCTCATTTCGAACGCGACGAGCAGCAACTCAGGTCCGTACTCGCTCGAGCAGCTCTACCACGAATTCCACCGCGAAACGAACAATCAAGTCAATCGCGGCTTCCCGGGAGCCGCGCTGTCGTGCGCGGCGAGCGCAGCCGGCGATGCCGTCAACACCCTGACGCAGTCGCAACCGTTACCATCGGGAGGTGCCGGTCCGACGGCGCCGGCCTATTTTCGTCCAAACGGCGGCACGGCCACGACCGAGAGCGCATGCACCGCAGAGACCCTAGACATGGCCTCGAATGCCCCGGACGCCGCTTCGTCCTACTTGGTCGTCCAGTACACGCACGTCGAGGCCGACAAGACCCAACCGCTCTTCATGGCACCATTGAGCGGCGGCCGAACCTCGAGTCACGTGAAAGCCGGGATGAGTTTCATCCGTCCGGCTTCACCCGACGCGATCATTTATTGCAGCCCCAACTTCGCCGCCGCGATCGCCAATGCGCTCGGCGCAATCGAGCCCAAGCCGAATGCAGGGCCGTTTGCCGGATATGCGACGCCGCCGCCGGGGCAAGAGCACATCTGTTAGACTGATCCTCTGGATCGATCGCCGTCGTCGTACTCTTGATCGCGCGCCGAACGCACCGGCCAACTAATCAGCGAAGCACGTCTGAGAGTTGCGTTGACGCCGGCACTCGGTGATGCGTCCGGATTTCCACGCGACAAAGGAAGCCACTGCCCTCGCTCGCAAGGGCAGCGCATGCCGGCGCATTCTCAGACGACCGTCGATGCCGTCGTGGTCGGGGCAGGCCCCGCGGGGGCCGTCGCCGCTACCGTCTTAGCTCGCCGCGGGCTGCGCGTCGCGTTGGCCGACAAGCGCGTTTTCCCGCGCGACAAAGTTTGCGGCGATTTCATCGGACCGCATGGCTTGCGCGAACTTGACGAAATCGGGCTCGGTCACATCGCCACCGGAGCTGCTGCGAACCTCGCCGATAAGGCCGCGATCTATGTGAACGGTAAGCCGATCCTGGTGCAGCCGCTGCCCAAAATCGATGGGCTCCGTCCTTACGGCTGCGTAATGCCCCGTCAGGAATTCGACGAACGTTTATTTCGCGGAGCGTGCGCGGCGGGCGCCGAACCGCTCGAAGGCTACACGTTCGCGAGTTACGACGTTGAGCGCAGCGGCGTGAACGTTAGCCTCCGGGGCGAGAGGGGCGACCGCGTGATCCGCGCGCGCGCGCTGATCGGCGCCGACGGGAGCGCGTCGCTCGTGGCGCTGCGTTTGCGCGGCCGGCCGCAGCCAAGACCGGACCGTATCATCGCGGTTCGCGCGTACTTCGAAGGGGTTGAAGGGCCGGCCGATCGCGTCGATCTGCACTTTCACGAAGAAACATTCCCCGGCTACCTGTGGGTCTTTCCGACCGGCGGCGGCCGCGCCAACGTCGGAATCGGCACGCTCGCGCAGATGGTCGCGCCGCCGGTGGAACATATTCGCGACATGCTGCAGCGCTTCATCGACAACGACCCGATGATCAAAGAACGGCTCGGCGACGCTATACCGTGCGGCAAGATCGTGGGCTGGCCGCTGAGCACCTACAACGGCCGGCTCCCGATCGTCGCCGATCGTGTCGCACTGGCCGGCGACGCGGCCGGATTCATCAACCCGCTTAACGGCGAGGGCATTCAATACGCGATCGCAAGCGGCCGTTGGGCCGCCGAAGCCATCGCCGGCGCACTCGCGACCGGCGACGTGACACGTGCCGCGCTGCGCACCTATGCGCGACGCGTTCGGCGCGAGTTCGGCATCGATATGGCGATCAATCGGGTCGCCGTTCAGGCGATCGGAAATCGTGGGCTCAACCCGGTCTTCGTCGAGCTGCTGCGAACCTGGCTCGAGCTTGCCGAATGCGACATCGACTATGCGAACGTCGGCGGCGGCGTCGTGGCCGGGCTCGTCCCGACGCGCCGCTTGTTCGGCCCCGCGACGGTGCGCAAGAGCCTCGGCTCGGCCTTCAATTCGCTGATCCACGTCAAGCCGTCCCGCGCGGCGCGAACGATCGTGAATGCCGCGGGCACGATGGGGCGCCATCCGATTGCGACGCTCCGTTGGAGCGCGAGCGTCGCCGAAGCCGGCGTCGGCGTCGTGCGTGAAGCGGCACGCGGCCTCGGACGCACTTGACAGCATCGGGTACACTTATCTCGATGAGATAGCAACGCCCCAACGAGGGGCTGCGCCTAACCGCGCTTATCCCCTGACGAAATCACTTTTCGCATTGTTGGAGCAGTTCTCTCATGTCGGTACGCGCCGCCAGCGTATTTTCGAATCGAAGTTTTAGTCTTTTCTTTACCGGTCAAGCCCTCAGCTTCGCCGGTGATGGGCTGCGCCTTATCGCGATTCCGCTGTTGGTCTATCATCTGACGCACTCGGCGCTCTCGATCGGCATCACGTACGCGCTCGAACTCGGCCCGTTCGCACTCTTCGGTCTGCTCGGCGGCTCGCTCGCCGATCGCGTCGATAGACGGCGCCTTATGATCGCGTGCGACTTCGTGCGCTTCGCTGTCTTGGCGGCGTTCGCGGCCGGTTACGCGCTGCACATCCTCACGATTTGGTTCCTGTACGCCGGCATCGTCCTGATCTCGATCGCCGCAGCCTTCTTCGTCAACGCCCAATCTCCGACGCTCCCGTATTTGCTCGGCAAAGAGCGCGTCACGCAAGCGATCTCGGCACTGCTCGCGGCCGAACAGACGACGCAGATGATCCTGCCGCCGATCGGCGGCGCGCTGTTCGCGTTGATCGGTCCGCTCCCGGCACTCGCGATCAATGCGTTCACCTACCTCTGCTCGCAGGTCTCGATCGCCGCAGTCCATACGTTCGGTCCGGACGAACCCGCCGGGCTTCCCTCGCCGCGCAACGTCCTCGCCGACATCGGGATCGGTTTTCGCTGGCTCTTCGGCGATGCGGCGATGCGCACGGTTGCGGGCAATTCGCTCCTCTTCAACTTCTTCGGCTTCATGTGCGGCGCCGTATTCATCCCATTCCTCAAGAACGATTTCGGCGCGAGCGATCAGGTCGTCGGATACGCCTTCGGCTTCGGCGCGATCGGCGCCGTGCTCGGCTCGTGGTTCGGTGGACGAGTGCCTCGCGACTGGCCGTTCGGAAAACTGATGATCGTCGCGTACGCGCTCGATGGCCTGCTCTTCGTGCCGGTCATGTTCACGCACAATTTGATCGTGGCGATCTTCTTCCTAGCGCTGACCAATGCGTGCGTGCTCTTCGAAATCACCCAAATCATCGGCTGGCGCATTCGCATCACGCCGGCGGACCTCGTCGGACGCGTCACGGCCGCGGCCCGGCTCGTCGCGCTCGTCGGGACGGTGCCGGGCGCGATCATCGGCGGCTGGCTCGCCGATCACCACGGCGCGCGTTTCCCGATCATCGTCTCCGGGTTCGGCTACCTCGCGCTGGCGCTGATGATCTCGCTCTATCCCTCGATGCGCCGTGAAGCGCGCTAAGCCGGAAGTTCGGCGCGACGGCGCGAAAACGGCGGCCAATCACCTTCGTCTTCGACACGGGTCATCGTGATGCGTCTTTCCCGCCTCGCACTCGTTCTTTTCATCGTAGCCTTCGCCGCGGCCGGCGCCGGAGCGGCGCCGGCAAAGCCAACGTCCATGTTCCATCGGTGATCGATTACGTCGCCTTTCTGCGCGGAATCAACGTCGGCGGACATCGTCTGATCAAGATGGACGAGCTAGCCCGCATCTTCGAGTCGTTCGGGCACACAAAGGTTCGCACGTTCATCGCGAGCGGGAACATCTTGTTCTCGAGTTCTGAAAAACGGGAAGCCACGATCACCAAGCAAGTCGAAAGCGATCTCGAGAAGGCGCTCGGCTATCACGTCGACGTCTTCCTTCGCTCAATAAACCAACTCCAAACCATGGTCGACTCGAAGCCGTTCGCTCGCGTCAAGGTGAGCCCCGACGCCAAGGCCTACGTAACGTTCTTCAACGCCAAACCCGCCGCGCTACCTGACGTCCCTTCCGGATCGCCGGCGAAGGGTTACCGCCTGCTCCGCCTAGACAAACGCGAACTCTACAGCCTGTCGCTGCGCCTCCCGAACGGCAGGTCCGGCGACTCGGTAACGCTCGTCGAGAGAATCGTTCGCATACCGACAACAACGCGAAACTGGAACACGATCACTAAACTGGTAGGTCTCTAAGAACAGTAAACACATGAAATCCAAGATGAAGCTCTCCACCAAAGCAAGTCCTCAAGAACGAGGCAAGGCGCTTTACGAACACGCGCTGGCCGAAATGTATACCGAGGGTCCGGATATCAAAGGCGTCCTCAAAGCCTTACGAGAGGCAGAAACACTTGATTCCGCGGACGCGGCTTACGCGCTTGCGACGTGGTACCTCTTCGGCGAGAATGTCGATCGGAATCTGAAAACGGCCGTGGTGCTGTTGAAAAAAGCGACCACTCAAGAACACGTAGGCGCCCTTCACGCCTTAGCCATATGCCACGAGAAGGGCGAGGGAACGCGCGAGAGTCCGAGGCTCGCGTTCGAAGCGTATTTGAGGGCCGCACTACGCGGCGAGGCCCAGTGCGTCTTTGAAGTCGCCCGATGCCTGTTCTGGGGAATCGGCACGGAAAGAGATCGGAGAATTGCGCGGATTTGGCTGAAACGGGCGTCGCAGCTCGGCATCGAAGACTAACTCCGAGGAATGAAAAACGGCCACCGTCAATCGACGACGGCCGTTCGTTTCTGCGAGGTTTGGATTAGCCCGTGACGAGCGGGATGCTGAACTGATCGGTCGCCGGTTTGAAGTGCGCGTGAAGATCCTGCGCATACCAACGATAACCCGAAACCGGCCGCGACACCAAGGTCGCGGCTCTCTAAGGTCAAGGTACATGCACCAGAACGGACCTCACTCGAGCGAATCCGCAGACGGACTGCGTTCGTTCGCATCCCGAAGATGGAATCCGCTGAGCGGGGCTGTCAGCGCAAGCGCCGCTGCTGCATGAGTTTAGCATAGAGCGCGTTCGGCCAAGCGAAGTCGTCGCGAGTGAACGAAGCAGGCCAGTTCGGATTGAACGACTCGTGCAAACGATGATCGCCGACGTCCGAGTTGACGATGTACGCCATCACCAGATCGACCTCACCTTCATCGCGCGCAGTCAGAGCTTGTACGATGAGGGACAACGGCCAGACATAGCCCTTCGGCGTGTGCGGACTCCCGATACCGCTGGCATACCTGCCGACATAATAATACGGATTGTGCGGCGACAACACGAACTTGCGCGTAGCCCGGTAGAGCGAGTCGTCGTTTGAAAGGTAGCCAAAGTAGGGTATCGAGAGCAGTGACGGGACGTTGGCATCGTCCATAAGGATTGAGTGGCCGCGACCATCGACTTCGTACGCGTAAATCTTCCCGAAGCCCGCGAGGTGCACGGTACCATACTGCTCGACGCCGCGCTCGATCTGAACTCCGAGGCCCCAGGCATTGGCGGCTGCGCCGGGATCCCGGTAGACGTCCTGTTCGATGTGGCTAAGCGCGCGCATCACGACGACCGCGAACATGTTGACCGGGATGTTGTAGTGGTACCGCGCCCGATCGTCGGAAGGACGGAAGCCGGTCCAAACCATTCCGGTGTAGCCGACAGCCGGCGCGAACGGGCCCGTCAAACTGGGATGGCGATACGAGGATCGGTCCGCGTGCCGCTGCTCGTCGCGCATGACGGTCAAGACGCGCCGGAACGCGCGCTGGAGTTCCGGCGTGAAGATCGAGCGATCGCCGGTCTCGCGCCAATAGCGGTCGGCAAACCAGATCGGATAGAGCAGCGAGTCGACTTCGAACTTTCGCTCGGCGACCTGATAGTTCGCGGCGAACGCATTGGCGTACGGATCGATCAGGATGTAGCGGGCCATCCGCGTGATCGCGCCACGCAAGACCTGACGCAGGTGCGGATCGCTCGCCGTCAGGCCCACGTAGGGTTCCATGATGGCGGCCGCGTCGCGCAGCCACTCCGCATTGATATCGCCGGAGGTCACATAGGTCGTGCCGTCGCGCTCGAGCTTGGCGTGCCGGTGAATCGCCTCGGCATAGGCGGTCACGTAGAGCTTATCAAGCTTCGAAGTGAGGGCGGTCGTCTCGGCGCTGACCGCGCCGGCCTCGGCCGCGCGGACGCTCGGGCTGACATCGCAGACGAGGGCGACGGTCAGGACCAGAGCCAGCGAGCGCAGCTTCAGCATGCGTCGTCCCTATCGGCGCAGACGCTCCCAAACCCTCGCAATTTTCGGCTGGATGAAACCACGTTTCCACCTAGTACGTTGCGTTGAATATGATGCGCGCGCCCACGGCTGCCGCCGCCTTCCTCATGCTAACGCTCGCGGGCGGGCTCGTCGGGGAAGCGCGTGCCGCGGACCAGCAGTACCTCGTCTCGGGCCGTGACAGTTTCTCTATCGGCGCCGGCGACATTAAGAGTGAGGTCGAGTACCGGGGGACGCAGGTTCTGACCATTACCCGCCGGGGCGGGGCAATGCGCTACACCGCAAAGGTCGAATACCTACGCAGCGATCAGGGCGCGACGACCGATGCCACCGCCGACTACGTCAGCGACCTGATGCCCAGCGGCGAGCAGTTCGCCTCGGCCGATCATGACCCGGACTACCTGACGGTGCTCAACCAGCCGTTCTCGGCGCAACTCGATGCGACCACGCTGGCCGACTTGCGAAGCATGCGCTCGGCGGTCCCCTTCGATTTCCCGTCGCCCTTCACGAGTTCGACGCTTCACGGCCGCCTCGAGCGGATCGGCAACGGCCTGATCGGGCCGCACCGCGCGCTCGGCGTGCGTTTCGAAGCCGGCGGCGCGATGCACGGTGCGCTCCCCGACCGCGCTGGACTGACCTTGGACGGCTCGATCGTCATGCGCGGCACCGCGTACTACGATCTGGAGTCGGCGCTGCTCCTATCTCTCGACGCAACCGTCACGATCTCGGGAACCGTCTCCAACCGGAGCGGGAACGACCCGGTGACGATCGTCTACCGCCGCACGATCCGCGCCAACGAGCCGCTCCATGGCAATACGGCTCAAAGCCTGCGCCCGCCCGAGGTGACCCGGTCACCTCGCTGAAGTAGTCCCCGAAACCATACGCCCCCGGGGCGCGGTCTAGGCGCTCATGAGCGCCCTCGCACCGCTCCTCATCGATCAGGAGTTTCGCGTGGCCCCTCCAGGGAGGACCGCCGAGCGGAAGCCGTCGGCATCGGCCGCGACGGCGCTGCGGTCTGCCGAGTCCATCCCTTCGGCCGAAAAATTCGAACGCATCGTCGATGAGTACCAGCGACGCCTGTATGGCTTTGCCTTGCGCATGACCGGCAATCGCGAAGATGCCGAAGAGATCGTCCAAGATTCGTTCGTGCGCGCGTTTCGGGCGCTCGGAAAAATGACCGATCAGCAGCGCCGCGAGCTGCGACTGCAACCCTGGCTATATACGATCACGTTAAACGTGACGAGGAACCGTTTGCGCTCGAAGCGTCCGACGAACGTCGCGCTCGATTCGCTCGCCGACCCCGATGCGCTGCTGAACAGCACGCAAGAGGGCCCCGAGCAACCCGAAGCGATCGTCGAACGCGGCGCCGATATGGTGCTCGTCGAGCACGCGTTGCTGCAGCTCCCGATGCATCTTCGCGCGGCTGCAACGTTACGGTTCATCGAGGGCCGCAGTCATCCCGAGATTGCGGAGATTCTCAACCAGCCGATCGGGACGGTCAAGTCGCACGTGCATCGTGCAGTGCGCATCCTACGGCGAATTCTCGGCCCGCAAGTCGGCCGCCTCGCGCCGCCAACGCCCACGGGAGATACTGCGCATGCGGTGCTGTGACGTCGAAGCACTCTGGGATGAAATGCGCGAGGGAGTCGAACCTCGGCGCGAACACGTCCTCGCTCACCTCCGGCGCTGCCGGACCTGTCAAGAACTCTACGCGCAGTTCGAAGGCGTCGCGTACTGCCTCTCGTGTCTGCCGATCGTGGAGCCGCCCAACAGCCTCGTTCCGCGCATCCTCGAGCACATCAAAACCGTCCGCGCAACGTACCTAAAACCTGACGCGCTCGCGCGCGTGACGTCGCCGCTGGGCAGTTTGCTCGTCGCTTGGCGCGAGGCGCGCATCACTTTTCTCGGCATCGAACGCGGAGATTTCGAAGCGGAGTGCGCGCACATCGAACGGCGTCTGCGCCGGCCGATCGTAGCCGCCGAGCCTCCCGAGTGGGTCATCAAGGCCGTGCGCAACTGGTTCCGTACCTGGCAGATCGATCCGCAATTCGTCGACATTTCGAATCTGACCGAGTTCGAGCGCGCCGCGCTCAGTAAAGCCGCCGAGATTCCGCCCGGCGAAGTGCGCTCCTACGGTTGGATCGCACGCGAGATCGGCCATCCGCATGCCGCGCGTGCCGTCGGTCAGGCGATGGCGCGCAACCCGGTCGCGCTCTTCTTCCCATGTCACCGCGTCGTTGCGACCAACGGCGAGTTGCACAACTACGGATACGGCGTTGAGATCAAGGCGCGCATCCTGCGCATGGAAGGCTACGTCAAGACCTAGCCCGAAAACGGCCCTCACAATACGTCCGCGGCACCTTCACATAGAAAAGAACGAAGGCACAGACGGACAAAGGGAGGTGGTCATCGTTAGTTTCGAAGGTAATCAATGCAAGCCCAATACGATGATTGGAGGTGCGCAGACCTAGAGCTGCGCACGCAAACGCACCCCGAGTCCGCCGGCCGCGAGCCGGCTTTTTTTTGCCCTCATAGATGGCGGGAGGGCGCCCTTGGGGAATCCTCCGGGACCCCCCTGAGAGAGCCCCCCCACGAGGTCCCCGCGCTGAACAACCCGACCGAAACCGCGCACGACCCCCGCCTCGACGTCGTCCCGGATATCCACGGGCACGCCAAAGGCGAGCACAAGCCGTACGCTGAGGAACGGCCGATCCCGTACACCGCACGGATGTTGTTCCTATGGTTCTTCCACGCGTGCCGGCGCAGCAGCCCCCGCTTCCTGATGGTTGCCGACCATATGAATTACCTGACCTTCGAGGATCCGGCCGCCGTCAATCTGGTCCGACGCGCGCTCAAACTGGCGCATGCCGGCGACCTCTACGGCGCCGCCGAAACCGCCGGAGTGGAGTTGGGTCATGCAGCCGTGGTCTCGGAAGGCTTGCGCAAGGGGATGCGCTACTCGATCGGCGCCGAGGTCGATAACGACCCGCGCAGCCGCCCCGACGCGCAGAACATCGTCGACGCGATGCGTCCCGATGCGATGATCCGCTCGGTTCACTTCTTGACGATCGATCATCCCGAACACGGCGCCGGCTGGTCTTGGCCGTTCGATAATTCTGAGTTCGCGCATCTCTACGACGTCGTCGGCGTCCAGAAGACCTGGGAACTTTACATGGCGACGCTGCTCGAGGCGATCCAAAAACTGCCCGGCAACATCGTGGGCCACTTTCATGTCCCGGCCAAGTTCGGGCATTGGCCCGACGACGCCACGCTGGAACGCTACGAGGACCAGCTGATCGAAGCATGCGTCGCACGCGGTTTCGCGATCGAAATCAACACGCGCTACCTGTATCGCTTCTTCGCCGAACACGAGCTGAACCGCAAGAAGTTCCGCAGCGCCAGCCTGCGCTTGATGAAGAAAGCCAAGGCCAAAGGCGTCGGGATCGCGGTCGGCTCAGATGCGCACAGCCCCAAAGATCAAGGCAACGGTTTCGCCGATGTGCTCGAGCTGCTCGACCGCGCCGGCATCAACGAGATCACCTTCCCGATCAACGGCCGTATGGCGCGCGTCGCGTTGCGCGCGACCGAAGAGATCCTCAAGGCCCAGGCCGCTCCGCCCCCGCCGCTCGTCGGCAGCAGCGTCGCGGGCTTCAGCCGCGCGGAACTCGCGAGCCGTAACGGCGGCGTTGTGCCGCAAGGCGTCGAGCCCGAACGCGTTCCCGGTCGCAAACGCTCGAAGGCCGATACCGCGCGCGCGACCGTTAACCGCAAGGCCGTGGCGGATGCCGCGGGTCGCGCGGCCGGCCGGGCAGCAGGTCGCGCAGCGAAGACCACGACTCCAAAAACCGCTGCGCCCAAGGCCCCTGCGGCGAAGCCGGCTGCGAAGATCGCCACGAAGCCGGCAGCCAAGACCGCGACGAAGCTGGTCGCGGCTAAGAAAACTCTGGTTCCGGCCAAGAAGGCGCCGGCGCCGAAGAAGGCCGCAATCGTCACGNNCCGCAATCGTCGCGAAGAAGGCCATGGTTCCGGCGAAGAAAGCCGCAAAGCCCGCGAAGAAGGCCGCGCCCGTCGTCAAGAAGGTCGCAAAGCCCGTGAAAAAGGCCGCGCCCGCGAAGAAAGCCGCCGCCAAGAACAAGAAACTCGCTGCGAAGCCGAAAGCACCCGCGCGCGGCGCCAAGAAGCCGGCGCCGAAGCGCAGTGCCCCCGTCAAGCACGCTCCGGCGAAGAAGTCCGCGAAGACTCCAGCCAAGAAAAAATCCGGTAGCGCGCGGCGTTAGACCGGGACGCGGAAAATCGGGTCCTGTGGAGAAGCCCGCCAATCCACTGTTAGGCTCGGATTCGGGAGACGTGTTGCATGGGAGACATCACCCGCCGCCGCAACGTCGCGGTCGTGGGCCCGCATCATGCGGGCAAAACTACCCTCGTCGAAGCACTGCTGGCCCAATGCGGAGCGATTCCGCGACGCGGCTCCGTCGCCGATGGAACGGCGACGACGGATTACGAGCCCGAATGCATCGATCGCGGCCAGTCGACGACGGTCGGCTTCGCCTACGCGACGCTGCCCAATATCGATCTCACGATCGTCGATTGTCCGGGATTCTTGGAGTTTGCCGAGGAGGCGAAACTGGCGCTCGTCGGCGTGGAGTCCGCAGTCATCGTTCTCGAAGCGGATCCTTCGCGCGTTCGGCAGACGCGCGCGCTCGTCGAATTTCTCGATGCACGCAAGATGCCGCACTGCTTCTTCATCAACAAACTCGATAAACCAGGCAGCGATTTTCGCGCGACCCTGGCCGAGTTGACGGCCACGTTCGGCAACCGCGTCGTCGCCGAGCACATCCCGATCGGCGACGCCGAAAACTTTCGCGGCTATATCGATCTAGCGGAAAAGCACGCCTACACCGTCGAGAAGGGTCAGCAGAAAGAGATTCCGATCGGCCCGGAACTCGAGGGCACGGTACTGGAAGCCCGTCAGAAGTTGCTCGAGACGCTCGGCGATTTCGACGATCATCTGCTCGAAGAGTTGCTCGAAGGCATCGAGCCGCCGCTCGACGAGGTTCTGAAAGATTTGCGCGAGGAGACCGCGCTCGATCAGATCGTGCCGGTGCTAGTCGGCGCCGGATTGACCGATATCGGCGTGGCCGCGAGCGCTTTGCTCGACGTTATCGAAAAACAGTTTCCGCCACCGGAGGGCGATCCCAAAGCCCCGCTCGTGGCGCAAGTGATGAAGACGATCGTACATCCGCAGTCCGGCAAACTCTCGGTCGTACGCGTGTGGCAAGGAACGCTCAGCGCCGACGCGACCCTGACCGACACGACGCGCGAGAACAAGAAAGTGCGCGCGGCCGGCCTCTACCGGTTACAAGGCAAGAAACAAGAGTCGCTCTCCTCGGCGGGCCCGGGCGAGATCGTCGCCATCGCTCGTCTCGAGGGCGTGCTCAGCGGCGACACATTGACGGGCGGCGACAAGACCGTGCGTGAGATTCCCGTACTGGCCGAGCCGCTCTTCGCGGTCGCGATCAAGCCCAAGGAGAAACTCGACGAAGCCAAACTTTCGCAGATGCTCGCGCGCATCTGCGAAGAGGATCCCACGCTGAAGATCGCGCGGGCGGAGTTCACCAACGAACTGCAGCTGCTCGGC
>PLDY01000139.1 GCA_003136895.1 Candidatus Erabacter solicola | reverse complement strand
CGGCGAGCCGCGCTTCGCGTTCTGCCACGATCATGTAGCCGGCCGCGAACCCCAGTGCGATCCCCATCATTCCCAAAAGCCATGTACCAGTATCGTCGTGCGCCGAGAACCAATATGCAATGGCGATCGCGATGCCAAACGATGCCGATGAGAGGAACAATCCGAGGCCGACGTTCATCGTTTTCTTTGGGACCCGAGATCAGATTGTCGCAGATCGAAAACGGGGCGCTCCGAGCGAATGGGTGGTAGTCGATCAAAATTGTGAGCGGGGGGCGGCGACGTCGTCGCCCATTCGAGAGTGAAACCGCCCCACGGATCGTCCGGGACCGGCGCACGGCGTATCGCGCTTACGATCACGTTGACGACGAAGATGATGACCCCGACCGCCATGATTGCCGCGCCGAGCGTAGCAAGCGCATTGAGCGAACCCCAACCCGGAAGATTCGGGTAGGTGTAGACGCGGCGCGGCATGCCCATGACGCCGAGAAAATACATTGGGAAGAACGTTAGGTTGAAGCCGATGAACTCGAAGGCGAAGCACACTTTCCCCCAATACTCGTTCAACTTCACACCGAAAATTTTGGGAAACCAGAAGAACAGCGCTGCGAAGATTGCGAAGAGGCTGCCGCCGCCGATCACATAGTGGAAGTGGCTGACGAGAAAATAGCTGTCCTCGGCGTGGAAGTCGATCGGTGGCGAGGCGACCATGACACCGGTGATCCCGCCGTTGAGAAAATTCAACAGAAAGCCGACCGCGAATAGCATCGGCGTGGTCAGCGAGATCGAGCCGCGCCACATCGTGCCGATCCAGTTGAAGAACTTGATTCCCGTCGGCACCGCGATCAAGAACGAGACGGCCGAAAAAAACGGGTCGGAGACGGCGCCGGTCGTGAACATGTGGTGCGCCCAGACGCCCATCGAGAGTCCGGCGATCGCAAAGGCCGCCAGAACCATTCCCACGTAGCCGAAAACGGGCTTGCGAGAAAAGGTTGAGACGATTTCGGTGACGACGCCGAAGTAGGGCAAGATCATGATGTAGACTTCAGGATGTCCGAAGAACCAGAAAAGGTGCTGGTAGAGCACGGCACTGCCGCCGGCCGCCGGATCGAAGAAATGCCCACCGAAGCGCCGATCGATAAGGAGCATCCCGAGATCGGCTGTCAATGCTGGAAAAGCCATGAGCACTAAGAGTGCCGTCGCGACCATCTCCCAAGTAAAGATCGGAATGCGCCACATCGTCATCCCGGGCGCCCGATAGATGAATACGGTTGTGATCAAGTTGATTGAGGTGAGAATCGATGAGATGCTGGCCATGAGAATCCCGAGGATCCAGAAATCTTGCCCGAGGCCGGACGAGATCTTGATCCCGGAAAGTGGCACGTACGCGAACCAGCCGCTCGCCGCCGCGCCGCCGTTTGTCGCTGCCCCGCTCATGACCGTCAATGCCCCGAGCAAGAAGATCCAGTACGTGAACGCGTTCAGTCGGGGGAAGGCCATGTCGGGCGCGCCGATTTGGAGTGGGACCAAGAAGTTGGCGAGCCCAAACGCAAACGGCACGACGAAAAAGAAAATCATGGCTGTGCCGTGCAGCGTGAAGAGTTGGGAGTAGGTGTGCGACGTCACGATCGATTGATTCGGCTGCGCGAGCTGCGCGCGGATCAGCATCGCCATGATTCCGGCCACGAAGAAGAACGCGAACGCAGTCACCATGTACATGATGCCGATCCGCTTGTGGTCGGTCGTCGCGATCCACGAGAGCAGACCTGTGCGCGCGAGCGCCGGCACGGGGAGGTCCCGGGTGGAGACGCCGCTCATCGCGGTCCTTGCCTATACGCCGTCGGCCGCGTTTCATGCTGGCGTAGCCAGCGTTCGAACTCGTCAGGCGGCACGACTCGTACCGCGAAGGTCATGAAGGCATGTTCGAGCCCACAAAATTCGGCGCAACGGCCCACGAAGACGCCGAGGTGATCCGGATGCCAATCGAATGAATTGTGCACGCCGGGGATCGCGTCGCGCTTGAACAAGAAGCCGGGAACCCAGAACGCGTGATTTACGTCGGCGGACTCCAGATTTATCCGCGTCGTCCGGCCGAGAGGAATCACCATTTCAGGGGGCTGCTTGGGGGTGCCGATCACTTGAACGCTCGTGCCGGAGTACTGGAAACGCCACGACCAACGGAAACCGACGACGTCGACGATAGTGCTCGGCGAAGGGCTGAGGCGTTCGACCACGCTTTCGACTCTGTACGTCAAGACGAAAAGCAGAGCGATCATGATGAGCGGGATGACGGTGGTAATGATCTCGATGGGGACGTTGCGCCGGAATTGAGGCGGTAATGCCTCGCCACGCCGCCGCCAAACGAACGGCGAACCAACGATCAGGCCGCCGACGATCGCGAACACGCACAGTCCCGCAATCGTAAACACGGTCCAATCGCGGTGCATCAACTCTGCCTGGGACGTTGCGCCGGACGGCAGCGAAGCCCAGCCGCATCCGCCGAGCCCCAGCGTAACCACGAAGACGGTGGCGAGACCGGGGCTTCCGATCCATCGTCCCTTCACGTGTTCGATCCGATGAGCCGGACGACAACGAGGAGTGCGCCCATCCCGAACACCCACGCGACGAGTCCTTCCGCGAAGGGTCCCATGTTGGCGAGGGTAAATCCGCCTGGATTGGTCGTCTGTGTTTGCAGGACGTTGACGTAATGTACCAGGGCTTCGAGATCACGTTGCGAGAGCAGCGCCTCACTGAAAGGTGGCATCTGTCCGGGACCGATCCGAACGGCTTCGGCGACTTGTGTGACGCTCGCATGATAGAGCGACGGCGCAACGTGCCCGTAGCCAACAGAACCGCCCTCTCCCATCGCGCCATGACAGGCTTGACAGTTCGCCGCAAAGATCGCCCGGCCACGCTGAAGGTTCCCGGATGCATCGAGGTTGCCGACCTGTGGGATCGCAGAGCCGCCGGGTGAGACCGTCGTCACGTACGCGACCAGCGCGTCGATCTGCTCCTGCGAAAACTGCGGCCGCTCGTGCATCGCTTGCACGTTGGGCGGCACCATCGCGGGCATCCGGCCGGTTCCCACCCAGTAGTCGACGGCTGCCGCGCCCACGTGGAAGAGCGTCGGTGCAAGCGCCGAGCCCTCGAGTCTCATTCCGTGACAGGACGAGCAGTGGACCCCGTAGAGCTCCCGTCCCTCACGAATCTGTTGCGTGGGTTTAGCGACCGTCGGCTGGGCTTCGACGCCTGAGACGGAACCGATTACGCTGATCGCAACGATACAAAGTACGAAGCCGCGCAGGGCCAATCTCACGGTTGTCTTTCCCCGAAGCGAGAATCGAGAAAGTAGTCCGTCGCGAGCGCGAGGCGAGTATCGATGCGTTGGGCAACGCGCGCGTCATCCCGCGCCCAATTAGCGATAACCAGCAGGAGCGCCACAAACATGATGAGGGTTCCGGCGATCCACATGAGCTCTCCTCCGATGCGCTGGTCCTCGAGCGCTGACACTCCGAAGGGATTCGATATGAGAAGATAGTTGTGGTAGAGCACGCGCCGTGATCCGTAGATTGCCAACCCGAGGAAGGCACCCTGCGGCATCGCGACGAGGACGTACAGCAATCGTCCGATGTGGCTGAGTGGGTGCGTCGTAGGGCCGATTCCGACGATGGGGTACCAAAAGAGGAGCGCTGCCCCAAGGAAGAGTGCATGTTCGCCGACGTGGACCGCATCATTTTCGAGGGCGGCCTCGTAGAGACCCGAGAAATGCGTCGCCCACATCACCACGACGAAGCTACACCACGCGAGGGCCGGCTGCGTCAGCGCGTGAACAACGCGACTGTGAAGCATTCGCGCGAGTCGCCGCGCGATGGGCGCCGGGGACGCGGTGAGCGCCAAACGAAGCGGTGCCCCCAGGAGGAGCAGCGGCGGCACCACCATAGCCAGTACGAGATGCTGCGTCATATGGGCGGCGAACGATCGGTCGACGAGCTCGTCGATCGGCGTTGAGAGCGCGAGCGCAATGAGCAGGACGCCGACGATAAAGAACGCGATCTGCCACGCGTCGATGGGTTTGTAATGCCGAGCGTTGTGGGCCCGCACACCCAGCATGTATACTAGCAGCAAGAGCAACGCAAAGACGAATATCATGCGGTGTCTGTCGGCTGCTTCTCCTCGAATCCGCCGTTCGGGGAACGAATGAATTCGACGACAGATGGTTCGCCGACCTCACGCTGGATGGCGCGCGCTCGCAGCTCCCGACAGAGTTGAAAAGTCACGAGCCATGCGACGATGGGAAGTGCGATACCAAGAACGCGGTACACCACGATCAGCCTCTCGATCGCCACGTGAATCACCCTCGCTTGCACGTCGTCGCTTCCGGCCAGAGTCACGATGAGGAAGAGCGCGAAGATCGCGACACCGCTTGCGGTTCGCCACGGAACCTCGATCGGATGGTCGAGCAGGTTGTGGACGCGGTCATCCTTCGTGATGGACCGTTCGATGAACGGCCACAGATACAGGACGCCGAAGGCTAGCAGCGGGAAGAGCACGCCGGGCACGAACGAGGCCGGGATCGTGTGTCCGAAGAGATGAAACTCGATCGGCGGACCGAGCCGCAGCGCACCCTCAAGCCAGCCCACGTACCAGTCCGGCTGAGATGGTGAGGCGACTTCGGAAGGGCTGTATGGGCCGTAGTCCCAGATCGGATTGATTTGGAAGAAACCGCCTAAGATCGCAAGCACAGCGAAGATCGCAAGGCCAAGCCCGAGCGACTTGAGGGCGTAATTGGGCCAGAGCGGCGAGCCGACGACGTTGAGTTCAGTGCGTCCCGAGCCAGGAAATTGCGTATGTTTCTGGCGCCAGAGGATCGCCATATGCAAGGAGATCAAGCCGATGATGAGCGCCGGCAACAGGAGCACGTGCGTGAAGAAGAGCCGTTCGACCATCTGCGGCGCGGGAAAAGGTCCGCCGAAAAACAGCGACTCGAGCCAGGTTCCGATGACCGGGATAGCCATCGCGACCGAGGCGGTGATGCGCAACCCGGTCCCCGACAGCAGATCGTCGGGAAGCGAGTAGCCCGTCAAGCCTGCGCCCAGTGCAAGTAGCAGAAGCGTCAGGCCGACGATCCAATTGATCTCACGCGGATTGCGGAACGCGCCGGTAAAGAAAATCCGCGCCATGTGGGTGACGATCGCGGCGACGAAGAGCAGCGCAGACCAATGGTGCATCTGTCGTATGACCAGTCCCGCCTGGGTTTCGAACGAAATCCGCATCGTCGAGTCGTATGCGCTTGAGACATTCGCTCCAACGAGAGGCGCATAGGAACCATGATAGGTCAGATGGGCGTCCGAAGCGTCGAACAGGAAGCCAAGGAAAATTCCCGTTGCGAGCAGCGCAATGAACGAATACAGCGAGATTTCGCCGAGCATGAAAGACCAGTGATCGGGGAAGGCCTTTCGCATTGCGTGCGACGCGAACGAAGCCGTTTCGAGTCGATCGTCAAGCCAGAGCACGAAGCGGCGGATCATGCGCCGCGTTCCCAGAAACCGGGCCCGATCGGTTCGTGGAAATCGCTCTGTGCCCGCAGGTAGCCGTCGGCAGCTATACGGAGTGGAAGTTGAGGCAGCGGTCGTGTCGCGGGACCGGCGATCGGTTTAGCGCGGTCCAGAACGTCGAACATTGATTGGTGACAGGGACAAAGCAACTGGTGCTCGGCGCTACGGTACAATCCGACGGGGCATCCCGCGTGTGTGCAGACCTTCGAGTAGGCGACGTAGTCAGACGGCGACCAGTCGGCGCGGTCGGAAGCAGGTTGCAGTATTCCTGGTGCGAGGCGCAAGAGCACCGTCTGGGAGTCGGCGGCCCCAACGAAACCCTCTGGAAAGACGGTTACGATCTCGTCAGCGACGAGATCTTCGCGATGAATCGGCTGGCCGTTCTCGCGGACCAGACGCGCACCGGGTGTCCACTTCGTTCGAAATAACTGGGGGTACGGATTTTGGCCGAGCGAACGAATCGTAAAGAGCGCCGCGATTCCGAAAACGGCAAACGCAGACCCCAAAAGTCGACTGAGCAGGTGCCGCCGGCCGATTTGCTCGGTTCCGGCTTCCAAGGCGTGTGTCGCGTCGTTTCGCTCCCACGAGGACGAGGTGGGCTCACGCAGATCGATTACTCGCTCTTGTCGTACGAGGAACTTACCCCAGATAACAACAGCAACAGCCAAGCCCCCGAGTGCAATCGCGAGCGCGAGTCCTTGAAATTGCGCAGATACGCCCGTTGCATAGCCCACCGCGAAGCCGACGCTCCCGAGCATCGAAACCAGGAGAGCCAGCGCCGCAATGCGTTGCAACCAGGAGAAGCGTGACGGAGCGTTCACCGGACGAGATAGAGCGTCGCCCAGATTCCGACCCAGACAACGAACACAAAATGCCAGTAATACATGATCCCTTCAGCCCCGGCGCGACGGTCACCGACGAATGCTTGCTCGCGTACTCCCAAGAGTAAGGCTGCGAGGAGGATCAAACCGACGAATACGTGAGCGGCATGAACCCCGGTCATCATGTAAAATAGAGAGCCAAATGCGTTTGAGTCGATCCGGAAATTGGCTTTGCTCCACCCGTGGAACGCGATTCCTAGGAATGCGACTCCGAGGGCAATCGTCGTCGCGAGCCAGAGACGCGTCTGTTGCGCGTGACGACGATTCAACGATCGTCCGACGAAGAGGACCGCAACGCTCGACAGCGCCAAGAAGAATGTGCCGACGGTCGATTCCGTGAGATCCAAGCGAACGCCGGCAGGCGGCCACACGCTGCTATTGCTGCGCAAATTATAATAAGCCGCAAACATTGCAGCGAACAGCATCAGTTCCGACGTCAGAAACAGCACGACCCCGAACACGAGCGGGTGTGCCCGCGTCCCTAAGGGCTCCAACTGCCGGAAGGTCCGTGCCATCGCAATCGCGGACTTCGGATTCGGCACGTCAGCCCCTGCGCTGCGCTCCAGGACATGTGACCAAGAAATTTTTGAGGGCCTTACCTGAGGTTAGCGCGGCAACACTTGTTTATTGGGCGCGATTGTCACGATCGTTCCGGGCCGCATACTCGCGCCTACCTGCGATACGCAAATCGTCGCTTGTTATCGGTCACGTTTGCAACGATGGGTAGAACTTCTTGACGATCCACCTCAAAGGTATGCCCTGGAACAATAAGGTTACGAGAACGGTGGCAAAAACAACGGCGATGAGCTTCGCACGCTCGGGAAAATTTTCGGGCGGCGCCAGCGCTAACGCGAGCGGCAGCGCACCTCGCATGCCAGCAAGAAAGATCGTCACGCGCCCGGCAAAATCGCTCCCGGTCACCCACGACAGGCCGGCCCGAACCACAAATGCGGCCAGAAGTGCAGCGATTGCAAGCAGCGGCGCTAGAGATATTTGCGCCGGGTTGATCAGCAATCCAGTGGCCAGAAACACTACAGCGTTGGCCATGTACGCAGCCGCCTCCAAAAACACTTTGACCGCATCCTGATTTTCCGGGCGGGCGCGGTGTGTCAGGGCGGCGCGCAACGCGATCGCGGCAGCGCCGCTCGCAAAAATCCCAGAAACCCCATAATTCGTCGCCGCGAGATAAGAGACGTACGCTGAAGCAACTGTCTCCGTTACGTGATACTCCGATGACTCCGTCGTTGTGAGTGCCACCCAAAACGGAATCGCACAAAAAACGCCAATCGCGCAACCCACTACGACCGCTTCCAAGCCGTGCGTCGTTTGGTCGATCCACCATGCGCCGCGTTCGCGACTACAGTTTAACCGCTCCTTGCTATCGCGCGTCGAATATTCTTCGCAAACCGGAAAGCGCCTCGGGGGCTCGGAATAACTTGAACACTCTATGATCGGCGCGATACGCCGGTTTCGGATCCACGATATCGGCAACGAAGAGCGCGAACCGATTGCGTGACGTTTTCGCCGAAGAATCGCGTTGCACGGTGAACTACATCGTTCTCGTGCTCGCTTCGTGCGCGCTCGCCACGTTTGGTTTGCTGGAAAACAGCGCCGCGGTAATCATCGGCGCGATGCTGGTCGCGCCCCTCATCGGGCCGATTCAGGCGCTAGCCTTCGGCGCCGTCGAGGGACAGCTCGACACATTTCGACGCAGTCTTGCCTCGCTCGTCGTCGGAACGCTCCTTGCGGTCGCGCTTTCGGCATTCCTCGAATGGATCGTTGCGTTGCCGACATTTGGAAGTGAGATGATCAGCCGATCGAAGCCAAATGTGCTCGATTTGGGAATCGCCCTCGCCGCGGGCGCCGTGTGCGGTTTTGCCAAGGTTCGTCCGGCGATTTCATCGACCGTCGCTGGAACGGCTATCGCCGTCGCGTTGCTGCCGCCGCTCTGCGTGATCGGCATCGCTTTAGCCGCAGGTCAGACTCATCTCGCACTGGGCGCCACGCTTCTCTACTTCACCAATGTGGTCGGAATAACACTCTCGTGCATGACCGTCTACATGCTTGCCGGGTATGTGCCGCTTCGGCAAAGCCGTCGAGCATTGGCCATGGCCGTTTTCCTGACCGCGCTCATATTTTTCCCACTGGCAGCGAGTTTCGTCGAACTGCTGAGGGAAGCGACGCTCGAGACGACTATGAGAACCGCACTCACTCGAGATACGCAAACCTTTCGTCACGTTCAACTCGTGGGGATTGTGGTCGACTGGCCGGCCACTCCCCAAACTGCGACGCTAACGGTGAGGTCGACGGAGTCAATAACTCCCACGCAGGTCGGCTTTCTCCAAAATTTCCTCGAGCAGCGGATGAAACGGCGCTTCGTGCTCAAGCTCGAGGTTACGCCTCTCGTTGAAGTCCCCGGTCCTGCTTCCCCGTAAAGGTACCCTGCTGCGCGTCGAAAGCTGCGCAACCCGAGACACGATTCACCTGGAGTTGACCCGATTCCGTCGACACTCTCCGCTCCGTGAGGAAGAGATCCACCATGTGCGGACTTTCGGCGCACCGCTCGACCATCGATTGCAATTCGACTGAGGGTTGAGTTTCCGTTACCAAGTCGCATTTAGTAACGATTTGGTAACGGATTACGTACCGGCTACCACTCGCATGTCACGATAGTCCTGATTCCAAGGCCTTATCCACGCTTGCGGTGACGCATCGAGACGGTTGTAGGTGATTTCAAGACCGCTGCATTAAACCGCTCTGTCATCTCTCCGTAATGATGCGACCGGGGTTTTTACTCGGCGCCTTCATCACGGTTGACTCACTTTCCCCGAAAACCCGAGCCTAGGTTTATCGACACAAGTATCTTTCCCTTTTCAGCAATGCACTAATACGCATTAGTGCGCGGCAGGGGAGAGAACAGGCGTCAGTTCTTCGCGCGAGCAAATTGTCTTGAGTCCCGGACTTACGCTTCTGCAACTCTTCGCACTCGCTGCCGATTTTGGCGAATATGCAGAGCGTGAAAGAATTAGCGCGTCACCGGTCGCCCGGCTCTCGGCCGGCGCCGTTGACCATCCACGGGAAGACCCTATGGACCGGCTCCTGGGACACCGACCATCTCTACGCAATCGACCCGAAGACATGGCAGGTCCTCGAAGAAGTGGCGGCTCCGGGGAAGCCATACGGCCTAGCTGCGGTGGGCGACGAACTGCGCGTCGTCGTTTCGATCGGCGAGGAAGACGACCGGTACTTCTATCGGTTCGTTCCGGGGCAGGGGTTCGATCCTGAAAGCAAGATCGCGTGCCCGGACTTCACCGGCTCGCACCTCGCCTATGACGGCACGACACTCTATCTCGGTCAAATGGGGAACCGGCGCATCCTGGCGCTCGGCGCAGACGGATCTATTCTTCGAGAAATCGCGTTGCCGACGCGTTGCGGAGGTATGGGGTTCCGGGCAGGCACCTTCTACATCATCTCAGCCGATAAAGAGTTCGAGAACCTTCAGCTCGCGACACTGGACCTTCAGGTCAGTAATCCGGCGCTCGCACCGGTGGCCGCTATTCCGTTTGATGCCCGGAGCCTCACATTCGATGGGAACGCATGGTGGACGAACCACCGTGAAGCGAGCGAGATCGTTTCCTTCGTCGTGTGAACGAACACCCGGCCGTTGCCGCGACACATGAAACCGGTACGCGTTCGGTGAGTACCCATATACGTGCTGGACAAGGTTCTCGCCGCCCGCGGATTCTGGGATGCCTACAAGAACTGGGTCTGGATTGTCGTGCCAATCGCGACTCTCGTGCTGGCGCTGCCGGCCCTGAAGCTGATACCAAGCTATATTGAATCGTGCCGGCTAGGCCAACACGGCGTCCCGGTCAGCGAAGCGGCATTCCGGCATTGCGTGGCACTAACGCGAGCCACCGAGTATGTGACTCGTCTGATAATCGCCGGACCGCTTGCGGGCATGGCTTACGTGATCGTCTTCTTCAGCGCACGCGCCGAGGCGGCGGGTCGTGGACTTGCACTGACATTCGGCGGCCTTGCCGACGTATATTTCATCTACCTCGCGTTCATCTCACCGCTCTCGACCTTCTTCATTGGGCTTCTCTTCGTCGGGGTCGTAGACGCGCAATGGTCGTCTTGAACGCCTGAACAGCGATCGGTTTAGAAGAAACGTCGAAGAGAGGCTCGAGAATGTCGTAGCTCTCGCCGGCGTTTCCGACGTCTGATCACCAACCCGGAGCGGCTGTCACCTCTTACGCTCAGCCATCAACGCGTAGTGATATGCAAACTGCCACTCGTCCGTAACGCGAAAATCACCCTGCTCGAGGCGCAAACGCGCCTCGCTTGCGTTGTAAACGTGGTCGCGCGGTGGGCCGACGGGGCGTTCGACCTCGGCGTTCCAATCGATGAAGAGCGCGCGGCCGGCAGGCTTCATCAGCGCTCCCAAGTCGTGCAGCGCGGCGTCGCCGAGTTCGTGCAAAACGTTCACCGCTAGAACGCGATCGGCGCGCCGGTGCAGCGTTGCTAGCGCTTCATTACTAACCGGCTTGACGTTCGGCGCGGTTTCAGTCACGAGCTTCGCGCCCAATAACCCCAGCATCTCCGGCTGCTCGTCGAGAGCGATGATCTCCAGATCGGGTCTGAGCCGCGCGATCGCGATCGCATACGTTCCGGTGCCCGTACCGAAGTCGACGACGCAGGCACCGGGCGGCGCGTCGATGAGCGCGAGCACCTCCGCCGGCGGAAGGTACGCAAAGCGCGCCGGATCGTCGAGGCGCGCCGCACGCGCGGGATCGAAACGCTCCGGCTGCTTTGCGCCATGCCGCTCGTCGTGCACCGGCGTTAGTGCGACACTCCCGGCGGTTCAGGCTGCGGCTCGAACTTGATCATCGAGGTTGGGTTGACGAACCCGCCCGCGCCGACCACGATCACGTTCCCGTTTTTCTGCTTGTATGAACCCGCAGGTGCCGGGACTTGTTTTCCTGCGCTGTTAAGCGTGAAGACTTGCCATCTTATTTGTTCGCCGCCCGCCTTGCGGCAGTACAGCACCTGACCGTTCGCGAGCGTCACCTTCGTTACGGTTGCCGTATTCGATTTCGAAGCGTTGTAGTTAATGCTCGCGGACGCCGGCGTAGCGATCAGCACGGCGGCGGCGAGGGCGAGGGCGACCATGGATTTCATCTCAAGTCCCTTCTTCCAACGCGAGCGTAAAGCTACAGGCAGCGGTACAAGCAGGTTACCGCGGCGTCCCCGCGATT
>PLDY01000143.1 GCA_003136895.1 Candidatus Erabacter solicola | reverse complement strand
GATCAGCAGGACCTTGACGCCATTACTCATGGCAGGCTGCCTTCGGCGGTACCGCGCGCGGTCCCGCGGTTAGACGTGGTCCGCGGCCCAGGTTGCGTCGGAGCGTGCTCCGAGGATCTCGTCCTTTTCTGATTTCCACCAGGCGCGGGCGGCCGCTGAGAGCGGCGCGACCATGAAGATGCCGTCCCTGCGCACGCGAACCGAGCCGCGTGGCAGCGCGTCGCGCGCGATCGGCGGCGGCAACCAGGCGCTCACGCGACGAAGATCGCCGGCCGCCGCACGCAGCACGGCGGAGAGCCGTGCGCGTCCCGCATCGCCGGCAAAGGCAAAGTCGTCGACGACGAATGAATCCTCGCGCAAAACGCGGCGTCCGATCACGTAGGTCACGATCTCACGCTTGTGGCGCACGACGAGTTGTACGCGTTGGACCGATGCCGGCGGCGGCGACGACCACATCCGGCGCAGCCACTCCCAAACGAGCGGCGTGCGCGCGAGCGTCCACGGTCGCTGCCCGTCAAGCTCTTCGAAGCAGCGGCGCAGGCCGGGCCAATCGCGTGGCCCGAGCGGCGCCGCACCCGAATGCGATCCGTCGAGCGACGCTGCGCGTAGCGTCAGATTGCGCGACGGTAACCGGATGAAGCCGAGCCGTTCGTAGAAGGCCGGGTGAATATCGGAGTAGAGAAATGCGATATCGCGACCGGCGACGCGCTCTTCGTCGAGCAGCGCGCCGAGCATGGCGCTTGCGAATCCACGTCCGCGATGGGCGGGAATCGTGAAGACCGCGCCGATTCCCGTCGCGCGCAACGTCTTCGTGCCCCAGCGCATCTCGCGGTCGTAGAGTTTGCACGAGACGACGAGACGTCCGGCATCGCGCATGCCGACGGTGAAAGGCCTGCTGCGACCGTACGCCGATTGCGCGACCGCGCGAAAATCCGCCTCGTATCGCGCGAAGTCGCGCGGGCCGCCCCACAGCGGCTGCGTTTCGGGCAGCACTTCGCGGACATACTCATTAGGCGTTACCGTCGTGAGAGTCACGCCGGGAATTGCGGCGCGACGGCCGTTCATGCCTCCGGACGTTCGGCCTGGTTGCGGAGGACTAGAACGCCGGCGGGTTTACACGAACGCGAGTTGGCCGAACCCTCCGCTGATGATTTGACTCGGATCGCGCGCGAGCCACTTTTCGAGAACGGTCGCATAGACCGAACGGAAGTCGGTATTGTACTTCAGGTCGCCATGATCGAGATCGGTCAGCGACGGATGCTCGCCGTAGACGCCGCCCTTGACCTTGGCGCCGAGCGCGAACATCGGCATGGCGGTGCCGTGATCGGTTCCGTTCGAAGCGTTCTGCGAGACGCGACGGCCGAATTCGGAGAAGGTCAACACGAGCGTGCGATCGGCGTTGCCGTGCGCCGCGAGATCCTTCTGGAAGGCGAGCAAACCGCCGGAGAGATAGCCAAGCAGCCGGTCTTGCTGGTTGCGCTGCCCGGCGTGCGTATCGAACGAGCCGATCGAGACGAAGATCACGCGCGTTCCGACGTCGGAGCCGATGATCTGTGCGGCCAAGGCCAGCTGTTGCGAGAATGCATCGGTGGGGTAGGTGACCGTCTTCTTGTAGGAAGCGATCTTCGCTTTCAGAATGTCGCCGCCGCGCAGCGCCGTGCGGGCGGTCGTCTCGATCATCTCGAGATAGGGCGACTGGCCCGCGCGCGCGCCATCGTAGAGGCGCCCGGCCGTCAGGCGCGACGCGGTGTCCTTCCCGGAGTTGTACTGAAACGTGCTGAGCGCGCCGATCGCCGGCACGTCGACGTGCTGCGCGATCATTGCGGCCGGCACCGTGTCGCCGAGCGTCACTGCGGTGAAGAGGTTCGCCTGCGCCGAGTCGGCCGTACTCGCCGGCACGATGCGGTCGAGATAGCGTCCCAGCCAGCCGGTCGAAACCGGACGCTCGGGCGAGGCCGTCTCCCAAATCTGCGTCGCTTCAAAGTGCGAGCGGTTAGGATTGGGATAGCCCACGCCTTGCACGATCGCGAGGTTGCCTTCCTTGAAGAGTTCGTTGAGGCCGCCCATGACCGGATTCAGCGCGATGCGCTCGTCGATCTTGAGCGCGCTCTTGTCGTCGATCGCGATCGCCGGGCGCACCCGGTGGTAGGCGTCGTCGCTGTATGGCACGACCATGTTCAAGCCGTCGTTCCCGCCGCCCATTTGGACGACGACCAGCACGTTGCGCGGATCGATCGACACGCCGAGCGCCGGCAGCGGATCGGCTGCGGCAGCCTGGCTGAAGAACGAAGGCATCGTTCCGCCGAGGACGGCGATGCCGAGCGATTGAGAGAGGAAGACGCGACGTGAGGCCATGAGAGGTACTCCTAGAAAACCGGTAACTAGTTCAGCTGATTCGATGGAAGATTGAGCACGAGCGCGAGGACGCCGCGAACCTTTTCTTGGTAGTTCTCCGGCCCGAACGGAACGGGCAGCGTCGCGCCCGTCGAGTTCAAGTAGTCCATCAGCGTTTGACGGACGTCGCTCGTCACGTCGTCCTGGAGCGCGCCGGCGACGATCGTCTCGAGCACTTTGCCGGGGTCGAGGCCGCCGGCTTGCGCCACGACGACATCGGGCGTCATTGCCGCAAAGAAGTTCAGATTCGGCGCGGGAGCCGGGGACATCGCGGGTGCCGCCGCTGCTGGGCGCGGGGGAGCCGCTTTGACGACGCGGTTGACCAGGTTGAAGCGCGCGAGCAGCGTCGACGTCGAGATCCACGTCGGGCCGCCGTCCCAGCCTTTGACACTGGGGGGCGCGAGCGGATATTGTCCCATGCGGAAGAGCCAGCCCGGCATGTCGGCGGGAACTTGCTTGACGTCCATGTAGCGCAGCAGGCCCAGCGTGAACTCGATCGGGCTCTTCGGCAACGCGCGGTAGGCGCGCGTCGAATAGAACACGTTCGAACGGATGATGCTGCCGACCGTCTTCGCGATGTCGTAGCCCGAGAGCGCGTAGACTTGCGCGAGAGCGTCGACCAACGCCGGTTCCGGATCGGAGTAGACGAAATACTCCAGGAGGTTGCGGCACAGGTAGCGTTGATGAATCGGTTGCGCAACGATGATGTTGATGATATCGTCGCCGTTCCACGGTCCCGTACGGCCGAGGAACGTCTTCATGCCCGGATCGTGCAGCGCTTCGCGAAAGATGAAGTGGCCGTCTTTGTCGAGCGTCCAACCGGTGAAGGCGCGCGCGCCGGCCTTGATGTCGTCTTCGGTATAGTTGCCAAGTCCGAGCGCGAACAGTTCCATGATCTCGCGCGCGAAATTCTCGTTGGGATGAGCGGCGAAATTGTAACGGTTGTCGAGCCAGATCAGCATCGCCGGATCTTTCGAAACCGAAAGCAACAACGTGCGAAAATTTCCTAACGCTTGGGAGCGGAAGAGATCGATCTGCCCAACCATGTAGTTGGCCGGAACCTTGTTGATGCTCGTAGCAAAGTGCCCGTGCCAGAAGAGCGTCATCTTTTCGACGAGCGGCCGCTTGGTTCGCAGCATGCGGTCGAGCCACCACATCACGGCCGTGACGTTACGAACCTTCGGATCGAAGAGTTTAGCCGAGTCCGGATAGGATGTGAAATCAATCTCGGGTTCGCTTGGATGAAGCAGCGAATCGACAGCGCCCTCGACGCCGTGCGCAGCAAGGCCGTCGACCTCAGCCGGCGTCGGGCCGAAGCCGGTGCGCCGCGCCAAGTGTGCCGCTTGGCGCCGTCCGAACGGACCGTTATACCGCTCCAACGCGGTCGCGATATCGAGCGTCCCGGGCGGGCGGAAGCCGACTTGGGGATCGGTTGACGTATCGAGTTTACTCATCTGATTTTAATCCAGCGCTTCAAAACAAAAGTAAGGCCGGGCCTCGTACTCTTCAACGTATATCGCCGCCAAGACGTTCTGTGCGTGCGCGCTACGGGTCCGGTAGAGCCTTCCGCGTCTCCTCGAGAAACTCCGGTGCGGCGGCGCCGCGGGTCGCCCGTCCCGAGGTGCTGACGTAGAGTCGCCGTCGCGCACGCGAGGCCGCGCAGTAGAATGCCTTGCGCTCCTGTTGGTTGTAGCGTTCGCGCAACTTCAACGCGAAGTGCAGGTAGGTGAATTTCGCGGTCCGCGCCGTGCGCGCGTCGTTACCGACGTTCTCTTTGGGAATCATGCCGTGCGACGGCGTGAACAAAAACGCATCGGGGACGTAATAGCGCGGAAAAGCTCCCGCTCGCGCATCGATGATGAAGACGTGATCGAACTCGCGTCCTTTGGCGGCTTCGATGTCGATCACGTGCAGCGCGTCCGAATCACGCACATCGAGCGCGAGCAGGTCGGCGTCCGCATCGGCCACATTTTCGGCGTAGCGCAAGTAATCTTCTAAGCTCGCACTGGGGTCTCGCGCGTAGAATGTATCGATGCCGTCAAGCAAGCGAGCGATCAAGCCGCGTTCGAATCGCCCGCGCGCGTCATCGCGCAACGCCGGCGCAACGGTCTCGGCCAGAATCAGACGCGCTAACGCCGGCGGATCGAGATCGCGCTCGAGGCATTCCCAGCGGGCGAGCGCCGCGCGAAATGCGCCTAAGCGCTCGCGCGCCTCCGCTGAAAGTTCCGCGTCGGCGTCGCCGCGCGTCACGTTGCGCCCGAGTCGCAAGTCGCGCCGCCGGTCCCAGCGCCCGCGCGACTCCTCTGGGACGTCGCCGGGGATTTCGAAGAGCAGCGCCTGCGGCTGGGAAGGTTCGCCGCAGAGTTGCGCGATCGTTGCGTCGGCGAGCGCGAGCCAAGGTGACTCCAAGTTCCGCAACAGCCAATCGTGCCGGTACGGATCGACCAGCGCCCAGAGCGCGGCGAGCGCGTCCTGCACCGCAGGAAAGGCGAAGAGACTGGCTTGGCCGGCGAGGTCGACCGGGATGTCGCGCGCGAGGAGTCCGTCGATGACGTCGATGGCTCCCGCCAAGCGGCGCGTGATCACCGCGATTCGCTCCGGGGCGACGCCGTCGCGAACGAGCCGTGCGGCGGTCGTCGCGACGAAGCGCGCCTCGTCGTCGGTCGTTGCGCCGCGATACGCTTCAACGGCCGCATCGTGCGGCAGTGCCGGAGCCTTTTTCGCAGGCTCCAGAATGCGTTCGGCGAGTTGCAGAATCGACGCGTCGCAGCGATAGCTGCCCGTCAACGCGGCGACCGTCGATGCATTTTTGAGCGCGGTATCGCCGCGCGCGCCCGCGTAGACGCGGCTTGCCTCACGTTCGTCGCCGGCGAGCGTGACGCCGGGCAGGCCTGCGCCGAAGAGCGCCTCGAGAAACGCAAGTTCGCCTGCGTCGAGATCTTGCGCATCGTCGATCAATGCGTACCGGTAGCGCGCGAAGGCCGCCGGGCCACGCTCCTTGAGCAGCGCGGTGGCTTCATAGATGGCGTCGGCCCCGGTGAGGCAGCCGCGCGCAACCAGCGTTTCGACATACGTAGCGTAGAGCCGGACGAGAATCTTGACCAGATCGAGTTCGCGTTCGTGCTGTCGTGCCAGGTCTTGCGGCGTGACGCGCAGCGAATCGCGGTATTTCGGGCCGGTCTCCAGCAAGAGATCGGCGCTCGCAAAGTTCGGGGGCTTGCCGTAGAACTTGGTCGCGCCTTTGAGGCAGAGGTCGCGAAAGCGGTCGGGCGAGATCTGCGCGGCGCGCAGCCGCCGGATCAAGCGGAAGGCCGCCGATGAAAAGTGTTCCGGTGCGCGCAGCCCCGTGATCTCCGGATCGATCTCGGCGCTCACGAACTCGGTCCAATCGAGCGAAAAGAGCCGGGCGCCCACGCTTTCGAAAACTTGCGCCGCGCGCACGTCGGAGATCAGTTCCGCTTCGACGCCGGGCCGCAATGTCTGCAAGACTTCGAGCGCGACTTCGCCGAGCGTCGCGCAGATGGGCGCACGCTCGGGCGCCAGCGCCAGGATACCTGCGCGCAGCCGCGCCACGGCCCGGCGGCCCGGACCGCTCAACAGTACGTCCGCGTTCTCGCGCAACGCTCGCACGGCGCGTTGCAGCAACGCCGCCGTCTTCCCGCTACCGGCTGGGCCGACGATTGCGAGGCCGGCTTCCAGCGGATGCTCGATCGCGCGTAGTTGCTCAGCGTCCAAAACGATCCTCGCGGCGTAGCGGACGAAGCCGGCATGCATTCTGATACGCGCAGAAGGTGCACGCATCGGGATCGTCGGTGACCGCAAACGATTCGAGCGGTTCGTCGGCGAGCCGGCGCGCAAGTTCGATCATCTTAGCGCGCGCGCGCTCCAGTTCGTCGATGCCGATCGTTCCAACGCTTCCATCCGAACTGCGCGAAGCCGGCGCGGCGACCGGAACGACCTCCAATTCGACGGGCTCGATGTCGCGCAGCGCGTCCTTGAGCGGCAGCAGCGAAAGACGTGTGACGCGATCGCCTTTTGCGGTCCGCGCCCAATAGTAGAACGGCAACTGAAAATCGACGAAGCGCGCCACGTCTTCGCGGTACTCGCTCGCGCTCTCGGCGATCGAACCCGTCTTATAGTCGACGACGGTTACCGCACCGGTCGCGTCGTCGCGGTCCAACCGGTCGATGTAGCCGATGAATTGGTATCCCTCGAGTTCGAGTTCGGCCGCTTCCTCGGCGCCGATGACCGAGAACGGATGCGCGCGCGAGCGCTCCAAGAACCATTCCAGGTACTTGCGCCCGGTACGTCGCGCGCGCCGGGTCTGCAGCTCGAACTCGACGTTGGTAGCGAAGCCCGAACGATAGCGCTCGAATGCGGTCTGAATCCAGCCGTCGAGTTTGGTGGCAAGCGTCGTTTGCGGTGCCCCGTCGGCGCGCGGAAACTCTTGATGAAAGCGCTCGAGCGCCCAGTGAAACGCGGTGCCGTAGAACGATGCGGAGGAACCTTTGTCCTCGACGGCCGAGCAGACATAGCGGTAATACCATTTGCGCTCGCATTCGGCGTACGAGCCGAGTGACGACGCACTGAAATGCGTGCGCCGCCGTTTGACGACGTGCGGCGCCTCAGGTGCGTACGGACCGAGCGGCGCAAGTGCGTCTGGCGGCGTTTGTGCCGGCGCTTCGAGATCGAAGGCGCGTCGCGCGCCGGCGGCGAGCTCGCTCCCGGTCGCCCCGTCGCGTGCACTCTGGGCCAACTCGCGCAGTCCTTTTGCGAAGCGGCGCGTCGCGACCAGACGTTCGTGACCGAGTGGAACGCGCTCCGCATCGATCGCTTCGAGCAGGCTCCCGTGGTCGCCGGCGGCGACGATCAGCGCCCGTGCGTCCGCGCGTGCCACGCCCGAGAACGGTGCGCCGATGAGCCGGCGGGCATCGTCCTCCGAGGGCGACGCGGCGTAGCGCAGAGCGGCGGCGACAAAGACGTCGAGACGGCGCACCGAGAGAAGCGGATCGGACATCGACCTGTGGGGTTCGCGACCGTATCTGCGGGACCCGCAGGGAGGACGCGGAAGGTTCCCTCGGTGCGTAAGATCATCGTCGGTGTCACTGGAGCGAGCGGTAGCGCGTATGCGCTGGCGGCGCTACGCGCGCTGCGCCGGCCCGATATCGAACTGCACCTCGTAATGACGCATCAGGCGCATCGTACGATCGAACTCGAGACGGACCTGCGCGCGACGGATTTCGAGTCGCTAGCCAACGTCGTGCATCGGGACGACGATCTCGGCGCTGCAATTTCGTCGGGCTCGTTTCTGACCGACGGGATGCTCGTGATCCCGTGTTCGATGAAAAGCGCCGCCGCGATCGCCCGCTCGCTCAACGATAACCTTCTCGTGCGCGCCGCCGACGTCTGTTTGAAGGAACGGCGCAGACTCGTCTTGATCGTGCGCGAGACGCCGCTTCACCTCGGGCATCTGCGCACGCTGACGCAGCTTGCCGAGATCGGCGCCGTAGTGCTGCCGCCGATTCCCGCGATGTACGCGAAGCCGCAGAGCGTCGACGACATCATCGCCCACACGGTCGGCAAAGCTCTGGATCAGTTTGGAATCGAGAACGACCTTTTCAAGCGTTGGAAGTAAGGAAATCGAGATCGTCATGCCGTTGAAGAGAAGTTTGCTCGTCCCGCTCGCCGTCGCTGCGGTAATCCTCGCGTCGAGCCCGCCAGGACGTGCCGCGGCTCCCGTCGCCGGCGACTCGCTCTGTTCCGCGTCGACGCAGTATGTCGTGCGCTATAACGAGCAGACCGCCAATCCCAACACGCCCGTCGACGACGTGATCGCGACGATCGACAAGGCCATCTCAACCTACGACGACTGCGCCAGCAGCATGGGGAGCAACGGCAGCGCCGAGGGCCGGCACTACGCGCAAATGCGTTCGGCGCAATTTCACGTAGCGAGGGCCCGCATTCAACGCTTGCTCGAGGACTACGATGGCGCGCGCTTTCAGTATAAGCTGGCGATCGGGCTCGTGAAGGATACGATCGACTGGCGTAACGGTTCTCGCTCTTCGTCGTCCCAGTCGTTCTACTGGGAACCCGCATCCAAGATCCGGGATGTGGCTCAAGGCGAATTGGACGGCCTGCCGAAGCCCGTAGCGACGAGTAGCCCCGCTCCGAAATAAGGTAAAAGAAGGTACAACGAAATGGCGTTTCGACGAAGCCGGCTCTTGCTGGTCGCCACCGTCGTAGCGTTCTTGGCGGCTAACCACTCAGTACGCGCGCAGGATGCCGCAGCGACTGACGCGCTGTGTCCCGCGGCCACGCCCTACGTTGCGAAGTACGTCGAGCAGATCGCCGACGCCAATACGCCGATTGCCGACCTGGTCGCAACGATCGACGGAGCCATCTCGGCGTACGATCGATGTGCCGGCTTCCAGGGACTGGGGAGTAGCACTACGGGCAGGCAGTATGCGGAATTGCGTTCGGCCCAGTTCCATGTGGTCGTTGGGCGCCTACAACGGCGGCTCGGGGAATACGATGACGCGCGCTCACAGATGCTGATGGCGATCGCTCTCGTGAAGGAGGAGATCGAATGGCGCGATCTTCCGCCGGCCTCGCCGGTCAGCATGGGCAACGGGTTCGGCTGGTTCAAGAATTCGCCGGTAACGTCGCGCTACCGGGAGATCGCGAGCGCCGTAAGGGACGCCGCTTTGGCGGAACTGGAGACGTTGCCGAAACAGGCGGCCGAGGCTAGGCCGGCCTAACGAGGAACTCTGCCAGTTCGACGTCGCTGAGACGATCGACGTTGACGGCAATTTCAGGATAGCGGCAGATCGCCGCCGCAACCGGCGCGCCAAGCAGTTTGCTTGCGCGGCGTTCGGCTTCGGCGATCGAGAGCTGTCCGACCGCGTACTTCGCGACCGCACCCCAGCCGAAGATCGTGGCCAGTGCGGCCGGGTTCTTGCGCGCGTTGCCGAGCCGGTCGAGGAAACGTTCGAGCGCCGGAAAGGCGCGCGGTCGCAGCGCGATGCAGCCGCCGCCGCAGAACGTACCTTCCTTGAGCTTCGCCCACGTATGCGGTACGCTCGGATACTTCACAAGGTGCGCGCGCCGGTCGACGCACGCATAGACGACGTCGGCGCCGCACGCGAGCGCATGCTGCAAGAAATCCTCGATGGCGATAACGGTGAGGATCGGCAGATCGGCCGCCGTTACGAGCACCAGCGCATCGGGATCGAGTCCGGCGATGCCCGAGCGAAGGCTGTCCGCTATGCTCGGTCCGTCCGCGCGGATTTCGTCCGCTTCCGCCAGCGCGCCCGATCCGTGCGCCGCCGGCGGCGCGACGACGATGATGCGATCGATGCCCGGCGTCGCTCGCAGCGGTGCGATCGTGCGCTCGACGAGCGCGGTCCCGCCGATCGGCAAGAAGGCTTTGTTGGCGAGTTCGGGCTCGGCGGCGACCAAGGCATCGGGCGGTCCGCCCGCCAGAACGACGGCAATCATCGCCACGCCGGATCGTGGTGCAACGGCACGACGAAAACGGCCTCAGTGGTTGCCGTATCCACGCGCCCGGCGCACTCGCGCGCATCGCGCTCTGATTCGAACAACGCGAACAAACACGAACCCGAACCCGAGAGCAGCGCGTTCGCACCTCCGGCGGCGCGCAGCGCCGCATCCGCGCGCGCGATGGCCGGGTATGCCGCCAAGACCGGTTCGTGAAAGTCGTTGACCAGCGTGCTGCGTAATGCTGCGAAATCGGCGCGCTGCAGCGCGTCGACGGCTTGCAACGAAAGGCTGTTCGCGCGCGGCCGCGATGGGGGCGGGTTCGACGCGCGAGCCGCATCCAGCAAACGGTACGCTTCGGCGGTCGGCACGGCGACCGGCGGACGCACGACGACGCTCCACCAATGCGGCAACGCGCCGATACCGGTCACTCGTTCGCCGGCGCCTTCGACCAGCGCGGCCGTGCCGGCCAAGAAAAACGGCACATCGGATCCAAGCCGGCGCGCCGCATCCAGCCAGTCACAGGCGGTCACCTGGCCGAGTTGACCTTCGATCGCCGCCCGTAAGATTGCCGCCGCATCGCTCGATCCGCCGCCCAAGCCGCCGCCCGCCGGAATCACCTTCGCGAGGCGCACGTCGAACGGCGTCGCCGCTCCCGCGGCGGCGAGCGCCCGAACGGCGAGGTTGTCGTGACCGGCGAGCGCGGGGTCGTCCACCTCGAAGCGCGTCGCGGCCGACGGCTCCAACTCAAGCCGATCGTACAGTCCGATCGGCACCATCAGGCTGCGCAGCGTGTGATAGCCGTCGCCACGGCGGGAGAGGACTTCGAGGGTCAAGTTGAGCTTCGCCGGGGCGAGCAAGCGGGGCATCAACGCTCCCTTCGGCATGGAGAAGCCTATCGGCTGCGAACCTCGGGCGTTGCAGATGACCCACAGTTACGACGCCCAGCACAACGAGTTCTGCGCCTACGTGCTCTCCGAAGAGGAGACGCCGTTCGGACTGACGCTCGGCAATTTTCGATCGTTCGCGTCTTCGACCCCCAAAGGGGCCGTGCGCGGGCTGTGGGACGCTAGTACCGATCAGATCATCTTCGGTACGCACCAAATTGCGTATCGTCTCCGCGAACGCCAGCGCACGCTCTTTCCGCGCGAACTGCGGCGCGAGTTCACCTTCTTACCTTACGCGCAGATCTCGGAGTTCGCGCTCGACGAATGCATCCGAGTCACCGAGTGCTTTTACGTTCCGCATGGGCCCAAGCACGATCGCGCCGTCGCCTTCATCGTCGACGTCTCGATTCACAACGCCGGCTCCGAACCCGCCGAGATCGCCGTTTTTCCATGGGCGCTGATCGTCGGCCAGCGCTTTTACGGCGAACCGGAAAAGGAAGTTCATGCCGGCGTTGCCGGCGATTACGTGCGCGTCTGGAACCAAGAGACGGGTGCGACGCGCTGGTGGGGCGCCTCGCGTCAACCGCACGCGCTCGTCGTCGCGCTGCGCGAACAAGTCTTGCTCGCCGCGATTGGCCGCGGCGCTTTGCGCGAGGAAGATCACCTCGAAGAAGTCACGCCCAAGCTCGCCGAGTTCGTGGCGGGCCGAATCTTCGGCGCGCTCGAGTACCGCATCAACGTCGCTCCCGGCGCGCGGGAGACGCTGCGGGTCGCAATCGTGCACGACGTGAAAGGCGATCCGGCCGCCCGCACGACGTTCGACGACTTGCTGTCGGATGACCGCGCGCTCCACGCTACGCAACGTTACTACGCGAACGCGTTAGCCGACGCGCGCCTCATGACGCCGTCGCCGGTCGTCAATCGCGGCGTGGTGTGGGCCAAGTGCAATATGCTGCGCGTCATAAAGGAATATCCGCAGGGCTGGGGTTCTACGAATTCGCCGCCCTCCGATATTTTGGTGTCGCGCGACACGTCGTGGTTAGTGCACGGTTTCGATTACTTCTTGCCCCAATTCGGCCGCGACGCGATCGAACTCTTCAACCGGTTCATCGAGCCGAGCGGACAGGTCGTCGAGTACGTGCGTGGCGTTAGCGGGTTCTCGACCTCCTACGAACTGAACATCAACGACGACACGCCCTTGCACCTGATCGCGATCCTGCACCACTATAATGCGACCCTCGATCACGCTTGGGTCGAAAAACTGCTGCCGCTGATCGTCAAGATCGCCGACTACCTGCTCTCGCAGCGCGACAACAACGGGTTGGTCTACTGTAACGCCAAGGGCGTCGACATGCACGGCATCACGTCGTGGCGTAACATCATTCCGTTCTACACGCTCGACGGCGCGGTCACCGAGATCAATGCCGAGGCGGTCTTCGCGCTGGAGGCCGCCGCCATGCTCTGCGCGGTCGCGGGCGATACCGAGCATTGGCACACGTATTCGCAAGAAGCCCAAGCGATGCGCGAAAGGATGATGACGCATCTGTACAATGCCGATACGGGTGCCTTCGTGCTCAATTACGACAAGGATGGCAACTATCAGGATAACCTGACCGCCGACGAGGTCTTTCCGGTCCTCTTCAATATCGCCGCGCCGGCCGAGCGCCGCCGTATTCTCGAACGGCTATCGGAGTCAGATTTCGTGACGCCCGTGGGTCTGCGCACGATCTCGATCGCCGACTCCTGGTATTTCCCGTCGCACGGTTTTGGTCTGCTCGGCGGCATCTGGCCCGATCTGACGTTGTGGTTCGCGGTCGCGCTCGCGCGCAACGGCTATCCCGAACGGGCGACGCACTGGCTCGAAGCGATCTACGCTTCGATGGAAGGCGGCGTCTCGCGCAACACGGTTCCGGGGCAGTTTGCGGAGTGGTTCGACGGCGGCTCGATGACGAACCGCGGCATGTACATGTCGCCCTGGACGAGCGCGAAGTATCTGTGGGCGGTGGCGGAAACCGTCTGCGGTCTGGACGGGTACCGCACGAGCGGACGGCCTCACCTCTCGCCGCTGATCCCGCCCGAGTGGAGTTGGACTGCCGCGGTCCGCGTGCGCTGGGGCGCGGGTCGTTGTACCTACGTGATCGACACCAAACGCCGGCTGATCTTCGGGGATATGCGGGAAGCGTCGGCCGAGGAGCCGTACCGCTGCATCTACGCCGGGCGGGACGTGAGTGACGAGGTAGCGACTTCGCCCTTTGAGGTCGGAGCCGTTGCATTTGAAGACGAAGGAGGCGCGGTGCGAATGTTCATCTGTAATTCGCTCGACGCCGCGCGCGAGGTCAGTATCGAGTTCCGAGGGCGCACCATCCGCCGCCGGGTCGCTGCCGGCGAACTTGCCGATTTCGTAGCGAGCGGTCGGCCGGTCGAACGTGAAGCTTTCGCGTCGGCCTCAGACTTGCGCGCCCTGAGCGCGGAGCCCAACTAAAAGATGGACTTCGGTCCGCGCAAGCGGCTTTCGCAAGTGCTGATCGCGGGCGCGCTGGTGCTGGTCCTGGCAATTTTGGTCGGCCTGAGCATGGGCAATCACGTTCTCAGCCAGGTAGCCGGCCGTGAGCCCGTGGCGCCCACGCCGGTCCCCATCCCGACCTCCAAGCCGGGCGACGTGGCCGGTTCGGGAAGCCTGTGGAAGCGCATCCAGGTGATGGCCGTGGCGACCGATCCGGCCTTTCCCGATCCGCGAGTTACGCCGGAGCCCGAGGCGGCGCCGACGCCCAGGCCGACCCCTCGGCGCACGCCGGACCCGCGCCCGACGCGCGATCCGGACAACACGTACACCTCGCCGCCGATGCCGTTCCCGCTCGTCAAGCACACGCCTGTGGCTCCTGGAGCCGACCCGGAAGCGACGGCGGGTGCGCCCGAGTCGCGGCGCACGCCGCCGGCTCGCCCGGCTGCCTCAGGCCGGCCGGTGACCCCGATGCCGCTTCCTTCCTACGTCAACCCGTAGTTGCTGCAACCGCGCTAGTGTCTCTACCGTTCTCATTGGACGGGGTTGTTACGATAGAGACACTAGGAGGACGGTGACGGCGTGAACGGTTCCAAGAACTCCAACGGCGCGAAGACCGGGACGGTCAAAGTGAAGCGCGGGCTCGCACAGATGCTTAAAGGCGGCGTCATCATGGACGTCGTCACGCCCGAGCAAGCGGCGATCGCGCAAGAAGCCGGCGCGGTCGCCGTCATGGCGCTCGAACGTATTCCAGCCGACATCCGTGCGATGGGCGGCGTCGCACGCATGAGCGATCTCTCGCTCGTGCAACGCATCATGGATACGGTGACGATCCCGGTGATGGCCAAAGTGCGCATCGGCCACTTCGTGGAAGCGCAATGTTTGGAGGCGCTCGGCGTCGATTTCATCGACGAGTCCGAAGTGCTCACGCCTGCCGACGACAAGTACCACGTCGACAAAGCGAAGTTTTCCGTGCCGTTCGTCTGCGGCGCACGCGATCTGGGCGAAGCCCTGCGGCGGGTTGCCGAAGGCGCCGCGATGATTCGCAGCAAGGGCGAAGCCGGTAGCGGCAACATCGTCGAAGCCGTGCGCCACATGCGCGCGATTCGCGATGCGATTGCCGAACTTTCGGTCGCGCCGGAAGAGGAGCTGAGCGCCCGCGCCCGCGATCTCGGGGCGCCGCTCGAGTTGGTCAAAGAGATCGCGAGAAATAAGCGGCTGCCGGTCGTGCTCTTCTGCGCGGGCGGAGTTTCGACGCCGGCGGACGCGGCGCTCATGATGCTACTCGGTGCCGAAGGCATCTTCGTCGGAAGTGGTATTTTCAAGGCTGCTGCGATCCTCGAAAACGGCGTTGCGCAATATGACGAGAACGGTTTTCCGAAGGTCGATCCGTCGATCGCGCTGCGCTACGCCAAAGCGATCGTCGACGCGACCTTGCACTTCGAGGATGCGGCCGCGATCGTGGCGGCGAGCAAGTCGCTCGCTGGAGCGCGTCCGATGCACGGCATCGATGTTCGTCAGTTGCCCGAATCGCAGATGCTCTCCGTTCGCGGAAACTAAACCGGCGTGGGCGGGCGCGCTATTGGTGTGCTCGCCGTGCAGGGTGATGTGGAGGAACACGTGCGCGCGCTCGAACGCAGCGGCGCGCGCGCGATAACGGTGAAGAGTAGCTCGGATCTTGAAGAGGTCGCCGGTCTGGTCGTCCCGGGCGGAGAGTCGACGACCGTGATGCTGCTGCTCGAACGCTTCGGGCTCGTCGAGCCGATCGTCGAGCGAGTGCGGGCGGGCATGCCGTTCTGGGGAACGTGCATGGGCATGATCGTCGCCGCGCACGACGTCGCCGGATTCGAGCAAAAGACGCTCGACTTGCTCGATATCACCGTGCGCCGCAACGCGTTCGGCCGCCAAATTGCATCCGCCGAAGTTGCGCTCGCGATACCGGCGCTCGGCGCCAAGCTCTTTCCCGCAATCTTCATACGCGCGCCGTGGATCGAACGCGCCGGACCGGGCGTCGAGGTCCTGGCCAGCCACGACGGACACGGAGTCTTCGTCCGGCAAGGCAACGCGATCGGCACCTCTTTTCATCCGGAATTGACCGCAGATCGCCGGGTGCACGAGTACTTCATAGAGATGGTCGCGACGGCTGTGTAGGAAGCGCCCGGAACGCGGGCGTATCAGTGCGGCGAGATGATGCTCACGGACCTGCGAATGACGTTTGTGAGGAAGCGAGGACTATGACCTCGCTTCGTTTGTCATGACCGACGTTCTAGTCCTAAACTTCACGTACGAAGCGCTCAACATCACGAGCTTCCAACGCGCCGTGAAGTTGATCTTTTTGGGCAAAGCCGAGGTGCTGCACGGGCGCGAATCGATGCTCTGCTCGCCCACCTTCGAGATGCGGTTGCCCTCGGTGATACGAATGCTGTACTACATCCGCCGCCCGATGCAAAAGGTCGCGCTAACGAAGAAGAACATCCTATTGCGCGACGACTATACCTGTCAGTATTGCAATCTCAAGGGCGAGCGACTCATGACGGTCGACCACGTCATCCCGCGCAGTAAAGGCGGCCCTTCGACCTGGGAGAATTTGGTCTGCGCCTGTATGCGCTGCAACAATCGCAAGAACAATCGCACCCCCGAACATTGCAACATGCACCTGAAGCGCAAGCCGAAAGCGCCCAAGTACATCCCGTGGATCCGCGTCAAACGCAACACGCTGCCGGACGAATGGTACAAGTTCCTATTTTTGTACAACGTCTCGATCGAAGACCGGATCGAGTCCTAAGCGCCGTGGTGTTCTAGCGCTGCGACGCGAGAGCCGACTTCGTCGAAGCGGAGATCCATTTGGTCGAAGCGCTGATCAAAGCGAGACTCTAGCGTGTCCACTCGCGCGTCCATTCGGTCGAATCGCGCGTCCATTCGGTCGAATCGCTCATCGACAGCGTCGAAGCGCCGGTTCATCTTGTCTTCGAGGGCTTCGAACTTGCGGTCGACGCTGATGAACCCCCGTTCGACAGCTGCCTTCAAGTCGATCAGAGCTTCCATGACATCGACGACCTTGAGGCGCTGTCGCGGCAGCGAGATTTTTCTCATGACGCCAAGCATATCCGGGCCATATTGACGGAATGTTACCGCTGTTGGGCACGGGCCTCCTTGAGGATAACTCGAGCGTTACGGGCGCGGAGCCAACTGCATGCGCAGGTAGTCTACGACCAGGCCTGCAGAGACGTTGGTGTTGGCGAGTTTTTCGGCCTCGCCGACCGCGCTCAGCAACGCGACGGTCTCGTCCGGTTTCCGTTTTGGAATCTTGGCGAGTAACGGACGCTGATCGGGAGCGAGCAGCGGCGCCTCTTTGCCGGCGAGCGAAAGCACCGCCCAATCGCGCGCCGCGATGCGTACGACCTCGATCATCTCGCCGACCGCCGCGCGTTTCTCGCCGGCGGTGAGGCTGCGATCGTCGAGCCGCAAGAAACCATGGTCGGGAACGTCGCCCGCCATCGCTTCGGCGAACCAAGTGAACGCTGCCGAACGGACGCCGCTCTCGTCGCCTTCGAGCACGCTACGCGCGCGGGTGACGCTGCCGAGCGAGATCTCGGCCGCCAGCCGGGCGCTCTCCGCCGGAACGCCATCGCGAACGAGGATGCCTTCGACCTCGCGCACCGTCAACGGAGCGAATTCGATATTGAGCAGACGCGAGCGGATCGTCGCGAGCAACGTCCCGGGTGCGCTCGTCGTCAAGAAGACCACGACGCCGGCCGGTGGTTCTTCGAGGAACTTGAGCAGCGCGTTGGCCGCTTCGTGCGTTGCGAACTCGATGTCGCCGAGAAGCACGACGCGATGATCGCTGCGGTAACCGCGCAACGACAGCTCTCGCACGAGATCGCGCGAACTGAGGTCCTCATCGTGTTGCGCGCTGCCGCCCTCTTTACCGATCCTGACGACACCCTGCGACTCGACGAAATCGGGGTGCGTGCCGGCGTGCACGAGCGTGCAGCCCGCGCAGTGATTGCAATATCCGAGCAGTGTCGCTTTGGGCGTCTCGCACAGGAGCGACTGCGCGATTCGTCGCGCAAAGGTTTTTTTGCCGACGCCGGACGAGCCGGTGAAGAGGTAGCCGTGGGAGAGTCGTTCGGGCTCGACCGACCCAAAGAAAGCGAGGGCCGCGCGCGCGCCCGCAACGTCGAACTCGCCCGTCACGCCTTTCACTTCGCCTTCGCCGCCGCGCGCACGATCCCGAGCGCGTCCTCGAGCAACGTGGCGGCCGGACGCTTTCCGTCGAGTACGCGAATCTTTGGATTCTCGCGCGCCAATGCCAAGTAGCCGTCGCGCACGCGCTGGTGAAAAGCCGTTTCCTCGCGTTCCATGCGGTCGGTGACGCGTCCCGAACTGGCGGCGCGCGCCGCGACGCGCTCGAGCGAGAGTTCGACCGGGATATCGACCAGCAGCACAACGTCGGGTTCGAGCCCGCCGGTTGCGATCGCTGCCAAAGTGCGCAGCGTGTCCAACGGAACGCCGTGACCGTACCCTTGATACGCGAACGACGCGGTAGTGAAGCGATCGCAGAGCACCCAGCGGCCTGCCCGGAGCGCGGGCGCGATCAGGTGAGCGACGTGTTGGGCGCGATCGGCTTGCATCAGGAGCGCTTCGGTCAGCGGCGCGATCGCTTGCTCCGGTTCGAGGGCGAGCGTGCGGATGCGTTCGCCGGCCGGAGTCCCGCCGGGCTCGCGCGACAACACGAGATCGATGCCGTCGTCGCGCAGACGCTCGGCCAAGGCGGTCAGCAGGGTCGACTTGCCGCTGCCTTCGATGCCCTCGGCCGTGATGAAGAGCGCTACGCCGATGCTCCGCTCATGGAGATGTCCGGCCCCCGGCAATAGAGCACGCGCCGGTTCGGTTCGAGCCCGGTGCTACGCGATTGCACGCGGTGCTGTTCGGCGAGTTGATGCTGCAAGCGGCGCACGTACGACGTCTGCGGCGAGAGTTCGATCGTCGAGTTCTCGAGCAGCACCTTATAGATCGCCTCGCCCGCTTCGCGCAACGCGATCTCCTCAGCGTCCATCGAGGGCAAGTTGAAGATGTCCTTGAGAGCTGCCATCACCTGCGCCGTCGTGTTGGTCTTGATCGAGACGATCGGAACGTTCTCGGAAGCGATCGATTTGAGTTTCTCCGACTCTTTGCGTTCGAGCGCCTTGAGCGTGAGCACGACGTCGGCGTCGTCCCACTTGCGGGCGATCGAGGCGTTAACGCGCAAGTTCTGAATCGCCCGTTCGATCTTGTTGCGCGACACGCCGTACGGAAAGAGCAAGAGGTGCTGATCGCGCTCGTCGCGCTCCTCGACGTCGCCATCCTTGATCGATCCGCCGAGTAGAAACTCTTGATCGCTGATGCCGCCGCGCCTGGAAGCCGGGGCAGCCTCTTGCACGACCGTGACCGCGCCTCCCGGCGTGCGCTGACGCACCTCGGGCTGCGGCTGGTAGCCGCGCAACAGCGAATCGACGACGTCGCCGACGTGCTGATAGATCGATAGCCGGTTGCGATCGTTGATCTCGATCAGAACGTCGAAGGTCGGCGGCGCTTTGCGCTCGAGCACGGTCTTGCGCGTGCCGCGCCGGCGCGCTTCCTCGTCGGAGAGCGTAACGGTTCCGACGCCGCCGACCAGATCGGAGAGCGTGGGGTTCATTAAGATGTTTTCGAGCGTGCGGCCGTGCGCGGTGCCGATCAACTGTACCCCGCGTTCGGCGATCGTGCGCGCGGCCAGGGCCTCGGCTTCGGTGCCGATCTCGTCGATGACGACGACCTCCGGCATATGGTTCTCGACCGCTTCGATCATCACGTGGTGTTGCAGCGCCGGAATCGCAACTTGCATGCGCCGCGCGTGACCGATGCCGGGATGCGGCACATCGCCGTCGCCCGCGATCTCGTTCGACGTATCGACGATCACGACGCGCTTGCGATCTTCGGCTAGCGTGCGAGCGCATTCGCGCAACAGGGTCGTCTTGCCGACGCCGGGCGGCCCGAGCAAGCAGATCGACTTACCGCTGCGTACGACGTCGAGCACGATATCGACGGTTCCGTAGACGGCGCGCCCAACGCGGCATGTCAGCCCAACGATCTTGCCGGTTCGATTGCGGATCGCCGAGATGCGATGCAGCGTCTGCTCGATACCGGCGCGATTGTCGTCGCCGAAATCGGAGAGGTGCGAACTGACGTGGGCGAGATCCTCGGTCGTGATCATGTGATCGGAGAGATACACGAAGTCGTCCGGAAAGCGCGCTTCGGGCGGACGGCCGAGATCGAGAACGACTTCTATCAAGTCTTCGAGGTTGGCGAGTCGAACGAGCGCTTGGCGGATCGGCAGTGGGAAGATGTCGAGAAGTTGCGTGAGTTCCCAATGCGGAGAGACGGTCTCGGCGTTAACGGCCAATGCACATCCTCGAGTTATATATTCGGGCGGCGCCGGGTCCTAAGACCCGGCCGTTACCGTTGGGGCCGTTCTTCGGAATCCCCGGGGTGGAACCTCCGGCCGGCCGTAAGGCTTTCATCACGCTTCTACTACTACCCGAATCGTCCGAAGTTCCGAATCGTACGGCCCCTGCATGCGGACGCCCGCCCGCTTCTCTAGGTCCAGGTACTCGACGATCTCCTGAGTGATCACTTCGCCCGGCGAGATCACCGGTATGCCGGGCGGGTAGGGCGTAATGACCTCGGCGCAGACGCGGCCGGCACTTTGCTTGAAGCGCACGACCTCCGTCGGCGAGAGGAACGCCTCGCGCGGATTCATTCGGATCGGCGGAATCTTCGGCAACGCGTAGGTGCCTTTCTTGATGCGGCGATTCAGCACGCCGGAAGGCGAGAAGACGTCGATCGGCCGATCCTCGCGTGCCAGCTCTTTCACTCCGTAGACCAGACGGTCCGCAGCCTCTTGCGTCGTGCCGATCGTATAGAGGGCGAGACAGTTGAAGAGGTCGGCGAGTTCGCACTGTACGTTGTAGCGCCGGCGCAAGATCTCTTCGGCTTCGTAGCCGGTATAGCCGAGCGCTTTAACCGTGATCGTGATCTTGGTCGGATCGAGATCGAAGACGCCCGGCTTGCCCTGTTGCTCTTCGCCGAAGCAGTAGACGCCCTCGATCGCGTTCAGGCGGCGCCGCGTGTCGTCGGCAAGTTCGATCGTGCGTGAGAGTAGCGCGGCGCCCTCGGTAGCCATCTGTTTGCGCGCCACGTCGAGCGAGGCGACGAGCACCAAGTTCGGCGAGGTTGAGAGAAAGAGCTTGACGACCGCTTTGAGCCGGTCGATGCGGATGCGCTTTCCTTTATGGTGCAACATCGCGGTCTGCGACATGCTGCCGAGCATCTTGTGGGTCGAGTTGATCGCGAGGTCGGCGCCGGCGGCGATCGCATCGATCGGGAGCGCCGGGTGAAAGCGGAAGTGCGGTCCCCAGGCCTCGTCGACCAGGAGCGGGATCTTGCGCTCGTGCGTGACCTTTGCGATTGCGACCAGATCGGCGGCGACGCCGTAGTAGGTCGGGCTGACGATGTAGACGGCCTTGATATCGGGATGCTCGTCGAGCGTGCGGCGCACGGTCTCGGGCGCGACCGTGTGATCCATGTGCAGCGACTCGTCGACCTCGGGTTGCATCCAGACCGGCTGGACGCCGCTCATAATCAATCCGCCCATCGCGCTCTTGTGCGAGTTGCGCGGCAACGCCATCTTCTCGCCGGGATTGAGCGCGGCCATCATCATGATCTGGTTGCCGCTGGTCGAGCCGTTGATCAAGAAGAACGAATTGTCGGCGCCGTAGGCTTCCGCGGCCAGCGCCTGAGCTTCGCGGATCGCTTCCTGCGGCTGCAGCAAGTCGTCGAGCCCGCGGATCTGGGTCAGGTCGATCGCGAGGACGTTGTCGCCGAGGAAGTCGCGCAACGCGCGGTCCATGCCCTTGCCCTGCATGTGGCCGGGCGTATGGAACGGGATGACGCCGGAGTCCACGTAGTCGAGCAGGACATCGAAGTACGGCGTCCGGGTCTGATCCACTGTGGCGGTCTTCAGCGGGCGGGCGGGATGTCTTTCCCGTTCGGGGAAGCGACCTCTCGATGCTCGACGTTCGGACCGCGTCCCCCGCTCGCTTGCGCGCCATCCAGGCCGCGCTCGTTATCACTGGCTCCGCGCTCATGGCCTTGGGCGCGCACGTTTCGATTCCGGTGCCGTGGTCGCCGGTGCCGATCACCGGCCAAACGTTCGCGTTGGCGCTGGTCGTCGCGCTCCTGGGAACCCGCGGCGCGGTCGCCGCGCTGCTCGTCTATCTAGCCGAAGGCGCAGCCGGCTTGCCGGTTTTTTCGCCGGGCGGATCCGTGCTGACGAGCGGCGGCTATCTGATCGCGTTTCCGATCGCCGCCTTCGTGACCGGCTGGCTGTTCGATCGCGGTCTATGGCACAGCTACTTTGGGCGCGTCGTCGCGATCGCCGCGGGTACCACGGTAGTGTTTGCGGGCGGCGCGACTTGGCTCGCGCATTTCGTCGGCATCGGGCCGGCATTTGCGCTCGGCATCGCGCCGTTTCTGATCGGCGACGTGCTGAAGACGTTAGCCGCGGCGGCGGCCGCACCGTGGGTGCGCCGCGGCAACATCGGGGCAATAGGCAACCGTTAAGCTCGCGGGATGAAGAAGAAACCCGCAGCGCGCAAGCGCGTGACGACGGCCGACCTTGCCGTCAAGCTCGACAATCTGATGAGCAAGATGCTCGAGCTGGACGACGCGCAAACCGCCAGATACACCGGCCTGCGTGCCGACGTCTCGGCCACGCGCAGCGAGCTCGGTGCGTTATCGACCAAGTATGGCGAACTGAGCGGTCAGCTGTCCGTCAGATACACCGGCCTGCGTGCCGACGTCTCGGCCACGCGCAGCGAGCTGGGTGAGTTATCGACCAAGTATGGCGAGCTGACTGACGCGCTGGTTAGTTTCAAGACTGCGGTCGAAACTGAGTTTGTTAAAATCGAGCTCCGGTTTACGCAGACCGATCGACGCATGAATCGGTTGGAGCATGGACTGAACCGTAGGTTCGACGCCATCGACCAGCGGTTCGACGCGATCGATCGGCGGTTCGATGCGAACGACCTCCGGTTCGACGCCATCGACCGGCGCTTCGATGCGCTGCCGTTGCACTGACCGGCGAAGCTAGGCTAGTACATCCTTCGATACGAGACGTCGTTGTACGTCTTGGAGAGCACGAGCGCAACATAGCCGGCAAGGATGGCTTGGATGAGCGCAACGACGACCGACGAGACGGCGGACGACGACGGTACGTTGAGACCGAACAGAAATTGCAGCACGAATGTCGCCAAGATATTCTGTAAGACAAAGTACGTGAACACATAGACGACGCATACGACGAATGTCGGCGCCGGTGCGGCGCGTGCGCGCTCGAGCGAAACTTGCAGCGAGGCCCCGCCCGGAATACCGCCGATCGAAGCCGCCGGCAGAGCGTAGATGCAGAAGAACAGCGCGACGGCGCCTAAGACGATCGCTCCAATGAACGGAAGAAGTGTTCCGCCAATGTATCTCGCCACAAATATCGCAAAATTGAAACCGATCGTGGCGATGAAGATGTCGGAGACCTTGCGTCGAGCTTCGTCCCACGCTTCGTCGAACGGCGCACGACCACGTCGCCACGCCGCATCGGCGCAGATCAATGCCACCCCTAGCGCGAAACCGTTCAGTAACTGCGCGATCAGCCCGGTCAAACTGTTGTTCAGCATCCCTAAGAGGCCGTCATTCGCGGTCGAAGGCACGACCATGAAGAGCGCGGCCTGCGCCAGCGCCGCCAGCAGCGGCGCAAGCGCGATGGAAGGGTTGCGCAGCAGCAGCGGGATCGCTTGGAGGTACGACGCGGCCCCGGCGCCCGGTCCGATGCGTCTCAGCGAGCGCCCGCCAAGGCCGACCCGCAACCGCACGTGCGCTCCGGCGGAATCGCATCGATGATGCGGAAGATCGCCTGCTTCACGCGCTCGTTGTTACTCGCGAAGATCTTCATCACGTGCGCGTGCGAAACGGGTGCGATGTCGAGCCCCTCTACGCCGACATCGTAATCGGTGATGAGCGAGATGTTGACATAGCAGATCTGAAGTTCGCGGGCCAGATAGCATTCGGGATACTGGGTCATGTTGATCACTTCCCAGCCCGCATCTTGAAACCACTTCGATTCGGCGCGCGTCGAGAAGCGCGGCCCCTGGATGACGACGATCGTGCCCTTCTCGTGCGTTGTGATGCCGCCGGCACGCAATGCGTCGATCGCAATCGGGCGCAGCTGCGGACAATACGGATCGGCGAAACCGACGTGCGTTGTGATTGGGCCCTCGTAGAATGTGTCTTTGCGACCGTTCGTGCGATCGACGACTTGATCGGCCACGACCATGTCCCCCGGCTTCACGCCGGCCTTGAGCGAGCCGCAGGCCGTGGGGCCGATGATGCGCGTGACCCCGAGTTCTTGCATCGCCCACAGGTTGGCCCGAAAGTTGATGACGTGCGGCGGGAGGGCATGTGCTTTGCCGTGTCGCGGCAGGAAGGCGACGTGCTTCCCCGCGACTTCGCCGATTGCAAGTTTGTCGCTCGGTGCACCGTAGGGAGTCTCGACCGTGACCTCTCGCGCATTTTCGATGAGCGAGTAGAAGCCCGATCCCCCAAAGACGCCGATCTCGGCGCGTTCCGTCGTCAAAGTGGCCTGCCTTTCTTAGAGCGTCGTGCTGTTCGTAGGGGCAGGAGCGTGCTCCCCTCGAAGGGCTCGGGATGAGTAGCCGCCGCCTTACAGCGCTTCTGTGCTGCGTCGCCATCCTGCTGCCCGCGTGCACGCGCGTGGGCAGCGCGGGACCCTCGGCGCGTCATCCCTGGACGAAGCCCGGGGTGCTGCGCATCGCCGACGTCGCCGACCCCGATCACTTCAATCCGCTGCTCTCGACGATGGACTTGGTCGAGGCGCTTTCGTCGCTCGTCCTCTCGTATCTGGTCATCGCCGACGGCAGCGGCAAACTGGTTGGAGATCTGGCGACCGAGGTGCCCAGCCTGCGCAACGGCGGAATCTCGAAGGACGGCCGGACATACATCTACCATCTGCGCAAGGGTGTGCTCTGGCACGACGGCGTGCGCTTTACCTCGCGCGACGTCGCCTTCACGTGGCGAGCCGTTGTCAACAACAAGAACAACGTGCTGCATCGCGAGGGCTATGAAGAAGTCGAGCAGGTCGAGACGCCTGACGACTACACGCTGATCGCGCACTTGAAGCGGCGTTACCCGCCCTTCGTTTCGCAGTTTTTCACCACGTTGCAAGAGGGCTCAAAGGGCATTCTGCCCGCGCATCTGCTCGAGAAGTTGCCGGATATCAATCAGGCGGCGTACAATAGCGCGCCGATCGGTACGGGTCCGTTCAAGTTCGTCAAGTGGGATCGCGGACGCGGCATGGACTTCGTCGCCAACGAACACTACTTCCGCGGGCGTCCGAAGCTCGACCGCATCGAGTTCCGCGTGCTGCCCGACGACAACACGATCTTCGCCTCGGTGCAGTCACACGAAACCGATATGGCCGTCAGTGTTGCCACGACACAGTACCAGCGCTACACCCACCTAGACGGTATTACCGCTGCACTCTATCCCTGGAATGCGGCCAACGTGTTGATTCTCAACAATACGATGCCGGGATTGCGGCACGTCGAGGTACGTCAAGCGATCGCGATGGCGATCGACTACCCAGGGATCATCCAAAAGGTGACGCACGGCGTCGGCACGATCGCGCACGACATCATCCCTGAATCGGCGCTCGGTTATACGCCGAACGCACCATACGCCTACGATCCGGCCGCCGCGATCTCGCTGCTCAAGCGCAACGGCTGGGAGGCCGGCCCCGACGGCATCCGCAGTAAGGGCGACGAGCGGCTCGCGTTCACTATGGATATCGGCGCGGGTTCGGCCAACGCGCGCAATATCGCGATTCAAATGCAATCGTACATGCGCGCCATCGGCATCGACATCACGCTCAAACTCTTTCCTTACAACGTGATCTTCTCGCACGAAGGTCCGATCATCAAAATGACGTACCACCTCGCCGACTACTCGTACACGATGCCGTACGATCCGAACAATCTGATCTATTTGGGCTGCAGCGAACGTCCGCCCATCGGCGAGAACACGTATGGCTACTGCGACGCGTCCGTCGACGCCGGCGAGCTGGCCGGTCTAGCGACCGACGATCCTGCAGCGCGCGCCGAGATCTACCATAAGGTCGAAAAGCGCGTGCACGAGACGGTCCCGTACATACCGCTCTACATCTTGCGTCGCCCAACCGCGCACAACGTCGATCTCAAGGGCTTCAGCCCGGCGCCGAGCATCGCGCCCTGGTGGAACGCCTGGCAGTGGGAGATTTAAGCGCGATGAATTGGGAAGCCGTGACTGCTCTAAGCACCGCCTTCACCGGTTTTGTGATTGCTATAACGGCGGTGGCGGCAGTACGTGAAGTCCGCTTGACCGCCGAACATACGCGCGCCGCCGGAGATCAGTTGGAGCAATTGCGCAAGGCGACGCAGTTCGAGGGTGCGCTGGAGGTCTTCAAAGAACTCGACACCCCCTTTCAAAGGGAAGCCCGCCGCTTCGTACAGTTCGATCTAGCGGACCGGATGAAAGACCAGAAGTTTCGTGACGAAGTTGAGTTGTTGGGTGGCGCCGACGAGGCGCAACATCCCGAGCTGACCGTGCTCCGCTGCTTCGAGCGAATCGGTTTCTATCAGCAGAAGGGATTCGTCGAAAAAGACGTGCTCTTGATGGTCGCCTCTGGGCGCACCCAAATCATGTGGCACGCGCTGCAAGAGGTCGTGGCGATCCATCGCCGCGTGGTGAGTGGCCCGGTTTGGCAGAACTTTGAGACGCTATCCCGAGAAACGGATGCTTACATGGAGAGCAGAGGTCTCGATATCGTCTCCGCCAGAGAGAAATGGAAAGCAAGAATGCATTGAGCACGGTCTTGCCGGACGGCCCGGCGAGAAGCCGGTGTTACTCCCGGAAGTCGCTCGGCTTGAGTTCTTCGATGAACTGACGGAACTTCTGGATCTCTTCATGCTCGGATTTCTTGTCGGCGACGGTCTCCTCCAAGATGATCTTGTCGGCGACGTAGATCGGGGCTTGCATGCGTAGCGCGAGCGCGATTCCATCGGAGGGACGCGCGTCGATCTCTTGCGTCTCGCCGTTCTGCCGGACGATCAGCTTCGCAAAAAACGTCGATTCCTTGATGTCGTAGATGACGATCTGTTCGAGCGTCGCGTGCATCGCTTCCAGCATCGTTCGCATCAGGTCGTGCGAGAGCGGCCGCGGCACCTGCGTGCCTTCGAGGGCCAGCGCGATGGCGGTCGCCTCGAACGGCCCGATGAGGATCGGAAGGTAGCGCTTGCCGTCGAGGTCCTTCAGGATGACCACGGGGTCGTGGGTGAGGAGGTCGATGCCGAGCTTGTCGACCTTCATTTGGCGCATGCTGCAAAATCCTACACGTATAGGACGATTCCTTGCGCGAACCGAACGGCGGAGGTCGTTCTCTTGATATGGCTCTCTCCTGCGGCATCGTCGGGCTCCCGAACGTCGGCAAGTCCACCATCTTTAACGCTCTCACTCGCTCGGCGCAGGCGCTCGCGGCGAATTACCCATTTGCCACGATCGAGCCCAACATCGGCGAGGTGCCCGTCCCGGACGATCGTCTGAAGGTCCTCGCCGAGATCGTCCATTCCGATCGGATCGTCCACGCCACGACGCGCTTCGTGGATATCGCCGGGCTCGTGCGCGGCGCCAGTTCGGGCGCCGGCCTCGGCAACGCGTTTCTGAGCCACATCCGTGAGACCGACGCGATCGCCATGGTGGTGCGCGCGTTCGTCGACGCCGACGTCATCCACGTCGAAGGCGAGGCCGATCCGCTGCGCGATATCGAGATCGTCAATATCGAGATGGCGCTCGCCGATCTTGCTTCGCTCGGCAAGCGCGTCGAAAGACTCGAGCGCGAGGCGCGCGTCAATCCCAAACTCAGGCCAACGGTCGAGGCTGCCAAACGCTTGCGCGCCGCGCTCGAAAACGGTACGCCCGCGCGCAGCTTTCCGAAAGATTCAGAAGAGGCGGCGCTCGCTCGCGAGAGTTTCTTGTTGACGGTCAAGCCGATGTTGTACGTCGCGAACATCGACGAAGACCAGATCGGCAGCTTGGGGCCGCTGGCGCAGCCGGTCTTCGATCTGGCGAAGCGCGAGGGCAGCCGCGCGATCGCGTTCTGCGGTAAGATCGAAGCCGAGCTCGCCGGCATGAGCGAAGAAGAAGCCAAGAATTTTCGCGGCGAACTTGGCATCTCATCGAGCGGGCTCGACCAGCTCATTTTGAGCGCGTACGGCTTGCTTGGACTCATGACGTTTCTGACGGCCGGCGAACAGGAAGTCCGTGCCTGGCCGATCGACATCGGCACGAAGGCGCCGCAAGCCGCCGGAAAAATTCACTCCGATATCGAGCGCGGTTTCATCCGCGCCGAGATCGTCTCGTACGGCGATTACGCTCGCTTGCGCACGATGGAAGCGCTTCGATCCGCTGGATTGCTCCGCAGCGAGGGCAAGGACTACGTCATGCAAGAGGGTGACGTGGTTAACTTCAGATTTAACGTGTAGCGGCGCCCAGGTAGGGGAAAGATTCGAATGCCCGTAAGGTTTCTACCGTCGCTGCCCGTCTGGGGAGAAAACCGTTGCCGCCAGAATTGACCGCCGCTCGTGAAGTCTCGGTTTTCGGGGACGCGATCGCCTATTTCAACGAAGCGGCCGCGCTGCTCGATCTCGATCCCGGCGTGCGCTTGCTGCTGACCAAACCGTCGCGGCAGATCATCTTTTCGATCCCGTTCCAGCGCGATAACGGCGAGCTCGAGGTCTACACCGGCTATCGCGTGCAGTACAATTTCGCGCGCGGCCCGGCCAAGGGCGGCATCCGCTATCATCCCGGCGTGACGCTCGACGAAGTCACCGCGCTCGCATTTTGGATGACCTGGAAATGCGCGGTCGTCGACTTGCCGTTCGGTGGCGGCAAGGGCGGCGTCACCTGCGATCCGGGCTCGCTTTCGCTGAAGGAGCTCGAGCGCATCACGCGCCGCTACGCAGCGGAACTGGTCGAAGTCGTCGGCCCCGACAAAGACGTTCCAGCGCCGGACGTCGGCACGACGCCGCAGATCATGGCGTGGTTCATGGACACATACTCGATGCACGTGCGTCAGCATACGCCGGGCGTCGTCACCGGGAAGCCGCTGACGATCGGCGGCTCGCGCGGTCGCGTCGAAGCGACCGGTCGCGGCGTCTCGCTCGTTGCGCTCGCGCAGATGGCCGAGATGGATATCAATCCTAAGGGCGCGCGCATCGTCGTGCAAGGTTTCGGCAACGTCGGTTCGATCGCGGCCAAGATGTTCGTCGAGCGCGGTGCCAAGATCGTCGGCATCTCGGATGTCACCGGCGGCTATGCGAACGGAAAAGGCATCGATATCGCGGGCGCGGTCGCGTACGCGCAAGAACACCATTCACTCGACGGCTACCGCGGCGGCGAGCGCGTCACGAACGAAGCGCTACTCGAACTATCCTGCGACGTACTGATTCCGGCCGCGCTCGAAAAAGTACTGACGATCGAGAATGCGTCGCGCATCCAGGCGAAGCTGATCGTCGAGGGCGCGAACGGCCCCACCACTCCGGAGGCCGACCACGTCTTCGCATCCCGCGACATCATCGTGATTCCGGATATTCTGGCCAACGCCGGCGGCGTCACCGTCTCGTACTTCGAGTGGGTCCAAGACCGTTCCGGCTACTTCTGGAAGGAGGCCGAAGTCAACGAACGGCTGGCCGAGGTGATGCACGAGAACTTCAAGCGCATCCGCGAGATCTCAACCCAACGGCGCGTTCCATATCGGACGGCGGCATACATGATCGCGATCGATCGCGTCGTGCAATCGATGAACGCCCGCGGAGTCTACGCCTAGGGCAACGTCTTAACGGTCAGGGCCGGCACTTCATATAGACTTTGTACTCGTCTTCGCTGACGACGACGAATCCAAGCCGTTCGTAGAGGTTTCGCGCCGGATTGATTTTGGCCGTGCTCAACTTTAGCGTCTTTCCGGCGGCTCGCGCTTCCTCGATGAGTCCTCGAATAAGGGCAGTGCCGATGCCAATGCGTTGTTTTCCTGGGGTCAGATAGATCGACTCGAGGTGAATCGCCGTGCTCCGCTGCACGGTCAGCCATCCGGCGTCCGCACCTGCGACGACGATGACGCGAGTGTTATTCGCGTCGTAGGACTCGGCGAACTTCGCGCGCTCGAAGTCGTCGCCGCGCCGGCCGAAGAGCGCTTCGGTGATCCAGCGCTGCGTCTCGAAGTAGACGCGCTCGATAAACTCGCGGTCCTCGTTCTGGGCGGCCCTGAGCGCAATCTCCGGCGTTTGCATCGTAGCGTCGTATTCTTGGCTAGCGTCGATCCTGCATTCTCGCTCGGCGTAGAAATTCTGCGACAATGGCGAGAACGGAATCTGACTCTCAATCGCTAAGCCCCGAGTATGGATCTGCTCGGGTTCGCGGCGTTGCTCTTGGCCGGAGCGGTCGTTGGGCTGCTCGGCGGGCTGATGGGAATCGGCGGCGGCCTCTTCGCGATTCCGCTCTTGGGCGTAATCTATGGCCTCGATCAGCAGCACGCGCAGGGCACGTCGCTTGTCATGGTCGTGCCGAACGTCGCGATCGGCCTCTGGAGTTACGCGAAGAAAGGGAAGCTCGATCTGCGCATCGCGCTCGCGCTGGCGCTGACGGCAGCGCCGGTCACGTTTCTCGGCGCGCATTTCGCGACCCACGTGCCGAGTGCGCCGTTGCGCATCGCGTTCGCATTCTTCATTCTCGCCGTTGCCGGAATCATGACGTACAACGGGCTCGCGCCGGCGCGCGCCGCCGGCAGGCCGCCGCAGCGAGTCTATCCGTGGCCTGCGGCGATGATCGTCGGCGCGGTCGGCGGCGGAGTTTCGGGCGCGTTCGGCGTCGGTGGGGCAGTCTTCGCGATCCCGCTGCTCTCGTTCTTGTTCGCGCTGACGCAAGCGGTCGCACAGGGTTACGGTCTCGCGCTCGTCGCGCCGGGCACGCTCGTCGGAATCTCGGCCTACGCGCTCGCCGGCGATATCGATTGGGCGATCGGGATTCCGCTCGCGCTCGGCGGGCTCTTCACGGTGCCGTACGGCGTTCGTTTGGCGCATCGGCTGCCCGACCGGACGCTGCGCTTAGCATTCGCAGGTTTGATGGTCATCAGCGCGATCGCGCTGTTGCTTCGCGCGCGGGGCTGATGAAGTGAGATTCGCGTCGGGCACGTGTTTGGTGCCGGCGCCTACCTAGATTACAAGTCGACCGAGTTGCCGCGCACTGCCGCGATTGCGTTGAAGCCGAGTTGCGTCTTGACCGTCACGTCGAAGGCCGTGACGGCGTCCGGGTCGCCGTGTACGGCGTACATCGTCGGCTTGTTCTTGAGGGTGCCGAGCCAGCGGAGTAACTCATTCTTGTCCGCGTGCGCGCTATAGCCGGCGAGGTTCGCAATCGCGGCTTGCACGGGAATGATCTCACCGTACATCTTGATCGTCTTGGCACCGCCCACGAGAATGCTGCCGAGCGTTCCCGGGCCCTGGAATCCGACGAACAGGATCGTCGCCTTCGGGTTGCCGACCTGGTTGCGAATGTGGTGGAGAATGCGACCTCCGGACGCCATGCCGCTGGCCGAGATGATCACGGCGGGGCCCTGCAAGGTGTTCAGCGTCTTTGACTCGTCCGTCGTGACGTGCAAGGTCACGTTGCGACAACCGAACGGAGCGGCGGCGGAGTTTGGAATCGGACGGTAAACGTCGGGGAACTTCGCGAAGACGGCGTCGACCTTGATTGCCATCGGACTGTCGACGTGAACGGGCAGCATCGCGATGCGCTCGTCGCGCCCCTGGAGCGTACCGATCGCGAGCAAGAGATCTTGCGTTCGTTCGACTGCGAATGCCGGGATTACGATCGGGCCGCCGCGCGTCAATGCGGCGTGAAGCGCATCTTGTAGCGCACCCAGCGGATCGGGCGGGTGGACGCGATCGCCGTAGGTCGATTCGCAGACGACGACGTCGGCCGTATCGAGATCCTCGGGATCGTATAAGAGCGGCCGCCCGTAGCGGCCGAGGTCGCCCGAGAAGATGACGTGACGGTTCTCGACCATCATATCGACAAACGCGGAGCCGATGATATGACCGGCGTTCCTGTAGCTCATCGTTGCGCCGCAGACCGTGAAAGGCGTGTGCAGCGGGACCGTTTTCAGCAATGCGAGCGTCGCGGTCACGTCGTCCATGTCGTAGAGCGGGGTCTCAGGGACATCGGCTATGCCGTGGCCGCCGCCGTGCCGGCGCGCGTGATCGTTGAGATGCGCTTGCAGGCCGGCGGCGTCGGTCAAGACGATCTCGATCACGGCCGCGGTCGCGGGCGTGCAATAGATCGTGCCCTTGAATCCGTCTTTGACGAACTTCGGAAGGTATCCGGTGTGATCGATGTGGCCGTGCGTGACGACGACCGCTTCGACGTCGGCCGGCGTAACCGGGAGCGGAGCCAAGTTGAGTTTGGTGACGGCCGCCGGGCCCTGGTACATGCCGCAATCGACGAAGAAGCGCTGCCCGTTCGTTTCGATCAAGTGTTTGCTGCCGGTCACCGTTCCCGCGGCTCCGACGAATGTCAACCGAGCCACGGCGTTCTCCTTAGCTGTAGAGAGTTAGGCGAAGGCTTGTTCGGCGTGGTACGAACTCCGCGAGAGCGGGCTCGAAACGACCTGCCGGAATCCCTTCTTCAGTGCGACCTTCTTGAGGCGCGCGAATTTCTCCGGCGTCACGTACTCAACGACTTCGAGATGGCGGGGCGAGGGTCGCAGGTACTGACCGAGCGTGAAGATGTCGACGCCGGCGCCGCGCGCGGCGTCCATCGTGGACTCGATCTCGTCCTCGCGTTCGCCGAGGCCGAGCATCAGCGACGTTTTGGTGAAGCGTGTCTTGACGCCGGCCTTTGCGTGGCGCAGGATCGAGAGCGACTGTTCGAAGTTGGCGCGCTTGTCGCGCACGGTCGATTGCAGGCGCGGCACGGTTTCGAGATTGTGAGCGAGTACTTCGGGTTGCGCGTCGAGCACGATGTCGAGGGCGGCCAAGTCGCCCGCGAAATCTCCGGTCAGACATTCGACCTTCGCCTCGGGGACGAGTTTGTGAATCATGCGCACGGTTCCGGCGAAGATCGCGGCGCCGCCGTCGGCGAGATCGTCGCGATCGACCGCGGTCAGCACCAGATACTTCCAGCCCATATCGCGCACCGCTTCGGCGACGCGCTTCGGTTCGAGCCAATCGACTTCGCCGCGCGGGCTTCCCGTCTTGACGTTGCAGAAATGGCAGCCGCGCGTGCAGGTATCGCCCAGGATCATGATCGTCGCGGTACCCGCGCCCCAGCACTCGCCGATATTGGGGCACATCGCTTCCTGGCAGACCGTGTGCAGTTCGAGCGCCTTAACCTTAGCCTTGAGGTGTTCGTAATTTTCGCCGTGCGCGAGCTTCACTTTGAGCCAATCGGGCTTCGGAGTACGCGCTGGCTTCGTCAGGTCGATCACGAGGCGCGCTGCAATTCGCCGGTTTGGAACTCAACTGAAAATGTCGCGGCGAGCGCTGCGAGTAGCGCGAGCTTGGCCTCATCGAAGGAGACCGTTCGCCCGGTCTCGCGCGTGAGCGAGGTGATCCCGCGCGTGCCGATACCGCACGGCGTGATCAGCCGGTCGTAATCGAGCGCGGTCGAGGCGTTGAGCGCCAGCCCGTGCAGCGACGTCATCTTCTTGACGGCGAGCCCGACCGCGCAAATTTGATTGCCGCCGGCGTAGATGCCGCGATGCTCGCTCCAGCGTTCGACCGGCACTCCGAATCGCGCGCAGGTTGCGATCGCCGCTTCTTCGAGGGCGCTCACGAGCGGCACGACCTCGCGAAAGCGTTCCAGGCGAGCGATCGGATAGACGACGACTTGGCCCGGCCCGTGATAGGTTACGTCACCGCCGCGCTCGACTTCGACGTAATCGATGCCACGCGCGGCCAGTGCTTCGGCGGAGACCAGCAGATGCTCGCGCTTGGCGTTGCGGCCGAGCGTCACGACCGGATCGTGTTCGACCACGATCCAGGTGTCGCGTTCCTCGCCGGCCGCGACGCGGGCGTGCAACTCGCGTTGCAGCTGCCAGACTTCGCGATAGGGTTTGCGTCCGAGATCGAGCAGGCGTACCGGTTTCAAAATCGGCTCAGCTGACTCCGGCCGGCGCCTTCGGTTTGGGATTGAGGATGTGGATCGCTTTCCCGTGCGCCGCTTCGGCAGCGTCTTGAATCGATTCGGTGAGCGTCGGATGCGGATGGATCGAGAGCCCGATATCTTCAAGCGTCGAGCCCATCTCGAGCGCGATCACGCCTTCGCCGATCAGCGATTCGGCCTGCGGCGCAACGATGTGCATGCCGAGCAGCAGATCGGTCTTGGCGTCGCCGACCAGCTTGATGAGCCCGTCGGATTCATTCATCGTGCGCGCGCGTCCGCTCGCGACGAGCGGGAACTTGCCGATGCGCACTTCGAAGCCTTTGGCCTTGGCCTCTTCCTCGGAGAGCCCGACCGTCGCAACTTCGGGATCGGTATAGACGCAATTCGGCACGGCGACCGGATCGTAGGCCGCCGACTTGTCGCCCGAGATCGCTTCTGCGGCGATCACGCCTTCCTTCATCGCCTTGTGCGCGAGGAGCGGAGCGCCCGTGACGTCGCCGATCGCGAAGACGCTTGCGACCTTCGTGCGGCGCTGGGCGTCGACCGCAAGGAAGCCTTTGTCGTCGGTCGCGAGTCCGGCTGCGGCCAGATTGAGGTTGTCGGTAACGGGGCGGCGTCCGACGGCGACCAGCGCCATCTCGAATTCGCGCGCCTCGTCTTTGCCGTTGGTAAACTCGCCGCTGATCGTCGCGCTGACGGCATTGCCCTTTTTTGCCAGCGTCTTCACCGATGTGGAAAGTGCGATCTCGACGCCCTGCTTCTTGAGGATGCGCCCCATCGCTTTCGAGATCTCGAGATCGGTGCCGGTCAAAATCTGCGGCAGCATTTCGACGACGAGCACTTTCGCGCCGAGTCGCGTGTACACGGTTGCGAACTCGAGACCGATCACGCCGCCGCCGATGACGAGGAGCGTCTTCGGAATTTTGCGCAGACGCACCGCGTCGTCGGAGTTGATGATGAACTCGCCGTCGCGCGGCCACGCCTTGACGTCGACCGGCGCGCTGCCGGTCGCGATCACGATGCCGTCTTTGGCCGTGTAGGTTTCGCTGCCGCCGCCGCGCTTTTTGAGCGAGACGCTCTTCGGGCCGGTGAACGACGCTTCGCCGTAGGCGAACTTCACGTTGTTGCCTTTGAAGAGCGTCTCGACGCCCTTCACGTTCGAAGTCACGACGTCGTTTGTGAACTTGGCGACGCCCTCGCGGTCGATCTCGGGCGCGGCGACCTTCAGGCCGATCTTGCCGGCCTCGCGGATGTGCCGTGCGACCTCGCCCACATGCAGCAGTGCCTTAGTCGGGATGCAGCCCCAATTCAAACA
>PLDY01000121.1 GCA_003136895.1 Candidatus Erabacter solicola | reverse complement strand
CACGATTCCGAGGAAGGCTACGCGTTCAAATCCGATAAGGGTTTGACGCGCGAGATCGTCGAGCGCATCTCGTCGATGAAGTCGGAACCCGAGTGGATGAAAAACTTCCGCCTCAAGGCGTACGAGGTTTTCAGAAGCAAGCCGATGCCCGATTGGGGCGACACCGCGCTTCTCAACGAAATCAACTTCGACGACATCCGTTACTTCGTCAAGGCCAGCGAAGGCACCGAGCGTTCGTGGGACGACGTCCCCGACGACATCAAGAAAACGTTCGATCGTCTCGGCATCCCCGATGCCGAACGCAAGTTCTTGTCGGGCGTTTCGGCCCAATACGAATCCGAAGTCGTCTACCATTCGGTTCGCGAGGATCTCGCTCGCGACGGCGTGATCTTCTGCGACATGGATACCGCCTTGCGCGAGCATCCCGAGATCGTCCAGAAGTATCTCGCCACCATCATTCCGGTGGCCGACAACAAGTTCGCCGCGCTCAACTCGGCCGTGTGGTCGGGCGGTTCGTTCGTCTACGTGCCGCCGGGCGTCGAGGTCAAGTCGCCGCTGCAAGCCTACTTTCGGATCAACACCGAGAACATGGGCCAATTCGAGCGCACCTTGATCATCGCGGACAAGGGTTCGAAAGTTCACTACATCGAGGGTTGCACGGCACCGCAGTTCTCGACCGCGTCGTTGCATTCGGCGGTCGTCGAGTTAATTGCGTTCGAAGGTGCGTCGATTCGCTACACGACGATTCAGAACTGGTACCGCAACATTTTTAATCTCGTCACCAAGCGCGCGGTCGCGCACAAGAATGCGACCGTGGAGTGGGTCGACGGCAACATCGGCTCGCGTCTGACGATGAAATATCCCGCGATCTACTTGATGGGCGAAGGCGCGCGCGGCGAGATTCTCTCGATGGCGTTTGCCGGCGAGGGCCAGCATCAAGATGCCGGCGCCAAGGTCATCCACGCCGCGCCGAACACGACCTCGGTCGTCACCAACAAATCGGTCACGGCGCATGGCGGCAAGACGACGTACCGCGGCCTCGTTGAGATCTTTCCGGGTGCGATCGGCGCCAAGACGCGTGTGAAATGCGACGCGCTGATCATGGACGACAAGTCGTCGAGCGATACCAAACCGACGATGAAGATCCACGAGCAACGCTCGACCGTCGAACACGAAGCCAGCGTTTCGAAGATCGGCGAAGAGCAACTCTTCTACGCGATGAGCCGCGGTCTCTCCGAAGCCGACGCCACCGCGATGATCGTCAACGGCTTCTTCGACTTCTTCGTCAAGGAACTGCCGATGGAATACGCCGTCGAGCTGAACCGCTTGGTGAAGATGGAGATGGAAGGCGCGGTCGGCTAGTTCTGGAACCGGTCGCTAAGCTCTCCGAGATTCCCACCGGTACGACGCGGCGCGTCGTCGTCGACGGCAATTTCGTCTTGCTCTGCAACGTCGACGGCGATATCTACGCGATCGAGGACGTCTGCACGCACGACGGTGGCGAGTTGGATCAGGGTTGGCTGGAAGGCTGCCGCATCATGTGCCCGCGGCACGGCGCGTTTTTCGACGTCACGACCGGAGCGGCACTAACGCCGCCGGCGGTCATGCCGGTGGCAACCTTCAAAGTGCGGCTCGAAGGAAACGACATCTTCGTCGAAGTCTGACCGGCCCCGACGGGACTTCGGGGGGTCCCGGCCCAGGAGTGACCGGCCGCTTAAGCTGTTGACGCCATTTCCGGCCCCGTGATATGCTCGCTCAGTTATGTACGCGATCATTGAGGCGGACGGGAAGCAATTCCGCGTCAGCGAGGGCGACCTGATCCGCTGCGACGCGATCGACCGTGAGGTCGGCGCCGAGATCGCATTCGAACGCGTCATCCTGGCCAGCGCCGGCGGCGCTCACGTCACGGTCGGGCGCCCCCACGTCGAGGGTGCCCTCGTTCGCGGGACGGTCGTGCGTCAGGCCAAAGACAAGAAGATTCTGGTCTTCAAGTACAAGCCCAAGAAGCGGGTTCGCAAGCTGGTCGGCCACCGGCAACGCTACGCCGAAGTTCGCATCGACAAGATCGAGCTGCCCGCTTAGCGCCTTGGTCACAGTGCACGTTCGCCGAGACAGCCGCGAGAGGCTGGCTTCGTTTTTCGCGACCGGCCACACGGGTTGGGCGGACCACGGCGAGGATATCGTCTGCGCGGCGGTATCGACGCTGCTGCAGGCGGCTTGGCTCGGCCTGATCGAGGTCGCCGGCATCAAGGTTGACGGGTCGCGCAAGAGCGGCGTGTTGTCGCTCACGTGGCCCCTCGAGGCGCGCGACGACGCGGGCGTACGAGCGATCGTCGAAACCGTGGCCCGTTCGATAGGGGACCTCGCGAAACAGTATCCCAATCACATTAGTATCGTGACCGAACGGACCCAGGACGGGTAAACGCGCCCACCGATAGCGAAGGATGCCCGCATGACGGACATGTACAAGCCGATCAACGACAACGGCCCGAGCCCCAGCCAAAGCGACAACAATAATCTGCCGCCCGCCTCGCACGAAGCGAGCCGGACGCTACTGGCCGGCGTCGTGGGCGGGATCGTCTCGGCGGCCGCCTACCTCATCTACACGCGCCTGCCGGACGATCAGCGCGATCGCCTTCACGCTCGGGCGCGTACGCTCATCGAGTCGAAGGTCAACGAAATGCGGTCCCGCTTCAACCTTTAGGTATTTAGACGCCGGGTAGCCGCTGTTCCACCTCGGGCTCCGGGTGCGGAGGCTCGGGCTCCGCGTGCGGCGTCTCGGGCTCCGGAGTCACGTCGTCGAAAGGCTCGACGGGCGAGTATTCGGACATCGCTTCTTCAATCGTCCCCCGGCGCGCGGTCGCTGAAGCCGTCTCCTCGGCGTCGTCCGCGGCGCGTTCCATCTCACGAATGAACGTCTGCGAAGTCGTCTGGAGGTCGTGCACGACGCTGCCGACCTTGCGCGCGACCTTGGGCAGCTGATCGGGCCCAAAGAGCATCAGCGCGGCCGCCCCGATCACGATCATATCAACCGGCGAGAGCAAAGGGTTCCTCCTGCCGCCCGTACAACGATTCGCGTCCACCCAAAACGCGCCGGGCGCGGACTACCTTTCGCAAAGGGCAGGCGGCGGTCGCTTGAAGATCATCTACACGCGCGGAAACCGCACTGAGACGCTGGCCTCGATCTCTACGCTTCGTAAGATCCTGAGTCGCTTCGTGCGACACCGTGTTTTCTATGAGGTCTCCTCCCGCAACAAGCGCGGCCACGAGTTCTTCTCGACCAAGAACACCTTCGTCGTGGGGTCGATCGAGGTCGTCAACCGCGACTACCTGACGATCACGATCTTCGACGCGCACAATCCCACCCATTCGATCGAAATCCTCAATCCGTCGGCGATGCGCATCTACGACGAAACGATGGGAAAGGGCTTTGCCGTCTCGTTCTTGAGCGAATCTCCGGGCGAAGTCGAGTCGCGCTGCTACCTGCGGGATGAGGGCGACGAAAGCGAGGGTCTCAAGGAGATCGGCGATCTGGAAAAGATCACGCTGCCGCAACTCTTCGAATACCTCGAAGAGATCACGCACGTTCAGGGCACGACCGGGCCCTAAGGTCACGCTTTGAAGCGCTTCGGCGGATTACGCATCTCGATGCGATTCGCGGCGCGCAGGTAACGAACGGACTCGGCGCGCTGCCCCAGGCGTTTGTGCGCGATGCCGAGATTGCGATACGCGGTCGCATATTTTTCGTCGGCACGAATCGCCGCTTCGTAGTAATCGATCGCGTCGCGCACGTGGCCGTCTTCGAGCAAGAGGTTGCCGAGATTGACCAGCGCCGGCGCGAAGCGTTCGTCGAGGATGAGCGCGGCGCAAAAATCTTCAAGCGCCGCATCCCGCCGGCCGAGCGCGACGAACGTCACGCCACGCTTGTTGCGGGCGGCCATGCGTTCGGCATCGCCGCTCGCGAGCGCCAGGGCCGATTCAAATTCCGCGAGCGCTTCTTCGTGCCGGCCGGCGTCGAATGCCGCCACGCCGCGCTCGTAGGGCGTCGCGGGCTCGCGTCGGGGGCGAAGGGCGGCTAGCCAAGAATGCATTGCGCGATCATGTTACACATCGACGTCGTCACGCTCTTCCCGGAGATGTTCGCACCGACGATCGGGCTCTCGATCGTCGGGCGGGCGCACGAGCGCGGCCTCGTCGCGGTCCGCATGCACAATCTGCTCGACGCGCTCGACGGGCGCGAGCGTGCCGACGATCGGCCCTACGGCGGCGGACCGGGGATGGTCTTGCGCATCGAGCCGATCGCTCGCGTGCTCGACGCCATTCTGGCCGAGGCTCCGGACGAGGAGCGGCGCGCGGTCGCCGGCCTGGGTTATGTGCCGCAGGTCCGCGATGTCTTCCCGGCGCTGTCGGTGAGCGAGAACCTCGACGTCGGCGCCTTCCGCCTGCCGGCGCGCCAGGCGAAGGTTGCGATCGCCGAGATGTTC
>PLDY01000162.1 GCA_003136895.1 Candidatus Erabacter solicola | reverse complement strand
GCCGCCTCTGCATCGTCTACCCGGAAATCTACGCGATGCAAGTGCGCGCGAGCTTCGAAGCCGCATGCGAGCTGCGCGAGCGCGGCGTCGACTCCCTCCCCGACGTCATGATCCCGGGCGTCGGAACCCACGAAGAGATGCGCTTCACGCACGACGCGGCCAAGGCGATAGCGGAAGAAGTCCTGACCGAGCGCGGCATCCGCGTTCCCTACCGCATCGGCACGATGATCGAGCTACCGCGAGCGTGCCTTATCGCGGGCGAACTCGCCGAACATGCCGAGTTCTTCTCGTTCGGAACAAACGACCTGACGCAGACGACCTACGGCTACTCACGCGACGACGCCGAAGCGACCTTCATCCCGAACTACATCGAGCACAAAATTCTCAAAGACGATCCGTTCCAGGTTCTCGACCGCACGGGCGTCGGCGGCTTGATGCGTATCGGCATCGAGCGGGGCCGCGCCGCGCGGCGCGATCTCAAGATCGGCATCTGCGGCGAACACGGCGGTGAACCGTCAAGCATCGCCTTCTGTCACGAACTGGGGCTCGATTACGTCTCGTGCTCGCCCTACCGCATTCCGATCGCGCGCCTGGCGGCCGCACAAGCCGCGCTCAACTCCTAGAGGAGCAGCGGCGCGACGCGGTCCTTTGCGGAGAGGATCGGCTCGCTCTCGAGCGGCCACGCGATTGCGAGGGTGGGATCGTTCCAGCGAACCGAGCGCTCGTGCGCCGGGTCGTGGAGCGCCCCATGTTTGTAGGAAAAGATGACATCGTCGCTCAGCGCCAGATAGCCGTGCGCGAAGCCCGCCGGCACATAGAGTTGGTGGTGGTTGCCGTCGTTGAGGTAGAAGCCTTGCCACTGCAGATAGGTCGGCGACTCTAGGCGCACGTCGGCGATCGCGTCGAAGGCTTGTCCGCGCAGTACCTGCACGAGTTTCGACATCCGCGGATCGTAGTGAAGGCCGCGAATCACATTCTTTAACGAGTATGAAATGCTGTCTTGAACAAATTCATCGTTGAGGCCAAGCGCACGATACTTCTGGGTCGAATAGGTCTCTTTGAAAAACCCGCGCCCGTCCTCAAATACTTCCGGTACGAAGATCTTTACCTCGGCGAATTTTGTCTCGAGCACCTGGATCGGCATGCGTGGTTGCTTCGCATTACGCGCAGGTTTCTCCCGCGATCGCAAACTGGTCGAGTAAGGATGTCACGATCTCCACCGCGTCAAAGCGTTTGCGGGCTAGACGCTGTGCCGTAATAATCTTCTTGCGAAGGTCGGAATCGGTTACGAGCATCTGGGCGAGGGCCGCGACCGCCAGTAAGTCGTCCTTGTTCGTCAAGAGCAAGCCCGCATCGCCAATGAAGTAGCTCGAGATCGGGGTCTTATAGGCGAGAATTGGTACGTCGAACCACATCGCCTGCAAGAGGCTCTCGCCAAACGATGCGGATTCGTCCAGCGTCCAAAAAAGATGCGCGGTCCGATATACCGATTGCAATTGTGGCTCTGTGATATCCCGAGCAAGGAGGACGCGGTCGGTCAGATCGAGGGACCGAACCTTCGCCTGAACCCGGCCATAGATGCCGTCGTCAATGTCGCCCATGCCCACAAGGGCCAAGCGCGAATCGCGCTCCAAAGTCAGATAGTGAAGGAAGGCCGTCAGTAAGTTGTCGAGCGCCCGCTCCGAAACGAACGGGCCGACATACACGAGGTTGGTACAGCCATCCTGGAGCGCTTTAGAGAGAGGGCGGTCTTGCTCGCAATCCCAATCGCGTGGATCGACGCAGATGGGAAGGAGGCCACGGTTATTGAAACCGGCGGCACGCAAGCCATCGAGCGCCGTTGGTGACGATGCGAGCGCAAATTTGTAGTGGGCGGTGGCCCGCGCCAGTATCGAGCGGTCGAAGGCTTCGTCAGATTCGCCGGCGTTCGTTGCGGCATGATAGATCAGTGCCGCGTTGGGATGCGCCGGCGCCCAGCCGGTCAAGTCCTCGTAACCGCTGGCCTGATGCACCAGCAAGAGCGACCCGATGCCGGGACCCGTCGAGGTTGTTCCGGACGAGCCGCCGCGCGTGCGTTGAAAGCAGCGATCGAGCGAATCGGCGAAGCGGCGAGCAGCTTTGGCGCCCGCCGGGCAGAGTTGTTGGAGCGATGGGATCGCCGGATTCAGAAGTCGTGGCCGCTCGTCTCGCGCGAACTCCAAGACGCGTTCGTATCCCTCGATGACGCGCGACCAGGATGAATACCGGACTGCATGCTCCCGCCCCAGTCGCCCCATGGCGTCGAGCGTCGACGCATCCGCAGTATCGACTTGATGCAACGCGTTTTCCCAAGACGACACCGAGCCGGCTAGAAGACCGCCGCGGCACTGCCTCACAAGCGGCGCGGTTGCCTGGCAGTCCTCATTGACGACGACGGGGCGCCCCATCATCCACGACTCCATGATGACGCGCGAGAAACTCTCCATGGTACTTGGCTGAACCAGGGCACGAGCGTGACTCAAGAGCGCAGCTTTTTGCGATTCGCTGACGGGACCGACATCGATGATGCCTCTTGAAGAATCGCCAAACGACATGGTACGGTGGCCGGCCATGACCAATTTCAGCCGCGACATCGGATTGCGACGTCTGAAATCGCCAAACGCGTGAACGAGAAGTCCGATGTTCTTGCGTGAGTCCTGGCGGCCGAGATAGAGGACGTATTTCTCGTCTTGCGGCACGAAATGCGCCAGTTGCGCTGCAAGCGAATCAGGATTCGCCGGAACCTCGACGCCTTGGCCGACGACGGTCGATTTCTTGATTATGCCCGGACCGAAAAGTCTCTGGGCAAGCTCGAATTCGCCGTCGCTGTTAAAGAGGATGCCGTGAGCGGCATGTACGACTTGCTCGACTACCGGTAAATACGCGTAGGCTTCGTCATGCAGACACGGTTGAAGAAATGCTCGCTCGGCGACGATTGGAAGCCCAGCAAGCGTCGTTCCGTAGAGATACGGCATGAAGATGAACGCGTCGAATTGATGGTGGGCAGCCGCGAGGTGGTTTAGAAGCGCGTTCGAGTTGAGGTTGTTTTCTCCCCAGATTCGGGCGTCGTTGTCGCCGGTCGGGCTGACGCAGCGCTTTAGTTTGGACTTGTCCAAGCCTGTGAGAATGGCGTTGACGCGCGCAAAGGCTCGCCGGTCTCGCCGATCGACTTTGAAGCGCCGGATCGTGATCTCGCCGGAGCGCTCGATACCGGCAGGAAGTGCGTTATGCGCCCAATCGTCATTGAAGGAAGCACAGCACGTCGTCAATACCTCGACGGCGACGCCTCTGGCCGCAAGCTGGTGCGCGAGCTGCCAACTTTGCTGCTCGACGCCGCCCAGCAATTCGCGCGAGAACCATGGGGTAACAATAGCCAGCTTCGCCCGTAAAGGTTTGGCGCGCGCGCGATCTGTTTCGGAAGTCGTCAACTAGCCCGAGAAGTCTCGCCCAGCATTTTTCTTGAGATCTTCGTGATCTTTTCGCAACAGATCGAACTGTTCGATAAGCTGACGATTCAAACTAATCGATTCTCGAAACGCTGCGACGAGTGCCAGGTTAACGTGCCGTTGATCTTTGAACAGAAACGCCAATCCATCTAAGAGAGCCCTACGCATCGTCGGGATGTTGAAGAAGAAGCCGGCGAGAAGAGAAGGCCACTGCACACGAATCTGCGCCTTTTGATCCGCGGTATTCACGAAAGCTTCGAGCGAGTTGATAAACACGCTGTTTCGCAGCGCGATCGCGTCACTCGGGAGCAGCTCGTGATGCCCTTGCTGTTCTAAATCCGAAACGCGGCCGCGCAGGCGCAGCATGAGCGCCTCGACGTCGATTTCTCGATTCAGCGATTCAAGCATGGGCAAATTCCTCTATGGCTAAGGAATAGATCAAGCGATGTAGTGTTCATTGCCCGCGCTCCGACGACCTGCCTTGGCACCTTGCCCAGCGTGCCTGCCAAGTCCGAGAGCCACGCAGGCTGCGACATGAGGGAGCCTCCTCAGAGGCGCGGGGAGAAATCCTCTCCCCGGAGGGTGAGGTTTGGATTGTAGTATGGATCAACGTAGTTCGATATGTTCCAGCGCTCTTGCATCAAGCGTTGTTCTCGAACCCGTACCCTAAGTTTGAGCGGATTATCGGGGTTGCCGCGGCTGGTCGATTCGTCGTGATAGAGCAGGACGTACGGAAGATACACGATTCGGTAACCGGCTGCACGCACGCGAAGACACAGATCGATATCGTTGAACTCGATGGCCAAGTCTTCATCGAACCCGCCGACCTCGTCGTAAACGATGCGTCGCATCATCATGCAAGCCGCAGTGACGGCCGAATAGTTCGTGACCGCTTGAAGGGCCCCGTGGTACCCAGGGGAATTTCCGGGGGCAAAGCGGTGTGCGTGGCCCGCGATGCCGCGGGTGCCGAGAATGACGCCCGCATGCTGTACTGAGCCATCGCGATAGAGCAGGCGCCCGCCGGCCGCGCCGATCGCGGGACGGCTTGATTGTTCGACCAGAGCCTCGATCCAATCAGCGGTCAGGACCTCGGTATCGTCGTTCAGAAATAGCAGAAATTCGCCATCGGTCAGTTTGGCAGCGATGTTGTTGATCTTTGAAAAATTGAATGGAATATCCAGGCGCTCGACCTTGACTCGCTCCTTCTCGCGGTGCGACCAGTACTCCATCGTGTTCAACGCCGCCGGCTCCTTGCTGCCATTGTCGACGACGAGCACCTGAAAGTTAGGATACGTCGTGCGCTCGAAAATCGACGTCAAGCAGGTCGAGAGATCCTTTCCATTATCGCGCGTCGGCAGGATGATGCTGACACGCGGATGGGCCCCGAGAGTGTATCGTACGATGTAGCAACCGGGTACGCCCTCGATCCTCGAAACGGAACCCGATTCGCTGCGTCGGGTGAGTGCTTCGCTAATGGCGCGAACGGCCGGCGCGTCGACCTGCGCCGAAGTCACCGAACCCGGGGCCTCAGGCCGCACGTGATATAAGATGCGCGCGATGTGTCCGACCCGGCCGGTCGCTTCGGTTGCTCTTAGCGCGAGGTCAAAATGCGCGGCGGCACCGAGCTCGGTGCGAAACCCTCCAATGCCGGCAAGGAGGGCACGGCGATAAAATACGAGAGGGCCTAGGTACATTCGAGAAAGCAAAGTCTCGGGAGACCAATCAGGTTTAAAATAGGGGTTCGATCGGGCGCCATTCGCTGCCATGATGTCGTGGTCCGAATAAATGACGTCGAGCGCCGGATCCTTGTTGATCGCCAGCGCAACTTCGAACAGCGCATCAGGCGCCAGGAGAACGTTCGGATCGACGACTGCGACGAAGTCATGGGTGGTGGCGGCGAAGGCATCGCCTCCGAGAACCAGGCTCCAATCGTCATAAACTTGCCGCCGAAGACCGTCGGCGATCTTTGAAACCTGGCCGGAATCTGCATTCGCTACGATGAGACCAAACGTTGGTTTGGCCGGGAGAAGCTCGACCAGTCCCCGCAACCTTTGCAAGTCGCTTCGGCGCGTCTCGTTCTCAGCGAGCCAGTATGCGTATGGCTCGCCCAGCGTGGTGGCTTCAAAATACTGTGTCGCGGGTGCTTGGGGGATATCGAGGTTCCGCGTCAAGCCGAGCCTTTGCTTGAATCGAAGCCAAAGTTGGGCCAGCTTCCAGAAGCGGCTGGCCTCGATGAAGTCAACCCGCCTCCGCATTAGCCGAATGAGATTTTGGAGGCGCAGCAGTTGCAGCTGCGCGACGTTTAGCTGTTGCTGAGTTTCGCCGTCCGCGCGGTCCTTATCTTTGGCGATCAGCGTTGCGGTTGAAGGGCGAACATGCGAATGAACTTGCCGAACGCCATTCGGAGCGACGAGAGTGCCAGCTTCAGCGACCAGAAGGGACTCGTTTGAATCGCTTCGGTCAGAATAGTGACCTCGCCGATCGCGGCTTGCGTCACTGTCAGCAGCGCCTCGGCCTGGGCGATCATCCTCTGTTCCAGTTCTCGGTATGCCTCGAACCACTGTCCGGCGGAAGTACGCTCCGCGCTAAGCTCGCTCTTCGCCGCTTGCAACTCAGTCTGAAGGTGCTCAACGACAGCCTGCGCCTTGAGNNTCCTCGTGAGTATTCTGCAGCGTAACTTGTGTGGATGCCAGCGCCTTCTGACTGCGCTCCGCTTCTCGGAAAAGGTTCTCTTCTAAATCGGCAATAAGTCGCTCGCGTTCGTCCGCGGCAGCCTGTGCCTTGAGCCCCTCCTCGTGTGTATGCTGCATTCTCGAGCGCGCGGCCGCGAGCGACGCCTCTAAAGCGGCGATAATATGGCCGCGTTCTTGCACGGCAGACTGCGCGGCGAGCATCTCCTCGTGAGTGTTCTGCAGCGTTGCCTGACTGGATGCGAGCGACGCTTCGCGTTCTTCAACAGTGGCGCGCGCTCGGCGCGCGTCCTCGAGCGTGCTCTCGAGCGTCGCCTGCGTCGACGCGAGAAGTGTTTGTTGGCTCTCGGACTCATCACGAAGCCTTGCTTCCATGTCGACAATGAGCTGCTCGGCCTCCGCTAGAAGGCCCGACTCCAACTTAGCGACGAGTCGGTTGTTCTCAGTCTCATCCTGAAGTCTCGCTTCTAGATCAACAATGGTCTGCTCGCGCTCGGTCACAGCCGCCTGCGCCTTGAGCGCCTCCTCGCGGGCACTCTGCAGCGCCGCTTGCGCTTTGAGCATCTCCTCGTGAGTGTT
>PLDY01000149.1 GCA_003136895.1 Candidatus Erabacter solicola | reverse complement strand
CGAGCGGCGGGCGCTTCACGTACACCTTCCGCGACATCGGCAAGAATTACACCGTCCCCTACCTGTGCCAGTACCACGCGGGCATGCACGGAACCATCGCCGTCGTCACGAACCACTGACCTCGATCGGCAACTGCACATGAGCGCGCTCGCGGCACAGGCACGCGAAGGAACGGACCCGCGCGCGAGCGCTCACGCGAACGCGCAACGCGGCGAGGCGAATGCCTCGCACCATCGCCGCAACCGGCAATGGGCGAAGGAGCATCCCGAGCCGCGCGATCGCGCTTGGTTCCTGCGCGAGGTAACGCCGATGCTCGACGGCTTCTCGCTCGGCGAGATCGCGAAGGCGACGGGCCTATCCCTCGCAGCCTGTTCGCGCTTTCGAACGGGAACGCGGGTCCCGCATCCGAGGCATTGGCGGGCATTTGTCGGTCTCGTCGAAGGGAACGAGACGCCCTAAGCGAGCACAACGATCAGTCGATGAACGAACATTCGCTCAGTACATCCCGGCTCGTTCTTGAGCCACTACGCGAGTCGCATGCCGATGGCATCTACGAGAGTTTCGTTGATGAGCGCATCTGGACATATTTCCCGAAGTTGCGGCCGACGGATCCTCAAGCGCTGCGCGCCCGATTCCTCCGCTGGAGCCTGGGTCCGCCGGCCGATACTCCAGAGGCGTTAGCCTGGGAAAACTGGGTCGGTTTCCTTCAAGAGTCACACGAAGCCGTGGGCACTTTTCAGGCGACGATAATGCGGGATGGTCGTGCGCATCTTGCATATTCGGTCTTCCCAAGACACTGGCGACGCGGTTACGCCAGTGAGGCAATGAGCGCCATAGTCGACCACCTTTTCCAGAATCATGACATCGATCGGGTCGTCTCCGAAATGGACCCGCGTAACGAAGCCTCTATTGCCCTCGCTAAGCGGTTAGGCTTATCTCTAGTGGCATCGCAAACAGTGGACGAGCCACAAACTCGAACCCAAGGCACGCTCCTTCGCTTCGAACGAAATCGCAATGTGCGGGGAAGCGAAAGAGTGTCGTCTCGAAAAGGAGTCGACGTGAGTAGAGTCCGGGACACGCTTTGAACGATCTTGGTGAGCACTCATCGGTCGAGGAACTGCTCAGCGATGCTTCAGAGCGGGCGTGCCGCTATCTCGAGGGGCTCAGTGGCCAGCGCGTCTTCCCCGGCCGCGATGAGCTCCTTCGGCTATCCAGATTCGGCGAGGCACTACCCGAGAACGGCGTAACGCCTTCAAAGGTTCTCGCGCTGCTCGATGAATGCGGTTCGCCCGCGACCGTGGCAAGCGCCGGTGGGCGCTACTTTGGTTTTGTGACGGGCGGTTCTCTTCCGATCGCGCTTGCGGCTCAATGGCTAGCGGCCGCGTGGGATCAAAACGCTTGCCTGCGCGTGATGTCGCCGGTTTCGGCGCGAATTGAAGACATCACGAACTCGTGGCTTCGCGATCTTTTCGGTCTCTCGGATGGCTGGGCGGTTGGATTTGTCACGGGCGCGACGATGGCAAACTTTTCAGCGCTTGCCGCCGCACGCCACGCTTTACTTGCCCGGCTTGGCTGGGACGTAGAAGCTCAGGGACTCTTTGGAGCCCCATCCCTGCGCGTCGTTGTCGGCGAGGACGTGCACGTGAGCATGCTGAAGGCCCTTGCGCTCGCTGGATTCGGGCGCTCGCGGGTCGAGAAGGTCCCAATCGACGCGCAAGGCAGGATGCGCGCCGACGAACTCCCGCCGCTCGACGCGCGCACGATCGTGTGCGCCCAGGTTGGAAACGTAAACACCGGTGCCTGCGACCCGATCGACGCGATCTGCGAACGTTCTCAAGAAGCGGGCGCGTGGGTTCACGTCGACGGCGCCTTTGGCTTGTGGGCGCGCGCGTCGAGTAGACGCGCTCATCTGGTCCGCGGGATCGAGCATGCGCAATCCCTGGCGATGGACTGTCACAAGTGGTTGAATGTTCCGTACGATTGCGGCGTGGTGTTCGTTCGCGATGAGCCCGCTCTCCGCGCCGCGATGTCGCTTCAGGCGGCGTATCTTCCGAGCGAAAGCGCCCGACAACCAGGTCATTATGTTCCGGACGCGTCTCGCCGTGCTCGTGCAATTGAGGTCTGGGCGGCGCTGCTCTCACTCGGAAAGCGCGGCCTCGACGAAATGATCGAACGTTCGTGCCGGCTCGCCGCGCGCTTTGCCGACGGCTTGCTGGGCGGCGGAGCGCAGATTCTCAACGAGGTCGTTCTCAATCAAGTTCTTGTGTCATTTGGGACTGACGACCGCACCAAGCGCGTCATTAACGCTGTCCAGGAGGACGGTACCTGCTGGTGCGGCGGTACCGAGTGGCGCGGTTCGGCCGCAATGCGGATTAGCGTCTCATGCTGGGCGACGACCGAAGATGACATAGACGCCAGCATCGCTGCAATTCTGCATATCGCATCCTCGGTTGCGTAGGATTTGGGGATGGGTGCTTGCCCTGCCGATTCTGATCTTGCTCTTGGTCGCGGTGTATTCGTTCCTGTTGGCGCGACACTTGCCATCCGATTCGAAGCGGAAAATGGCCCTATTCGACGTCACATCCATCGCGGTGAGCGAATTGCTGACTTGGAAAAGCAGTTTGGGTCGACAATACCAGAACCGGACCCATATCCGGCGCACGGAGCCACACAGTATCGTATCTCAAACGGCAAAGCGTATTATTACCTGTCGGGCGCAGGCGTCTGCTGGGACACATTTGATGGTCTTGCCGTGCGCACGGACGACCATGGTTTCATCACGTCTTGGAATCGAATCACTGCTTATGAGAGCTGCTACGCGTGATGCGGTGCGCTTCCACGGCCCCAAGCAAACCTGTCGGCGGTCGCCGCGCGCACGAAGAAGCGGATCGACGAGCTAAGCCGCTCCGATCGCAGCGCCACGCATCCCGGCGCGGGGCCTCGTTTCGCTCGGCTTTAGCTTTGCACGCAACGCTGCAAGGCGGATGCGAATCTTCGAGTAGCTCAGCGGATGTGTCTGCCTTAACTAGCGCCGCGGCGACCGCGAAAGCCTCAATTCATGCAGGGTGAATTCTTGGGATACTGCGGCGTACCCCAGGCGCCGCACATCTGACGCGCTGTTGATGCCGGGACGCCGGCTTTGATGAGGGCGCCGGAGCTCATCTCGGTCTCGCTCCCAACGAGTATCCGCTTCCATTTGTGGCCCGAAACGCGCGCGAACGCAGGTGAGCCGATCCCCTCGGGGTTCGTGTGCCACGTCAGCATCGCATAATTCCCAAAGACCTGTACCCGGTCGATGATTCCCGACGGGTTCAATTGGTGCTGAAGGGCTCGAATGGCCGCGACATCTGCCGGCGGTCCCGTATCTGCGAAAACCGCCCCCGCCGTGATGGCGACGAGCGCAGTTATAGAGATGAGGAACTTTCTCATTAAGATCCTTTCGAAATGCAGCCGATGGGGTGAGCCGTCCTGGCCGCCTACGGCAATAGGGCCTTTTGGACCTATTGGGGGCGCCTCCTGAGGAGGCCTATATTCCCTGTAGGGCCCCGACACTGGAGTTGTTGGACCCCGCTCTCAGCGAGATTACGGACGGGGGCGAAGTGTCGTTCCTTCAGCGAGTCAATGAGTACGCAGATAGGCTCCAACGTTCGCTCGACGCCGAATTCGCTGAGGACCTAGCACATGCGGACTGAGGTCGGCGCCACTTTCCAATGCAACACTGCGTCACGCATCGGTCCTGCATCCGGTAGCGCGGCGAAACCCTTATCGGACGGGCTCTTGCGCTGCGCGAGCGAGTTTGCAGAACCGTTTTGCAAAGTGCAGCGCGACGCCGGCCCTAGATGAGACGCGCAGGCATGCGGCGGAAAGCCTTACAGGACGGGCGTTTGCGGGACACGCAGGGAGCGAGGCGGCCGGCCGCGGGGTGGCTCACTTTTCGCGCGTTCCTGTATGCCCGAGCTGCAGCGTAACGAGAGTAGGGAATGGCCTCGAAACCGGACACGGGCCGGGGCGCAGGGCGCGTCGCGCAAAGCCCCGTGGCATAAGGCTTTCCGGCGCACGGTCTCATGCACGGCCGCGCGGCCTGCATTGAGGCGCAAAAAGTCGGCCAGGGTGGGATTAAGGCGCTCGACAGATAACCGAAATCGTTTCGCGCTACCGCCCCGCTAGTAGCCGCCACGCCAGGTCTCACGGAACGCGGGAAGCGCGAAGCATCTCATTCTCCCGCTGCAACACTGCTAGCGCGCGTCGTAGATCGTCTGCTACGCTCCGCTGCTCGACCGCCTCGAGGTGATCGTAGGTCATCGCGGCCGAGTCGACAAGGTTTTGGAGTGCGACCCGCTCGAGCGCATCCAATCGCTCACCATCGCGTTTCGCGCCGAGTAGCAGCAGCCCGAGGGGCTGCTGCCGCACAACAATTGGGTAGACGTTGGTGTCCCCCCATGTACGAGTCTCGAGGGCCGTGGTCACGAGATCGTCCTTCGCGTCGATCTGCGTCGGTGCATCGTCGGGAAAGTTGCGTTGGGAAACGCGCACATACGTTTCGTCGTTGCGGAGAAATAGGGCGCATGAAGCCAGCTCGAGCACCTCGAACGGTTCCCGCACAAGCATCTCGTCAAGAGTAGTGCGGTCGCTGACGTTCGCTGTCTGTCGCGCGACGACACGCAAGCGCTCTTCGGCGACCCGGCTACGACGGAAAAAGAGACGCTCGATCACGTTGTCGATGCGGTGCTGTAGTGAGTTCACCCAGAATCCGAATGCGATCGCCACGGCCACTTCGGCCAGCACCCCGAATCGCGTCTGCTGCATCTTGTTGCTCAGTACCCAGTCGATGATACCGAACGCGGTTACCGGAATGGCCGACAACACCGCAAACGCGAGAGCGCGACCTCCGGCGAGGCGCACGTCGACTACGTGGTGCCGAATGATCGCATAAAGCACTGTCAACGGCAGCACATTGACAAACTGTGCCCAGGTGTCGAGTTCACGCGGGGCGCTCGGCACATTCTGCGAAATCCAGTACAGTGCGTAGCTGGCGAGAAAGCCGCCCAAGCCGATTGCAACCCAGCGCAACCGTTCGCGGTCGTCACCCGAAGAGGCGCGGTAGCGCGCGAGAAACGAGATCGTGGCGATCGCGTAGCCAAGCCAGGACGCGACGGTGAAGACGCGGTAGAGGGCAGTCCCCAGCGGCGTGTACGTTGCCCCGGCAACGAGTGCAAAGAAGTAAGCAAGAATCATGAAGATGCCGAGTGCGATCATTGCTCTTTCGACCGGACGCCAGCGCGGAAGCGGCTCGCCGCTCGGAAACCGCGTGCAGAAGATCGTGGCGACAGCCGCCCCTGCGCCGGTCACGAGGCACGTCAGCACCAAGAAAAGCGGTTTCCAGAAGTAAGGGACGCCGATGAGCAACTCGGCGTTACTATAGGGGTGCGCAAGCTCCCCGAACTGCAGGCAAAGCACGAAGAACGCTGCGGTCATGAGGCTTGGTCGGAGAAGCACAAGCGCGGCGCCCATAAGCACGATTAAGAACCCGCGCACGAGTTGCGCCACAACGAGAACGTCGTCGTGCGCGGAACCGACGACGGGGGTGGGAGTGAGCATGACGATGCGCCGCTGTTCATTGTGCAAGACGACATACGGGATCGGCCGACCCGCAGCGACACGGTTGAACAACTGCTGCACAACAAAGGCGTGCTCGGCGGCGAGCGGGACGGCCACGTCGCCGGGAACGATGCCCGACCGCGCGGCAGGTGATCCCGGCGCGACACTGCTGATAGTGTTGACGTCGACATTCGGGGCGAGCGTCGCGATCGCGCCAGCCCTAACAAGTCCCACCGTGCCGTA
>PLDY01000005.1 GCA_003136895.1 Candidatus Erabacter solicola | reverse complement strand
TCCTCGATTATCTCCCGGTCGGCTTCAAGGATGCTCTTGCGGATGCTGGCGAACGTCTTGCCACGCCAGTCTGTGAGTTTTGCGATCAGCTGGTCAATACGTTCCGATGGATTCATTGGATCTATGCCTCGAATTCTGGTCCCACTTCATGCGTCGGCGGTCATCGTGGGCCCTGGGACACGATCTGAACTTTAGTCAGTTGCGAGCCGTCCGTAGATGAGCAGGTTCGAAACGAGGCCTTCGCGGTCGACGACGCCGTCGCGAAGACGTCCTTCCAAAACGAAACCTGCTTTTTCGAGCACGCGTGCGGAAGCGCCGTTCGGCTCCCAGACGTACGCCTCGAGTCGGCGCAGTCCGCGATCCGTTAGTGCGTAATCCGCAAGCAGCCGCGCCGCCTCGCCTGCGATGCCGCGCCCCCAAAACTGGCGCCCGAGCCAGTAACCGAACTCGGCGGTGCCGAGTACCTCGCCGTCGCGCGGTACAATCGCGACCGACCCGGCGAACGCTCCGTGGACGAGAATGACGAACGCGTTGGGCGGATCCTCGCGCGTGACTCTCGCGATCCACGCTTCGGCATCAGCGAGCGTGTAGGGATAGCGGAACGTCGCCGTCATCCAGCGCGTGACGAGCTTATCATTCGCAAGGCGGCCGAGATCGGCAACATCTCCGGCCTCATACGGCCTCAAGCTGCATCGTTCTCCGCAAATCATGACTCCCGGTCACCCGCCGAGTAGCGATCGCGATAACTGCCGGCCTGGCTCGGATCGAGGCGTTGAATACGCCGGGCGATGTCGTCGCCCGATAGCTCGACCGGTACGTTTGAGAATGCATCGGCGCCGCTCTTACCGGACGACGCAAAATCTTCGTCCGCCGCTTTCACGGCCTTTGTGGAGCGATCCGCGGCAGCACACCGAGCGACAATATCGAGTACCCCAAGCCGATCCTCGCGAAAGTCTTCGGGCTGCTTGATATCGGCGTCAACGATGGCGCCCTTTGATTGCCAGAATCGATCGTCGTGGAGATATTCGTTGTGCGGCACGATGCCTGAAACGACATACGGATGTTCACGTTTTTCGTTCCGGCAGACGCGCACCGGAGCGATTATCTCAGTCGCGCGTATCGCTGCTTTGACGAGCCGTCGAATTCTCGACGCTTGGTGCAGCGGGTCACCGGGGCGCATATACGAGCGATATGAGTCGATCGCGTTCGAAACAATATCCAAAGGGTACCAATAGTTCACCCAAAAAATACCGGTCCTCGAACTCCTCTGCGACACGTCGAGAACGCTCGGCGCGAGGGTAAAGAGCGTTCCGTACAGGTCGTTTCGCCACTGATCCGCGGCGGCCGAGGGCGACGGGTCCAACGTATCCGTGAAGTATTTCGTTTTCTCGAGGGCGGTGCCGAAGGTGACGAAGCCCCGCAAGCGCTGGAACGAAGTCCAATCCTTTGACCCTTGGCGGCACGCTTGATAGAACTGGATGATCGCATCTAAGCAAATAGTCGAGCCCAGGCTGTGCCCTAGCACGAAGACTCGCTCGTAGCCCCTTCCATCACACGCGTCGTCCGAGCAGGCGGCCTCGATTTGTGCGCTGACCAGCTCCAGTATCTTCGAGCGCAGACCATAGAAATCCGAATTCTGATCGCGCGTCGTATAGATCATCACATCTTGCAGAAAATACACGAAAAACTGCTGTAAGATCGTACGACCCGTTTCGAAGACCGCCGCCGCAAACACGAACAGATAAGCGGCTTGTACAAACCCGGGTGACGTCTGTTCGTAACTCTTTTCCACGATCAGCATAACGGCGCCACCAACGAGACCAACTGCGATGATCAGCGCCAGGCGCTTCAACGCGTGCGCCGGCGACGAAGCCTTCCAGTGAAAGAGCAGCGACCACAATCCTTTCAGTGCCTGAACGACGAGGAACCCGCCGGCCGCCGTTATCGCGAGCGCGACCAGCGTCGGAGTGCTAAAGTCTTTCGGGATACTCGCCTTCCAGAGCGCGAGCGCGTCGAGATACGCGCATCCGCTTGACGCGCTGCACCCTTGAATGACGAGTACCCTATTTGCGGCGATGACCAGCAAGTACAGCGAAGCAACGAGGCCGGATACTCCGGCGAGCGCCGCAACAAGGGTAAACGCGAGGTCGTAGGCCGTTTTTGCGGTGGACGCACTGAAGGCGGCCGTCGTGTTCAGCGGGACGAAAAGCGTACGTAAGAGCCACGCGAGTATGCCGGCAAAATTCGCCTTACCCTTATCGAGCGGGCTCCAATACGCTTCGACGACGTCAAAGAACGGAGCCGCGCCAAGGAAATCGTCCTGGCGATGAACTCGCGTAATCGTTGCCTGAAGCGCCGCATCTTTTTTCACGTGCGGCTGCACCACATCGAGCGTCCAAGGCTTACCCGCCTTCCAATACGGGTCCGCATTGAGCTGGGCGCATAGATTCGTCGCGCATTCGTCTTGGATCTGGTAGCGCGCATGCGGTTGCACTCCGTGCACGATAACGATCGCGGTTCGTCCGGCTAGTGGCTTCTCGTCCAATCTCGAATCGTCAAACATGATGGGCTCCCTCATTTCGCGGCCGGATCGACGAGCAACTCGTAACGGATTTCATCTTCGGAGGTTCCGTCGGGCCACTCCGTCGGATGGATGCCGGTCTGCTGGAAACCGAAGTGTTGGTTGGCGCGCCTGGAGACTTCGTTCGACCGCCGATGGGAAACGCGGACTCGCATGAAACGGCCTTGCGCGCGAACCCAGTCAAGCCGAGTCTCATAGAAAAGCCGAGAAAGCCCTCGGCCGCGGTACTCGGGTGCGATGTACGACATCGCGAACAGCGCCGTCTCCTCTAACGGATCGCGCCGGTCGGTGAAGACCGCCGTGATGCCGGCGAGCATTTCATCGTCAAAAAGTCCGAAGAGTTGTTGCCGTTCGTCACCGCCCGCCAGCACGCGCCACTCCTCGTCGGCCTTCGTACGCTCGGCTTCGTACGTGGACAAGAAGACCCCGGGGTCGCTTCGGAGCGCTCCAAGCCGGATATCGCGGAGGGACGACCAATCGGACTCCACCAAAGGCCTGATTGTCACCGCGCGTTAACCGCTGTGTCTACCGACTCGGAGCGCTCCACGGTGCGTTTGTTCTTGCAGGCCGAAGCGTAGCCCCGCGCGTACGAACGTAGGCATGCGAAGGCTCTCCTTCATCGCCGGCGCCGCTATAAGCGGTCTGGCGCTTCCGTTATGCGCGAACGCTGTCGAAGTGCGCGCGAAGCACGTGCACGGACCGAACGGCGTCACGACGATTCCGGAACATCACCCAATCGAGTGGTCGATGGAGGTTCTGGACGGTCCACGCTTTCAACTGAGCGCCTATCGCGGCAAAGCCGTTTTCTGCACCGTCTTCGCGACGTGGTGCCCGCCGTGCCGCGCCGAAATTCCCGCGCTGATTGACTTGCAGACCAGATACAAAGACAAGCTGCAGATCGTGAGTATTTCCGAGGATGATGATCCTCCGGAGAAAGTCCTGAAATTCGTGCAGCAAAAGGGAATCAATTATCCTGTGGTCATGGCTACGCCGGCGCTGGTGGGCAAATACGGCGGGGTACTGGCGCTGCCCACGACGTTTCTTATCGACACCCAGGGACGCGTGGTGCAGAAGCACATGGGTTTGTATTCGGTCGATGATTTTGAACGCGAAATAAAAGCGTTGCTCGGGCTTCCGGTGGATGCGCCGGTCGAAACCTTTGTAGATACCGGGCAGGTGTTCCTGAAGAATGCCGCGAACGCCACGGATTTGCCGGGCGTGAAACTGGCCGGGCTAACGCCGGCACAAAAGAAGAGCGTCTTGCGCCGGCTAAATGCCGAGAATTGCACGTGCGGATGTACGCTGACGCTCTCGGAGTGCCGGATCAACGACACCACTTGCCCGGTGAGCATCGACATCGCGGCGCAAGTGGTAAGTGACGCCGTTAAGGGCGTCCAAGCCAAGCCCGCGGCCCCGAAGCCGCAGGCACCGCCGAAGGGTACCCCCACGGCTGCCCTGCATCCGTGACGGTCGTGATCCCCGTAAATGGCCGGATCGAAATTCCCGCGAATGACGTTTGGCTAAAAGTTTTTTTTATGGGAATCGCGTGACACGCGCTTTTTTCGCCGTTGACAACCTAAACTAAACCGTTTAGTATTTCCTGAGTTTGCCCATGTCTCGTTCCCCCAGCCTGCAAGCTCATGAATCCGTCCTCAACGCGGCGCTCCAGCTCATCACCCGGCGGGGCATCGACGAAACCAGCGTGGACGACCTCGCGGACGCCGCCGGGGTGAGCAAAGCCACCATCTACAAGCACTGGACCAGCAAGGAAGACGTTTTCCTCGAAGCCATCAGCCGTTTGAAGTGCGATATGCCGGTGTTTGACTCGGGCCATCCGCGTTCCGATATCACCGAAATCCTGCGGCATCTGGCGACGAGCCAAAAGCCCGAAGCGTTCAGCAAGATCTGGCCGCGGGTCCTGAGTTATGCGGAGAATAACCCCGCCTTCGCCAATGCGTTTCGGGCCCGCATCGCTTGCGGCCGGCGCGCGCAAATAGTCGAGTTGTTGGAAACCGCGGTCAAGCGGGGCGAGCTGCGCACCGGTATCGACATTGACTTCGCGATGGATCTTCTTTTTGGACCTGTCATGTACCACCGCTTCATGCAACCTTCGGTTCCGGACGACCTGCCCAATCGCGTCGTGGATTCTTTCTGGCGGCTCAATGCTCCTCGCGAAAGGCCCACGAGCCGAAAAGCGCATCACAATGGGAAATAAATTTTGTCATACAAACGGACATTGCCGACGTGCGGCCCAACACAAACTTGTTTTCAACCCGCAACCCAGCGCTGTGCGCGGCATCCATTCTTAACGCTCGGAGATACTTGTGAGAACCAACGATAGAATTCTGGCTGCCGTTTCACTCGCACTGGCTGTTTTGGCCCTCT
>PLDY01000063.1 GCA_003136895.1 Candidatus Erabacter solicola | reverse complement strand
CGCAGATCCGCCTCAGGCAACAAGTTCGCGAAGAAGGGCGGTATCTTACCTTTCTGCGGATTTGATTTCGTTCGAAGCTGGCGATATGCGTCGTAGTAACCCCAGCTAAGCGTCGGTCGCGCGTCAGCATTGACATACGAATCGAGAAAATCGAACGTAACAACGTCGCCAGGCAGGCGCGTTAGTATGCCGATATCCTCCCCGTACAATTGAACGTGTAGTGCGCTCGGCGCGTTTGCCGACATTACCATGTCTCGCCAGCAAGCGGCGGCACTTCGTCGCTGGCGGTCAATCGTAACGCAGCTTGAACTGCGGGAATGCTCTCACGTGGTACGAAGCTCGGCTCCATCTCGAGTGCGCGCGCGAACTCTAGCACAGTATCCCAGCGCGGCGTTCGCTTTTCGCCTTCCACGCGCGCCACGTACGTTTGTGTCTTGCCCATGCGTCGGGCAAGCTCGTTCTGCGTCAAGTTGAGCTGCTGACGGCGGCGGGCAAATAGATCCCCGATATGACTCTTTGGCTCTATCACAGCTTTATTATAGCCAATCAGTCATATTTTGGCAATATGTCGCCCTGGTCCTATTTTTGAAAATTTATGGCCAAGTCGTTGTAAGCGCTTGGGGAGCGCGCCACCGGTATACTGCGAAACCGCGGAACCGGTACGTACTCAGGGTGACACGATCAAAGAGGCCCTTGCAAACGCGCGCGAAGTGATCGAGCTTTGCATTCTGTCGCGTCGCGACCACGGCGAAGGCGTCCCGCCGAGCGATGCCGGCGCGACACGCATAGAAAGCGTCGTCGTTTCGGTTCCGGCTGCCTAACGGCCAGCGATTGAGCGCGAGGTCTCCGGCGCTGGACGGCGCAAGGCTCGTACGTGCGTTGAAGCGCGCCGGTTTCGAGATCTCGAACGGCTCGAATATCACGGAGCCCTCGCGAAGCTCATCTCAACCGCTATTGGGAGAGGGGGCTCTGCCACCTCTCGGTACCTTAGAGGCCTTATTGTGTAGAGATTCTTCGTCCTGGTTTATATCCTCGTCCGGGCGTAAGTGTTGCGCCGGGTCGCCGACACGTCATTGTTGAACGCAAGCGCGAAAGGGGGTATGAGAATGTCACCGCGTTCTTTGATCCGCTTGAGCGGGCTGGCTTGCATCCTTGGTGGATCTTGCCTCGCTGCTTTCGTCTTGGTCCATCCATGGGATCAGCTGGTCGGCGCGGCGATCGCCCGGACTGAGCGCTGGCAGGTCGCGCATACCTTACACTTCGTGGGCGCGTTCTTTGCACTCGCGGGGCTCATCGGCATTTACTTCTGCCAGCGCGGGCGGCTCGGAATGACTGGAATGATCGGCTTCGCACTGAGTTTCGCTGGAAACGCGATGTTTCTGGGAACAGGGATGATCACAGCTTTTATCTGGCCGATGTTGGCGGTTTACGCGCCGGCGACCGTTGAGTTGGGCGGCGCGATCTTCAGTACACCGCGTAGCGCGCTTGCCTTCGGTCTGACCGCAGTCGCGGTGACCTTCGGGTATCTGACGCTCGGTGTCGCGATGTTACGAGCTCGAGTGTTTCCACGTTCGGCTACCGTCATGCTGATGGTCGGGGCGGTCCTTGGAATGTTGCCGCCGCATCCGGTCGGCATGCTGCCGTGGGGTGGCCTTGTTTTTGGGGGCGTGCTCTACGGCGCGGCCCTGGTTTGGTTCGGCGTCATTTTGATGAATGTTGAAGGCGAGAGCCGCTCAGTCGCGCCTCCGCAGTAGAAAACAATAGCGTAGCCAGACTCGCAACCGCAAACCCGCCGAACCACAGCCATGCGGAGAGTGAGCGCCAGTCGAACAATTTCGCATGCATAGCCGAAGCGATCAACACACCGACGGTAAACACGAGAGTGCCGGCAACCACTATGCGCACCTCGCGCCATGTCCGCTGTCGCGCCGCGTAGATGCTGCCGATCCCGTAGGATAGGAACGGCGCGCTGTAGATTTGTGCCAGGAGCGTTGAGATAGGCCACGGCCACACGGTCGTCATCATGTGCGGGACAAGCAGGAGGCCCAGTCCGAGCAACGTTGCGATCGTCCCCTGCACGTAGAAATGAGCTTGCAAACCGGCCGAAAGCGTACGACCAAAGTTCGGACTCAAGGCGCGCTGACGCCATACTATCCACGCTGCGACCAACGGGTAGCAGATATAGGCGAAGAACCAGAACCAGACCTGCGACCGTGACCAGTCAAAGGCTTCGAGATGAAAGAGCGAGACGAGCCCGAGCATCCCCGTCCAGATCGCCAGCATCGCAGTCATCACCCGGACCTCGCTCCAGTCTCGAGCGGCCATCCCGAAGACCATGTAGACGCATCCCGAAAGGTACATGGCGCCGAGAAAACGAGCGTGGAGCGGCGGCACGACGAACGGCAGGGCACTGGTGACGTGCGCCGGCTGAAACAATCCCCAAAACGCGACCCAGGCAGCAAAGCCGAAAACGAAGCCGAACAACACGCGCTGATAGAAACTCACGAACGGCGTTCGGTCGACCGGCTCCCGGAAAACCAGAAGCGTCGTGGCGACGAGGAGCAGGAGACTCGCTAATGCCACGATCCGGTCGTTTCGTTCCCAGGCGAATAGATCGATCGTTGCGACAAGAGACGCGACAACCAGCGTAGCCCAGAGCATCCAGGGCTTGCGTAACACCAGTCCGCCAAGGGTCAGTAACGTAAACAGCGCGACCCCCGCGACGAATATCCGCAACCCGTTCGCACCTTCGGCAGCAACGTGATGTGCAAAGAAGCCGCACAGGCCGACGAGTTGCGCAAGTATCAGGATGACGATCGCACGCACTGCCCAAGTCACGGAGGCTCAGCTTCCACGGAACGACGAGCCATTCCGCGTTGCTTTCGATTTCGGTCGGCGCGCGGCGTAGGTCGCTAGCCCGCCGTTTCCTCGTGAAACGCGCCGGGCGCAGTATTCATTCTGAGTTACCGTGGCCCGTTCTATGCTGACGATTTGCTTACAAACCAGATGGGAAGCGTCGGGATTAGCCGGGACTACTCAACACAACTAGGACGAGAAACCCTGACGAAACGGGCCTTGTCGGTACAGATCGGGACTCGTCGGGACGGCTCTTCACGCCTTTCAAGACCGCTGCATTAAACCGCTCTGCCATCTCTCCGCAAAGCATTGCGCCACATCGCCGCTAGACTGGTGCCATCCAGGTGTCATTTTTTCGATTCCACGTCATGAAGGGCTATTCTTTTCTGGAGTCACCCGCGATTCCAATGGAAACGAACGCTCCGGCAAGGTGAGGGGGAATCTCGGTGAACGGCCAAGTCGCCTAGATATTGGGTTTGAGTGCTCTATTCACTTGCGAAAGTAACGCGCGCCGTACACGTCAACATCGGCCCATAGCCTCATCCAGCAGCGCTATTATCTCGGAGGACGTACGAAATGGCGAATAGGTACGAACTGAACCGTCACCGATTCTTGGCCGTGGTCGGCAAGTCTGCCGTGGTAGCCGCAGCATGTCAACCGCTCTTTGCGGGGGAGCCGGCCCTTGCCGCACCGTTCGTGCGTCAGGACATCGCGAGCCTCAATGCCGCGAGTTCCCAAATCGTATCGTACGCAAAGGCAGTTACAAAAATGCAGGCCCTCCCGTCGACCGATCCAACCAGCTGGGCCTATCAAGCCGCGATTCACGGGACGACCATGTCACAAGCGCTGCAGTCGTGGAACACCTGCGAACACAACACGGAATGGTTTTGGTCGTGGCATCGCATGTATCTGTACTGGTTCGAGCGGATCGTTCGAAGCAAGTCCGGCGACCCCAGCTGGTCGTTGCCGTTCTGGGCGTGGGACTCCCCAAGCGAACGGTATCTACCACCGATGTTCCGGAACCAAAGTAGCTCGCTGTACCTTGCAAACCGACACCCGAATATGAACAACGGCACCGGATCGCTGTCGGCAGGAGATGTCGACTACAGCGGAGCCTTCGCGACATCGGTTTACTCGACGCCGGGCCAAACCGGCGCGAATGACATTTTCCAGAACACGCCCCATGGGAACGTCCACGTCGGCGTCGGCGGGTTGATGGCCTCAATCCTTACCGCGGCGCAAGATCCGGTCTTCTACCTCCACCACGCCAACTGCGACCGCCTGTGGCAAGTGTGGCGCGCGAGCTATGGAGGAATCGATCCAGTCGGTGACTCGACATGGACCGGTAAATCCCACACCTTCTTCAACGAGAAGGGGCAGCCGATCAACATGAATGCCTGCCAGATTCTCAACGCCGCGCAGCAACTCAACTACGTCTACCAAAACGGACCCTCGTTGGCGCAAGAGAGTTGTTCCCCTAGATTCGTGTGTTGCATACCAATACGCAGATTTTTTCCGATGACTTTTCCGCCGATTCCACCGCTCGGCGACAACCAGGTATCCGTTCCGATACCAATCCCTCCGGATATTCGCGAACAGCTCTTGGCACTTGCGAAAAACCCGGCGCAATCGGTGTACTTACAACTCGAAGGCGTCGAGGCCGCTCGTCAGCCGGGGGTCGTCTGGGAGACGTACCTCGGATCTGTGGCAACCACGGCGTCTGATACGAACAGCCCGAGCTTCGTCGGTAACGTCGTACTCTTTGGCACCGGCATACGCGACGCGATGCCATCCATGTTTCGGCCGGCGGTGTTTGCGTTCAAGATCAATCGCGCGATCCTAGCCGCATTGGGGAACAGCAAGACGCTCGTCGTGACGTTCGCCCCGCGCGGCATCCTCATCAACGGCGCGCCCTCCCATCCCAAGGTGCAGGCGCCAGTCCAAATCGGGAAGATGAGCATTGTGGCCGAAACGATTAAAACCCCTTGACCTAGCCGCGCTGCGAGGTTCGTTGTTCCATCGCGGTGCACACAGAACTCCGTTAGCATTTCCCTAAACCGAGGAGATTGATCTTGCGACACTTTGTGTTTACACTGGCGCTTGTTCTTGCAGTTGCCCCAGTCACTGCTTCCGCGGTGGTAAGGGACAGCGCTCCGGCGAGCGCGCCGATTACCTTCAGTGACGGATCGATCGCAACGACATTCGATCATTGCGGCGACGCCGACCGGTGCGCGACGATCGCATATCCAAATGGCGAGACACTGACAATCTATTCCGAAGGCGCGGCCTACTGCCAACCGTACATATTACACTTTGTGACGGTGCGTGGTTCGTCCACACTCTACGAATTTTCGCGCACGCTAAATCACGATCAAGTCGTAACGAACGCATTTGGCGTACATTGTGGAAATAATCAGGCAACGCAGATGACGCTCGATCACGGACTGGTTCATCTTACCGTGGACGAATACACAGACGGATCGCTCCGCTTCATTTTCTCGCCGCTGCCACTTTAGCGCGCGTGGCGAAGCCGCGGGGCGTCGCTCGTAACCTTCGTCATCGCGGTGCTTGCCGTTGGCGTCGCAGATGCAAATCACCGGCTCTAACCAGACGTACGCGTAGCCGCCGAGTTTGCGGACACCGTGTCGAGGGCGGCGGCGGCTAGCTTGACCATTTAGAGGCGAGCGACACGACGCGCTGAAGCGTTCACCGTGAACATTCGCGTTTGGAGCCTCGCGCCACTGCTCATTCTAGCGCAGCTGGGCGTCTGCGCGCCCGTGCCGGCCGCTGATGAGATTCCCACCGCCGCAGCGATCCGAGAGAGAGTCGCTGCGGCCTCCGGCGCAGTCCCCGAGGCGTTCCGCGAAATCGATGAGACGACATCGTCGGATGGCACGACCACGGTCGAACACGATTACCGGCGCGGCAAAGACTTCCGTTTCGTCTTCGACAACGGGCCTTTCCATACGGAGCGGGGCAACCGCGACCACGAGGCCTGGCATATGAACGATAACGGCCAGGTAATCATCGACCAATCGGATCCCGGCGAGGCATCGGTCGATCCAACGACAACGACGGTATCGGCAGTCAGCAGCCCCACCGTCGGTTACATCATCGCAACGTTGAACGCGCGCGGTAACGGCATCAAGGAATACGTTGACGGCGCGGCTTGGCGCGTCGTACGCCGCGAGAGCATCACACCCAACGGCACCATCGTCACAACCTATGACGACGTCCGCTCCGATCACGGACGCACGTTCGCCCACCGGGTGCATGTCGACAATGGTTACGCACACACGTCAAGTGAACTGCACATCGTCGAGTACGTTCCTAGCGAAGTTGCCGCGAACGACGTACAGATACCTACTCCACGGCGAACTCTCGTAACGTTTCCGAAGGGCGTGACTTCTGTCGAACTTCCGGTCAAGTTTGGCCGCTCGCACGTCTACGTCCGCGTCAACATCGGAAACCGCGGCCTCGATTTCGTGCTCGACACGGGAGCAAGCGGGATAACGATCGATTCCGGCGTTGCGCGCGAACTCGGCTTGACCGAGTATGGAAAGCACTCCGCGGTTACGGCAGGACGTTATACGACGGCGCGAACGATCGTCCCGGAGATGCATGTCGGCGACCTTGTGATGCACGATGTCGCAGTCCAGGAAATTCCACAAGGTTGGCAGACGGCTTCCGATGTGAAGGAGGTCGGTCTCTTAGGCTTCGATTTTCTAGCCGAACTCGGCGTAACGATCGATTACGAACACGAACGCGTCACCGTTGTGCCGGGTGTAGCATACGCGCCGCCGACCGACCGGCAAACCGTCGCAATCGATGTCAGAATCGGCAGCGGACAGCCGCGCACGAATGTCACCGTGAACGGAGCGCTCGGCGAACGATGGGTGCTCGATACGGGCGGCGCGGGAACGTTCATGATTTTCGACTACTTCGCGCGAAGGCATCCAGAGGCACTGAAGGATCGCGGCGGGGGCCGCGATGGCCCCGAGCGCCAACTGTACGGCATCGGCGGGGCGATCCCAGCCAAAGCATATCAAATCGCATCTTTGAAGCTAGCGAACCTGAACTTCGTCGATTTTGTGGGATATCGAGTAACCGGAAGCAGTTCATATGCCTCGAACGTGGACGGCCTCATTGGTGCAGATTTCCTAAGGCTTTTCACGCTCGGCCTCGACTACCAAAATAGCCGCATCTATCTCGTTCCGAACCGGGCCGGGCGCGCTGCGATGGGAATCCGCGAATGAGCCCGCGCGCGTCATCGGCACGCCCGGCGGAGCATAAGGTACCGATCCCACGAACCCTGCGCGCGCACTGGCCTGGGAGTACGCCGGCTGAAGCGTTGACGTCCGACGCCGATGTTCTGCTAACCGTTTGGCTCCGGCCGAAAAAAGGCGGCGATCTCGACATCGCACGTGCTCGGAGCCTTGGCGCAACGCCCCCTCTCGAGCGACAGTATGCCGAACGAAAAGCTCTCAGCGAGCAAACCGACGCCGACCCGGCGGACATCGAGCGCTTTCGTACGTACTGCCAGGGCTTCGGAATCAGCATCGTTGAATCGCATTGGCGATCGGTCGTGGTGAGCGGCCCGGTCGAGCGCTTGGTCCAGGCGTTTGGTGCGACGGTCGCCATCTTTCTCGACGCAAACGGCAGCCGTTTTCGCCATCGTTCCGCCGCCCTTCATGTGCCGCCGGAGATTGCCGCGATCGTGCGCGGCATCTTTGGTTTGCATCAGTGGCCGCGCTCTAGCAGACTCGAATCCTTGCAGCGACACTCAACGCCGTTATCCGCAAGCCAGATCGTGACGCGATACGACTTTCCCGATGGGGACGGTTCGGGTCAAACGATCGGCGTCATGCAATTTCGCGGCGAGTTTAAGGCGGATGACTTCGAACGCTGCATGCAAGCGCAGGGCGTGGCTCCGGCCCCTCCGATCGTCAAACGGGTCGATAACGCAGCGCTTCAGCACGAATTCGAAACGACAAAAGATCTGGAAGCCGCACTCGACGCGCAGATTATCGGGGCGTTGGCACCGGGCGCGCGCATCGTCATCTACGAGGCGCCCGATGATGAACGCGGATTTCTCGACGCGATTCGAACCGCGCTCTTTGACGAAGAGTTCAAGCCGTCCGTTCTCTCGATCAGTTACGGGTGGCCGGAGAAGTTATGGACGCCGGTTGCCCTCGACATCCTCGATGAATTGTTCACCGTCGCGGCGCTCGTGGGCGTAAGCGTCTTCTGCTCGTCGGGCGACAACGGTGCGGAACTCGACTACGACGGAAAGCCGCACGTATTGGCACCGGCGTCGAGCCCGTTCGTCCACGCCTGCGGCGCCACGGCTCTTCTGTCCGATTCCGGGAACGTGCGCGAATCAGCGTGGGACAAAACAGGCGGCGGGTTTAGCGAACACTTTGACGTCCCGCCCTGGCAGAACGTCGTAAGGCCGGTGGCTGCCCAAAACAAAATCGACGCGGGTCGAGGGGTACCCGATGTTGCAGCTCAAGAGCTACCGGGCTACTGCGTCTTTCTCGACGGCACTGAATTAGCGCTGGGTGGAACGAGCGCGGTGGCGCCGATGTGGGCGGCGCTCGCAGCGCGGATTAACCAGCGTCTCGGAGCGCCAAGCGGTCTCTTTTCCCCGCTCCTGTACGGATCGGTAAAAAATCCGCTTCGCGAAATTACTGACGGAAACAACGGGCGTTATCAAGCGCGGGCTGGGTGGAACCCGTGCACCGGTTTGGGCGTACCGCTCGGAAGAGCGCTCGAAGCGACGTTACGTGGGGGCGGTTCCGCCGGCTAGTTCATACATCCAAGGGCATCATCGTGAAACGCCTTGTGCGCCGACTTGTATTTGTTGACCGCTTGCTGGAGCCGATCCTTATCGACCCCGGGTGTCGCTGCTAGCTTCTCGTGGAGCGTGTCGATCGATCGGGCGTGCGCATCGAGCGCGCGCGCGGCGTCGTCTTTGTTTGAATCGGCCATTTCAGATCTCCCGTAATCCGCCGGCCCATGAGGCCGGCCGCTTGAGTATCTTGGCTTATCGCCGTCGCGCGCACAAACGCCTGCTCTCGTTAACCCGCTCACGCGATCGAGCGGGGAACGCCGGTTCCGGGAGCAAAGGGCGTTCGAGTCATGAGGACTGCCGGCTCGAGCCGTCGTTTGCGAGCCTATGCGTACGGTCTCGTTACTACTGCCATCGTGCTCCTGTTTGCGTTCGCGGAATGGTGGACCGAGAAATACATCGCTGACCGCTCGCGTTTGGCCGGCGCTGCGATCGAGATCGCGATCGTCCTGGTAGCCACGCTCGCCTTTCGGCCGATTCATCAGCGCGTGGAAGCCGCGGTGGAAGCCGCCTTCACGAAGCGCCGTCGGGATGCGCGAGAGGCGTTATCCCGGTTGAGAAACGAGCTGACGTCGTATAACGACGCACAGCAGGTTCTGCGCCGGATTATCGAAGGCGTCGACCATCACATGAATGTGGCCGGATGCGCAGTCTATCTGCGACGCGATGCGTATCGAGCCGAAGCATCCTCATTTGACTCGCCGGCGGAGAGCGTCGACTTTGACGACGCGCTTGCGGTTCGCCTGCGGTCGACGGCGGCTCCCGCGAACCCGAGCCTGCTTCACTCGCTAGCGGCCGGAACGATTGCATTCCCAATGATGGCCGGCGGCGAGCTTGTCGGCTTCGTTTCGGTCGCAGTGAAGCACGATGAACTTGAAGCCGATGACCGCCAAGTGCTTGCCGCTCTCGCGGAAGGTGCGGGGTTGGCATTGCTCGCTCTGGATCCGCGACTGAGCGCGCAAGTTCTCAACGCACCTACGAACAATCTTCCGATCAATCTCCCGATCCTGATCGGACGCGACGAAGAACTCGCCGAGATCCAGGAGCTGTTCGAGCAAACGCGCTTGGTGACCCTGACCGGAACCGGCGGGATCGGCAAGACACGTATGGCGTTACAAGTGGCGGCCGACATGCCGCGCGCTGAAGATGGCGCCTGGTTCGTCGATCTCGCGCCGCTCGACGATCCGCTGCTCGTACCTAGCGCGATTGCCGACGTCTTCAATATCGCCGACGAAGGTGGTGCGCGAGCACTGATCGATCGCGTCGGCACGACCTTGAAGGCGAAACGGCTTCTGATCGTACTCGACAACTGCGAGCATCTGATTTCGGCGGCGGCCGACGCGGCCGAGCGCCTCTTGCAAGCGTGTCCCGGAGTTCGGGTTCTGGCGACGAGCCGCGAACCGCTCGGCATCGCGGGTGAAGAGACGTACCAAATGCCGACCCTTCCGGTTCCGCCCGAAGGCGAGAACATGACGGCGGAGCAAGTGCTATCTTATGGTGCGGCGGCGCTCTTCGTCGCCCGGGCGCACACCGCTCAGCGCAGCTTCGCGCTAACCGACGAGAATGCGCCGATCGTTGCCGAGATCGTACGCCGTTTGGATGGTATCGCGCTAGCGATCGAGCTGGCCGCGCCACGTATCAAAGTACTCAGCTTGCAACAACTAACGCGGCGGCTGGACGAACGCCTCAAACTGTTATCCGGCGGGAGCCGCACCGCGCAGCCGCGTCACCAAACGATGCGTGCGTTGATCGGCTGGAGCTACGATCTGTTGAGCGACGCGGAGCGAAGCCTCTTGCGAAGGAGCGCGATCTTTCGCGACGGCTGGACGCTCGAGGCAGCCGAAGCGATCCGCGCCGATGAGCGGCTGGCCGATGGCGACACGCTCGATCTGCTTTCTGCCCTAGTCGAGAAGTCGCTGGTGGTCGTTGAGGTTCAAGGCGATGAGCGGCGCTACCGGTTCCTGGAGTCAACTCGCCAGTTTGCGGCCGAGCGATTGGACGATGCGGGCGAGCGCATGGATGTCGCCGCGCGACATTGCCGATATTTCGCCGAGGTTGCACTGGGTGCGAGCGACGCATACTGGCAGACCGACTCGGATAGATGGACCGCCGAGGTGCGTCGCGAACTTGAGAACTATCGCGCCGCGATAAACTGGGGGCTCGCCGGCGACGATGCGATGGCGGCTGCGACCATCGTCGCCGGCTTGCGGTGGCTCTGGTATGCGACGGCGCGCCGCGAGGGGCGCACGTTACTCGAGCGTGCGACGGCAACGACGGCACGTGATGCGCCGGCGCGCGTGCGCGGTCTGCTCGCGCTCGCTGCGGCGGTTCTCGACAACAGCGCGCAGGCAGCGGTGCCGGCAGCTGAGGCTGCGCGCGAGCTTTCGGGCGGCGTCGATGAACTCGGTCGAGCTGAGGCGCTTGCGTTTCATGGGACTGCGCTCGGCAGAGGCGGTCGCATCGTCGAATCGGTCGCGTTTTTCGAGCAAGCGCTTGAGGCAGTTCGTGCTACGCGTACGCCGCGCCTGATCGGCTGGGTCCTTAACATGGCGGCATACTGGTTCGGCGTAGCCGGCGATAGCGCGGGCGCTCGCATACTCTTCGACGAGGCGGACGCGGTGCTGCGCCCCTGCAAGGATGCCTGGCAACTCGCGCGACTGCAATTGCACCGAGCCGAGTTTCTGTTCGCTGAAGGCGATCTTGAAGAAGCGCTGGCAGGCGTCAGCGAGGCCGAGGCCATCTTTCGCGAGCGCAATGCCGATTCGGGTTTATGCGTATCGGTGCTCAATGCCACCGCGTACAGGCTCGCATTAGCGCGTCACGAGCAAGCGTGGACATCGGCCCGCGAAGGGCTGGAGCTATCGATGCGACTGGACAGCTCGATGTCGGCAGCCTGGGCCATCGGGCATCTTGCGCAGTTGGCTGCCGAAGGCGGTGACTCGGAGCGAGCGACACAACTGCTCGGTTATACCGACGCCGCCTATCATGAAACGGGCAGCGCTCGGGCGCCAACCGAACAGAACGGCTACGACCGCGCGCTCGAACTGATTCGCGCAACGCTGCCGGACGATCGCATCCGCATTCTACTGTCCTATGGAGCCGCGATGCCACCGGATGTCGCGGTCGCCGAGGCTATGGCGATTCCGCGACCGTGAGCGCCAACTAGCGTTTGGGCGCGAGCGACCACGTGCCGACGTTCCAAAAGACACCGTCGAGCGAGCCGGTCGGTCCATGCAGACTGTCCGTGAAGACGTCGAGTTCGTTTCGCTGATAGAGCAGCACGAGCGGCAATTCCTCATAGACCAGGCGCTGCAGCTTCGTGTAGATTGCTTTTCGTTCGGCGGCTACATAGGTGGTATTTCCGCTTCGCATGAGTTCGTCGATGCGCCGATCGCAGATTCGCGATTTGTTATAACCGTGCGGCGGAACGTTCGCGCAGGCAAACTGATCGGTCGTATCGGGGTCGTCGCCGTTAATGAACCCATAGAGCGCCATCTGAAATTTTCCGCCGTATACGGGCCCCCCGTTGTTCACCGGAGCCGAAAATTGCGTAGCGGTGTATTGCTTGAGCAGCACCTCCACGCCGATGGCGCGCTCGTACTGGGCGATCGTCTGAGCGATGATCGTCGCGCTCGGAGTCGCCGCTTGAAAGACGAGCAGCAGGCTGAGCGCGCGACCTTCCTTGTGGCGAATCCCGCCGGCACCCGAGCGCCAGCCGGCGGCATCGAGCAGACGACGCGCGGCGCTCGGGTCGTACTGAATATCGGGGAAAGCAACCGGATCGTGAGCCCATCCGAATAATCCGCGTCCCGCGTTGCGGCTTGAGACCGCGCCGTGAAGGCTCTTGCTGACGACGCTCGGCACGTCGATCGCGACGGCGAGGGCGCGGCGGACCCGCACGTCACGCGTGATGGGGTCCTGCGTGTTGAAAATTACCGAGCCGACCGCGCCGGTCGGAAAATTCGCGAGCTTATAACCAGCCAAAGCCTTCAGGTTCGCGTATTCGCTGTAGTCGGGAACGTTGAAGAAGCCGCCGGCCTCGCCGCTACGGAGCAGATTCAGCGACGCTTGCGGATCGGGGACGAAGCGAATGACCATCCGCGCGATTTTTGGTTTTCCCGAGAAATAATACGGATTCGCCCGCATCTCGATTGAGTCGCCGCGCGACCAGTGGACGACGGCGTAGGGTCCCGAGCCGATCGGCTGCGAATTGTATGCAAGCTGATTGAAATCCGAATATTGCGCGAGCAGGTGTTTTGGAAGTATCGGGAAGCCTTGTGGTGCGAGCACCGCCGTGAGAATGGGTGCGAAGGCGTGTTTTAGATGCAGCACGAGCGTATACGCGTCCCGCGCTTCGGCCTTTGCGACGATATCGTAACCGAAGCGCGACTGCACGTTGTTGTTTGGGTTATTGATCGCGTCGATCGACCAGACGCAATCCTGCGCCGTCAGCGGATGGCCGTCAGCGAAGCGCAATCCTTTGCGTAGATGATAGACGAGCGTTAATCCGTCTCGGCTGATTCCGCCGTTCTCGACCGTGGGAGCGGCGATGGCGGCATCCCCCACGAGCCGGCCGCGGTCGTCATACTTGACGAGATACTGGAAAAACAGTTCTCCCCACTCGGTTGAGGAGACGCCATTTTCAAGAGCCGGATTGAGCGACGTCGGTTCGCGTTGCTGGACGATCGCAAGCGAGTCGAGCGCCACGCCGGAATGGCTCGCCGAGAGCGAAGCGCAGCTCGCAAGCGGTAGGATCGCGAGCGTGAACCCGAATACCCGAATCGCGATCAAATCCATAGCGCGCTCCTTAGCTCGGTACAGGACAAGATGCCGCCCAATCCAGCGCTCAGCCTGCTAGGGCTTGCCGTGCCGTCGCGCAAACCTCTCAGGGATGCGTCGTTTTTTCTATCGTCTCGCCCTGTTATCGCTATTTGCTTGGCTCGCTCTGGCGGGCCGGAGTACTGCGGCGGCTCCGCTGCTCTTGCGCGACCCGACGATCAGCAAGACTCAGATCGCCTTCGTCTACGGCGGCGACATCTGGATCGTCGGTCGCGAGGGCGGCGACGCGCGACGGCTCGTCACCGGCATGAACCTGGAATCGGCGCCGTACTTCTCTCCGGACGGCTCGCGCGTCGCGTTCACCGGTAACTACGATGGCCATCCCGACGTCTACGTCGTCTCGGCCTCGGGCGGCGATCCGCATCGGCTTACCTATCATCCCGCGGGTAATCGCGCGGCGGGTTGGACCCGCGACGGTTCGCGCGTCCTCTTCGCTTCCGGCCGCACCAGTGCCAACGACTCCGGCCATCTCTACACGGTGCCCGTCAGCGGCGGTTTTCCGGCGCAGCTCCCGCTTTCGATGGCCGAAAACGGTTCATACTCGCCCGATGACAGCCATATCGCATACGAGCCCTTCTTCCACTGGGAGTCGTTCTGGCAAGGATATCGCGGCGGTCAAACTTCGCCGATTTGGATCGCGGACTTGGCCGACTCGAGCGTCGTGAAAATCCCGCGCACCGATTCGAACGACACCACGCCGATGTGGTTGGGCAACACGGTCTACTTTCTCTCCGACCGCGATGGTCCGGTCACGCTCTTCTCTTACGACACGAACGCACGCAAAGTCGCGCGCGCCCTACCGAGCGTAGGCTTCGATATTACGTCGGCCTCGGCTGGACCGGACGCGATCGTCTACGCACAGTTCGATTCGCTGCACGTCTACGATACGCAGAGTCATGTCGCGCACACCATCCACGTTAACGTCGCCGGCGATATGCCACAGGTTCGCCCGCACTGGGTGAAGGTTGGCAGCCGAATTCAAAATGCAAGCATCTCCCCGACCGGCGTGCGCGCGGTCTTCGAAGCGCACGGCCAGATCTTCAGTATCCCGGCCGAGCACGGCGACGTCCGCAATATCAGCGGCGCAAGGAACACCGCGAACCGCGACCCGGCCTGGTCACCGGACGGCAACTGGATCGCGTATTTCTCGGACCGCTCGGGCGAATATCAACTGAATATCCGCGATCAAAAAGGTCTCATTCCGGCGCGTGCGATCGATCTCGGAACCGCATCCTACTTCTATTCGCCGGTTTGGTCGCCCGATAGCAAGAAGGTCGCGTACATCGACAAGCATTTGAACTTGTGGTACGTCGATATCGAGCGTGGTGCACCGGTCAAGGTCGCGACCGGCGAGTACGGCGGCTTCGGACCCTCGGACTTCGATCCGGCCTGGTCGCCCGACAGCCGCTGGATCACCTACACCAACACGCTCGCGAACCTGCTGCACACCGTCTTCGCCTATTCGCTCGATGACCGCGGAACGCATCAAATCACCGACGGGCTTAGCGACGTGCGCTATCCACAATTCGATGCGAACGGAAAATATCTGTACTTCACCGCCAGCACCAATAGCGGTTTGACGACGGCCGGACTCGATATGGTGAGCGATCAGCATCCGGTGAGCAGCAACGTGTACGTTGCAGTCCTTCGCAGGGACCTTCCATCGCCGCTAACGTTGCAAAGCGACGAAGAGGCCGTCAAGAAGGAAGCACCCGTCGCAGTCGAAGCCGGCGCGCCGACCCCGGCGCCAAAGAAACCGGATGACTCAAAGACCAAGGTGACAATCGATCTGGCCGGCATCTTACAGCGCATCGTCGCACTGCCGATCCCAGCCTCAAATTACACCAATCTCAAAGCCGGCAAAGCCGGCGAGATATTTCTCGTTCAGGCACCGCTCGTCCAGCTCGGCCCGGCGACGCTCTCCGTCATCAAGTTCGACCTCACCTCGCGGAAAGTCGTCACGCTCGCGGCAGGAGTCTTCTCGTTCTCACTCTCCGCAAACGGCGACAAGGCGCTTTACGGTCAGCAGGGCGGCCGCTGGTTCATCGCCGATACCAAGGTCCCGGCCGTCCCCGGCGCGGGAGCGCTCGACACGAGCGGCATGGAAGTCTTCGTCGACCCGCACGCCGAGTGGGCGCAGATGTACCATGAGACGTGGCGCATCGAGCGTGACTTCTTCTACGACCCACACTATCACGGCCTCAACATCGTGGCCGCGGAGAAGCGTTTCGAGCCGTATCTGGCCGGCGTCTCCTCGCGCGACGATCTGACATTTCTCTTCGAAGAGATGCTCAGCTATCTTTCGGTCGGCCACATGTTCGTGCGCGGCGGAGCGCAGCCCGACGTTCCGCGCGTCGACGTCGGCCTGCTCGGCGCCGACTACAAAGTCGAAAACGGCCGCTACCGCATCTCGAAAATCTACAACGGCGAGAACTGGAACGGCGCGCTACGTGCGCCGCTCACGCAGCCGGGGACGAACGTCAACGTCGGCGACTACCTGTTGGCGGTGAACGGGCACAAGGTCGAAGGAACCGACGAACTCTTTTCGTTCTTCCAAGAGACCGCCGGCAAGCAGACGGTCATCACGGTCGGCCCAAATGCCGTGGGCACGGGCTCGCGTGAAGTCACGGTCGTTCCGACCGCGAACGAGTTTGCGCTGCGCAACCTGGATTGGATCGAAGGCAACCGGCGCAAAGTCGACGAGATGAGCGGCGGAAAACTCGCCTACGTCTACCTTCCCGATACCGGCTTAGGCGGTTTCACGAACTTCAACCGCTACTTCTTCGCGCAAGTCGGCAAAGAGGGCGTCGTTCTCGACGAACGTTACAACCATGGCGGCCAGATCGCCGACTACATCATCGACTATCTCAATCGCAAACCGATGAGCATCGTCAAAGAGCGCGACGGACGGATCACGATCGATCCGCCGCTCGCGATCTACGGCCCCAAGGTCATGATCATCAATCGGTTCGCAGGTTCGGGCGGTGATGCGCTTCCCTGGTACTTCCGAAAGGCGAACCTCGGGCCGCTCGTCGGCGAGCGCACATGGGGCGGTCTCGTCGGTATCGGCGGCTATCCGCCGTTGATCGATGGAGGCTCCGTGACGGCGCCGCGCATCGCGATCGGCGGGCTCAAGGGCTCATGGGAAGTCGAGGGTCATGGCATTCCGCCCGACGTCGAAGTCTGGCAGGATCCGAAGCTCATGCGCGAAGGACACGATCCGCAACTCGAAGCCGCGGTCTCGAAGGCGATGCAACTGTTACGCGCTCATCCCGTACCGACGTTCAACGTCCCACCCTACACCGACCATCACCCTACGCTTCCAAAATCGTAGGCTCGGGCGGCATCCTTGCGGCTCTGTGGGTCAGAAGTTCACGCCAAGCCCCACAAAAGGACCGTTTCGGGTGATGTTGCTCGGCGCATTGTTCGCGTTTCGGCTTCGATCGCCCAAATAGCCGGCATCTACAAAAATTGGAGACTCAGGCGACGGCTTTATCGTGATGCCCATATCGTAGCGAAGGACATGATAGGCGAGGTCATACGTCGCGCTCGTTGAGTTCGTAAAGCTCCCGTGTGAAAACCCAACGCAGTTATACCGCATTCAGATTGGATTTCGTAAGCGAACGCAAGTCCGCCGTCAGAGGCAAGAAGCGCCCTCCGGCACCGATCGCGCGCTGCCATCAGCACAACAGATCAGCATCCACGTGTTCGGGATGCAACCGAACGTCGGCAACGGGACGCCGGTTAGTCAGTTGGGAGCTGAACGTCCGTCTAGGCTGGATTTATCACGAAGAGCTGTTGCAGCATCAGGAGCCGTAACATTCTTTCCAGGCGAGGAGTCACGTTAATAAGGCGGAGTTGGGTTTCTGGCTTGCGTACTCTCCATTCGCGCAATCGTCCGACCATGACGCCAATGCAAGAGCAATCCAGATGTTCGGTAGACGCGAGATCGATCACGACATCGCTATGTGGCTCAATCGCGTCGAACTCGGCCTTTAACTCGGACTTACGGCTAAGGTCGTAGTAGCCGCCGTGCAACACATGACTAGGTGGGCCATCGGTAGCCGCGGACGTGTGAACGAAATTGTCGACCTGGCCCATAGACCACCTCTTGGCCAGCTTGCCCGAAAAAGCACTCCTGGTCTGTACGCTTTCGCACACGTGACGGAGCATTTCATCGTGAGTTGAGAAAAGCCGGCGAACGTTTCGGTCTGTCGGAGAGGACTTAGCCTGATGGACGTCTTTTCCCAAAGGCGTCGTTGCGGTTGCGCCGTAATGAGGCGCCGCCGGCCTGAAGCCGTTCTATAATGTCGGCGGGTTTATTTTGCAGATAATCATGGATCAACTCTTCAACAATCATGGACACCGAGATTCTATGCTCTTGGCGCAATCGTGCGAGCTCATCCATGAGACGAGCGGGTAGGGAGACGGTCAGTCGGCGCAGCGTTTCATGGGTCATGTCTATAGGAAGACGAGCCGCCAGTCATTGCGGATTCTATTCCAGCTAATCACAGTCGAGAACTCTTATATGAGAGCAAGCTGGCGCATCCTCTCTTAATTCTCACCGCGCGCCTAAACATACGAAGGTCGACGTAACCGAATGATGCGGCTAAACATACGATTACTCTTAAAACAATGCCGATCGCGGGGCATTCCAATTCACCTAGGTATACGATTCATTCGGCCGGGTCGCGACCGTTCGGCCTGTCGATCTTCCAGCATCATCACTTCCAACATGCCGGAGAAAGAACTTGCCCGATTAGATTGCCATCGGTGTTCGCTTGGTTGGAGCGCCTACGCGCGCATGCTCATCGAGGCACGTCCGTCGCCTCCGTCAACCTCGTTGAGTGCCTTGCGTCTTAAACGCTGAATCCCATCGCGGATTCTCGTCTTAACCGTGCCAAGAGGTAGCTGCACAGAAGATGCGATGCACTGGTGCGATTGATCGTGCCAAAATGCTTCCGTGATTATCGATCGCTGCTTCTCCGGGAGCTCGAGCAAAGCTTCCGCTAGCCACGCCGCCTCCATGGCTCTGAAGACTTCATCTTCTACTGATTCGGGGGGCCTTACGCGAAAATACTCCGGCTCGCTGGATCTCGAAAAACGCGCTCGCGCGCGCATGACATCGATACAGCGGTTCTTGGTTAGCCGCGTAAGCCAACTCTCGAGATTCCCACCTCGGAACGACGATGGATCTTGCCAGAGTTGCAAAAAAATCGACTGCATTACATCTTCAGCCTCCGAGGGACTGCGGACCGTGCGCAACGCGATGATGTACACGAATTCTTGATACGTCAGGTAAAAGTGCTCGAACTGTTCGGGCTCGTTTGACAGGGCGCTCTGCCTGAGATCCTCTCCACGAAGCATCACCCAATGAAAATACCCGACGCTTGTATGATTAATCTTCCGATCTAAACGAACAGCGAACACGACGACCAACGCTTCCGAAGCCGTCGGCGAGTCGACTGATCGAGCTTTGGGAATGGCTCCTGGCCGCCGCAGCCCCCGCCAACGCGAAAAGAGCGCCCGCCTTCGGCCGACGTGCGCTCGAATCGTTCTCTCGCCACAGCGGTGGGTGGCTAACGGACCTTCAGGACGGACGTATGTTTAAGGTCCGCGCGGGGGCGATGGAATGGCGCCCGGCACCGCCGTCGACCTGCCGAAAGTTCCTCCGGACACGCCCAAGCCTTCGTGGCCCGAAGACGGCGAACTCATTGCTCGCGAACTCATCGCGCTCGAGTTCATCATACGAGCGTGCATCCGCGTGGCCTGCGATTTGCACACGGCGCTCATTCCGCCGCTCATCGCATTTCCATGCGCAATCATCGTTTTGTCCTGGTCCGACATCATCCTGTAGGTCTTGGTTTTCATATTCATCATCACGACGGGATCTCCGGCCTTGCACGCCGGCATCATACCTGAGGGTTTCGCAACGGCCGGAGCGGACGCACCGACGAAAATCAGCGCCAGAGTCAAGTTGGTAACCAGCTTTCGCATTGCAAATCTCCAGACTAACTGTCTCCCGAAGAACAGGTTCTCGTGCACTCTCTCCGAGTCGATCAGGGAACAATCTGACGGAACGGCGTGACCGGGCAGTTCGAGATGCTCGGCGAGGCCCCGAGGTTTCTCACGCTCAACGTACGTAGGGAACGTTCGGATTGGGTTTTGTCTCCAATCGCCCGGTATTGACCCGGCGCACTTCGAACAAACAATATTGTCGCAAAGCCCAATCCGCATTCGGCTGGTGGCCGTTGAGTCCGTAACGATGCAGACACTTCGGTCGCTTTCCGTCGGAATCGCAGTTGGGCTTTGCTTTGCCATCGCGGCAGTCCGGCCGGCCGCGGCGCATCCGCTCGGTAATTTTACGATCAACCATCTCTCCAAACTGCGCGTAGGGAGCGGGCGAGTAAGCGTGCGCTACGTGCTCGACATGGCGGAAATTCCGACATTCGGCGAGTTACGGAGGCTTGAGAGAAGCGGAAAGCCGAGCAGCACACAACTCGCTGCCTGGGCAGAGGACGAACTTCGCACGATTCAACCACAATTGGAGGTGCGGTCCGGCGATAAGAACGTTTCGCTCGTTCCAGACACGGCAAGCGTGCGACTACGCCCGGGCGCCGGTGGCCTACCGACGTTGTATTTTGTCGCGGATTATCACGCTGCGCTGCCGCCCCCCACCAATGGGCGGCAGAGACTTGACTTTTCCGATCGCACGTTTGACGGCCGGTTGGGCTGGATCGATGTCGTCGGGGGGGCCGACACGGAACCTACGCGAGAGTTGACCGCATATCCAAACGCGGAACTCGCTTCGCCGCGAAACTTACGTTCCGTTCAGCTCGACATCAACGGCGCGTTAGTGATCGTTCACGCCAAGGGAGAACCGGTCGTCTTCGCGTCAGCCCCGACCACTTCGGCGGCGCGCTCGAATGCTTTGTCGGATATGCTGGCCCGCGGCAGCAGCAATCCTTGGACGGTTTTCTTGACCCTTCTGATCGCGATCGGACTCGGTGCCCTTCACGCTCTCGAACCCGGCCATGGAAAGACTCTGCTCGCCGTCTCGCTGGTCGGCGCGCGTGCGACCGTAAGACAGGCCTCGATCCTGGCCGGCGCACTGACCGTCGCACACACTGCCGGCGTCTTGGTGCTCGGCATTGCGATCAATATATTCAAAGGTTACTTCGTACCCGAGACGATCTACCCGTGGATTACGCTCGGATCAGGCATCGTTATCGTGTTGATCGGCGCACGCGCCGTGCAACGTCAACTCCAGTTACGTCAGCCATTCGGCCACGTTCACGTGCACGACCACGCGCAGGCTCACCCGCACACTCACGATCACATTCACGCTGCGCATGACGGCGATGACGGGCACGGCGACCTCGAACACGCGCGTCTGCACGCGCTTCCCGGCACCGCGCCATTGCGTTTCAGTTCGACCGTTTGGGCCGCCATGAGCGGCGGGATTGCACCCTGTCCGGCCGCGCTCGTCGTGCTGCTCGCCGCAGTCGCCCTCGATCAAGTCGCCTACGGCATCCTCGTCATCGTCGCCTTCAGTTTTGGCTTGGCGGCGACGCTAACGGCAACGGGTATCGCCGTGGTACGCGGCGCTTCATGGCTTCAGGCCCGACCGCAATTCGATCGCGTTGCGCGCTACGGACCTCTCGTGTCGGCCATCGTTATTGCGACGATCGGCAGCGTCATGGTCGGCCAGGGCGTGGCACAGCAGGGCTTTTCGATATCACCAGCCCTGATCACCACGCTCGTTGCCATCGCGATCACCGGCTACGCATTCTCCCACCCTTTCTCACACGGTCACAGAGAGCAGGCGGCATGATCGGTCTTGGCGCCCTCGCAGTCTTCGCCCTCGGCATGCGCCACGGCGCCGATCCCGACCACTTGGCGGCGATCGACAACCTGACGCGCAATTCGTTCGAAAAACGTCCGCTCGCAAGCCGCTTCGTCGGTACGCTGTTCGCAGGCGGACACTCGGTGATGGTGCTTGCCATTGCCGCGATTGTCGGCCTGCTAGGTACACGCATTGCAGTCAGGGGCGAGTTGATCGAGACCATCGGAACGTGGATCAGCGTCGCTGTATTGGTCCTCATCGCTCTTTCCAATCTTCGCCAGCTGCACCAAAACGAGACGGGCCGCATCTCAGGCGTCAAGACCCGCTTGCTGCCCAAGGCCTTGCGCGAGGGCACGAGTCCGTGGCTCGCGGTTCCGGTCGGATTGCTCTTCGGATTCGGCTTTGAGACGTCGAGTCAGATCGCAACCTACGCGATCGCCTTCGGCGTGAACGCGGGCCTCCTCGGCGCCGTGTTCGTCGGCGCCATGTTTTGCCTCGGCATGATCGTCACCGATACGCTCGACAGCGTGCTCGTCCACCGCCTCGTCTCGGACCGCTCGTCCCGTCTGCCACAGACGACGCGCGTCTGGATTGTCTCGATTAGTATCGTGGCGCTCGCCGTCGCTGGATATCAGCTTGCCCAACTTATCGGCTGGCGCTCGCCGCTTCCCGACCTCGCCGTCAGCAGCGCCATCGTCTTCGCGTTGCTCGCCGTCTTTGCATACGTATTCGCGAGAACGCATCCTGTTCGTCTTGCCCCCATCGTTGCCATCAACCACCGCCGTGAGGAGAACACCCCATGAGACTCAAGCGGATAGCGGGCACTACACTAACGCTCGTCGCGTTAGTTACAGCCGCGTTTCTGTACAACATCCATGCGGTCCGTGGATCGGACCACCAAGACTCGCCGACGGTAGTTAGCCGTCCGCGAGCGGACGTTACCGACGTCTACGTCTTCCCGTCGCCCACCGATCCGACCAAGGTAGTCTTTATCATGAACGTCGATCCGCTGCTGACCCCGGCCGCCGCTCCGAATGAAATCCTCGACCCGGCGGTCATGTATCAGTTTAAGATCACGCACGGCGCCGTTGGTACGACCGCGGCCGAAGACCAGGTCATTCAAGTGAGCGCCGCCGGCACGACCCCCGCGGTACAACAGGTCACCGTGTACGGACCGGCCGCACCCAACTCGACCGGCACGAATTCGACGTTCGTTGCGGCAAGCGGTTCCTTCGCGTTCAATCAAAGCGCCGGGACCACGCTCGGCAACGGCATCAAGGCCTTTGTCGGTCCGCGTGCGGACCCGTTCTTCTTCGACCTGTTCCAGTTCTTTAAGATCTTGCCGGATCGGAACTTCTCCAACCCGCGAACCGGGAACACGCTTGGTACTGCGACACCTACGTTCAACGGCTTCAACGCCGGCGATACCTCGGGCGGCGCAGCCGGCTCCGGCGGCGGCGGTTATGCCTGCAGCACGACTGCATCGCAGAACGCGCTCACTCAGGCCGCACCACCGGGATTCGACGTCCTCTCGATCGTTCTCGAAGTTCCGAAGTCGTTGCTAACGACCGGTTTCTCTAGCCAAATCATCCACGTCTGGGCGACCACCAGCACCACGACGGGCACCTAGGAGATCAATAACGTGAAAGTATCGCTCGTCAGCCTGACCATCGCGCTCGCCGGAACGCTCGCGCTCGCCGGATGCGGACCGACCAATGGCGCGAACATCCCCGGAGCCGGCAGCACACCAACATATCAGCAGATGGAGTTGCTGGCCCGGCCCGCTGTCAAGGAAGCGATGGAGCAATTCGTAAACCACGATGCAACCAATCGCAGCTCTCCATACGCGGACCCCGTGTTACAGGGAGAGATCCTCAACTTCATGACCAACGTCGCAGGGCGCAGCGCCGGGATCTCAAACGCCGTACAGGGCGTACTCTACCCGAACGAGATTACGGTCGACCTTTCCCAGACCGGCACAGCTGCGTACCTCGGAACCGAAACCGGTGGCGCCACCGCGGCCTTTATCCCCGGCTCGGTGAACGGGAAATTCGGCGGACGCGGCTTGGTCGATGACGTCATAACGATCGACCTCGCAGCAATCTTCGGAAATGCGATCCCGTCGATCATCACGAGCATCCCGGATGACCACAAAGAGAACTTCTGCCTCACGGCTCAGCACGTCACGCTGAATCAAGGTGGAACTCAATCACAAGCAGCGTTCCCATACGTCGCGGCGCCACACTAATCCATGAAGGGACGCTCTCTCGGCGTCTGGGTCATCGCGGCAGGCGCGCTCGTTGCGCTTGCCGCGTGGCCTTCCCTCGTATCCGAGCGCATCGATCAAGTCCGCGCCGCGAGTCTGCCTACGATGGCGCCGATCGAACCAGACTATAAAATACGCGATGCCCAAATCGCTTTCTGGGAGCATGCAGCAGCGCTCAAGCACTCCGGCGACATGCTGAGCACGCGAAACCTGGCGGGCCAGTACTTGCAACGCTATCGCGAGCGCGGCGACCTCGGCGACGTTTTGCGCGCCGAGATTGCCGCACGCCGGTCGCTGCAAACCGATCCGATCAACAATGCCGGTGCCGATGACGCACTATCGTCGGCGCTGCTCACGCTTCATCGCTTTCGCGAAGCCCGCGGCTACGTACGCGATGCCGAGCGCTGGCAGCACGGCAATGACGCGTTGCCGGCGAAAGAAGCCGGTCTCGACTTGGAGATCGGGGACTACGTCGGCGCGAAACGGCTCCTCGAGACGATCCCTCCGTCAAAATACGAAAACCCGGCTGTCGATACCGTTCGGTCACGCCAATTGGAGCTAACCGGACACTTGCGCGAGGCGCGCCAAACGCTGGAGCGTGCCACAGTCGCGGCCGATAGCGTCATCGACGGCCCCGCGGTCAGCCGCGCCTGGTTTCATTTTCGAGAAGGCGAACTCGCGTTCGCGGCCGGCGAATCCGAGGCCGCGATCGGACAAGAGCAACTGGCGGTATCGATGATGCCAACCTATCAGCCGGCGCTGAACGCGCTCGCGCGCTTCTACTGGTCCATGCAGCGTTGGCCTGAGGCTCTCGCCGCCGCCAGGCGCTCTGCCGCCGTCGTACCTTTTCCCGAAACGCTCGGCTACGAAGCCGACGCGCAACGGGCACTCGGCGATCCTTCCGGCGCCGAACGCACGGTCGATATGATCTTGGCCATCGAACGCATCGGAAATGCGCAGCATATCTCCGACCGCCTGCTCGCGATTTACTTCTCCGAGCACCGGCTGCACACAGCCGATGCCTACGCGATTGCAAAGCACGAGCTCATCCAGCGCGACGACATCTATGCCGAAGATACGCTGGCCTGGGCCGCCGCTATGGACGGCCGCTGGGACGAAGCACGCGCGCAATCGCGCAGGGCGTTGCGTTTTGATACAGAGGATTCCCGACTGCAATATCACGCCGGCGTGATCGCCCTCCACTTCGGAGGTCGCGCCCAAGCGAAGCTCCGCTTCCAACGAGCGCTCGCCCTCAATCCACAGTTCCATCCGGTCTACGCGCCCGACGCGCGCGCTCAACTGGAGAAGCTATGACGCTCGCCGTAGCGCGCTAGGGTCGCTTCGCGTGGGCTACGGTCCCGGCCCCTCGATAACGCGCACGAAGTTCTTCGGATGAATGTACGTCGCGAAGGCTTTTTGGATCGCAGCCGAGTCCGTTGCGAGGAAGCGTTGCGCATCGATCTGCGTTTGGTCGAGCGGTAGCCCGTCCGAGGCCGCATCGAGCAGCGCGTTTGCGATGGAAGCTGAGGATGAATTTGCGACGACGGTTCGGCGCACGATCGACGCTTTCACGAGCGAGAGTTCGAACGCACCGACAGGCTCCGTCTGCAGCTTTTCGATCTCGGCATCGATCATCGCGGAGATGCGCGGTTCGTTTGACGGCAAACAAGCCAATTCGATCGAGAACTCCGACCGCGCCCCCTTCGTCGTGAAGCGCGACCCGACGCTGTAGACCAGGCCGGCGTTCTGACGCAGATCGCGGAAGAGCCGGCTCTGCTCCGGCCCGAGCGAGCCGCCGCCGAGAATCGCGTTGCCGAGCAGCAGCGCATAGAAGTCCGGACTGGAGCGCGCGAGCCCAACCATCTGGAAGAACATGACCGAGTCCTGATTGGTCGGAATCGAAATGTGCACTTCGCCCGCGTGATTGAGTGGCACCGCGGGCAAATCGAGTGTGATGGGCGCCTCACTCGTCGCGTGCCACGAACTAAAGGCGCGTTCGATTGCGGCACGGGCTGCCGCGGGCGTCACGTTTCCTATGACGACGATCGTCGCGAGGTCGGGCCGAATCGTCTTTGCGTAATAGGCTTTGACGTCGTCAAGCGAGAGCGATTGTATTCCGGTCACGCTCGGCTCGCGTAGGTCTGGATCGCCGGGCGGCAACAGTTCGCGCGACGCACGCCGCATCGCGAGCGAGGACGAGCCGGTCAGCGTCGTCGCAAGTTCGTTCGCGACGCGACGGCGCGCCAGATCGAAAGTCGCCGCGTCGAAACGGGGCTGCAATTCGTTTTCAGCGAGCAATCCGACCGCGCGATCGAACGCGGCGGCCGTGGTCTGCGCCGAGAATTGGGTTCCAGCCGAGATCGTAGAATCGAGGTCGTCCTGTGCGCGCTGGAATGCGTTCCGATCGCGCGTCTGCGTCCCGAAATCGAAGATCGTCGCGAGCACCGACGAGACGCCTTCTTTTCCAATCGGCTCTTGCAGTGCTGCATTGGTTCGGATGCCGCCGACGACGAAGACCGAGTTCGAGATCGTCTCCGGTTGCACGATGAGCGTGATGCCGTTGGCAAGCTTCGTGCGGGTCGGCGCCAAGCGGGACGGCGTAACGGCGACGTGCGCGACGAGCTGGGCGGCCCAATCGGGCAGATGGGTATCGGCCGGCTGCGCCGCGAGCGGTTTTTCGGTTCCCGACTGCGGCGCGGACGGTGGCGCATTCTGTGACGCACCGCCCGACGGTGTCAACGCGCCGACGATCGCATGCTGCGGATCGAGATACCGCTTCGCGACGCGGTTCACATCGGCGAGCGTGATCTTGGCCAAGAGCTCTTGCTCGTGGGCGATCGAGGGCTCGCCGTCAAGCGCGATGGTCGTCGCCCAATCTGACGCAAGCGCCGAGATCGAGTTGCGGCTCTGTTCTTGATCTGCGATCAGCCGCCGTTTGGTCGATTCAAAGAGTTCGCTCGGCACGCCGTTCTGCACGTACGAGCTTACGATGCCCTCGAGCCGTTTGGTCATCCGGTCGGGATCATCGCCCGGTCGCAGCGCCGCCGAAGCGAACCCGAGTTGAGCGTCGGGAGTGTACGGAAACGTAAGCCACTCGCCTTCGAGGGCTTCGCCCGTATCGACCAACCCGTGCAACAGACCACGTGGCGAATCCAGAATCGATTGCAGGACAAACGATGCAAGAAAGTCAGGATCGGTGATGCCCGGGAAGCGGTATCCCACGACCGCCAGCGGATAGATCAGCGTCGTCGGCCGGCTCAAGACCGTGCGCGGGATCGGTTTGAATCGCGATGTGGCGTGCGCGGGCACAATGCGGGATGGAATCGAGTCGAAACGCGCACGGATCTGCGCCAGCGTCGCCGCCGGATCGACGTCGCCGGCGACGACGAAGACGGCGTTGTTGGGCGCATACCAGCGCTCGTAGAACGACTTGATCTCGGGTCCGGTCAACTTGTCGAAGGCGGATACGGTGCCGACGCCGTGATGATCGTACGGCGAGCCGGCGAGCGCGACTGCTTCGGCTTCGCGAAAGAAATCGCTGCCGGGCGCCGATTCGTTACTGAGCACCTCTTGTTCGATCGCGCCGCGTTCGTTCTCCCACTGCGACTGCGCATCCAGAACGTCGCGCATCCGGTCCGCTTCGACGCGCAAGATAGCATCGAGATCTCCAACCGGAACCGTGAATTGGTACTGCGTGATCGTGTCGCTCGTGCCCGCATTAAAATCGCCGCCAAGCGCGGTCGCCAGCGTGCCGAGTTCGCTCGTCGACAGATTTTTCGTTCCCCGGAAGAGCATGTGCTCTTGCGCGTGTGCCATTCCTGGGTAGCTCGCGGGATCGTCGCGCGAGCCCACGAGGTACGTCATCACCGTCGAGACGACCGGAGCGATCGTGTTCCGCACGACGATCACGCGCAAGCCGTTGGAGAGCGTCGCTTTGAGCACGTCGCCCTGCGCGGCCGGCTGCGCGCTCGAAGCGCTCGTCAGGATGACCGAACTCATTACCAGGAACAGCGCGACGCGCAGGAGGCGGCGAAACGAAGGTGAGGGCATCTGCCCTGCTACAACGCAGCTCGCTGAGATGCCTCGAAGAGCGTCGTCAAACGGTGCTTGCGTCGACGATTGCAAACGCGAGCGGAAAGCGCGACTGACCGGACGGCTGCTTGAATCGAGCCACGTGCGTCTCGACGGCGTCTCGCGCTTTCTCAAGGTGTTCGTTCGGAATGCCCATCACCCCGAGCTGGACGTCGTCGACCAGCGCATCCTGCGGTGCGTCGACCTCGATCTCGAACGTCGTCCGCCGAACGGCCGAAAAACCGGCGCCCTCGAGAATGCTCGCGGTCCAGGCCGGATCGGCGAGGGCAAACGGTCCGGTCGGGCTCTTGCCCGGCGCCGGCGGCACCGACGGCGATACGAACTCGGCGAGAATCGGCGCGAAAAACCATGGATTCTTCGCATTTGATTGCCAGCATGCGAAGCGCAAGCGGCCGTTCGGCTTCAACTGCGCACGCAGGTTTGCGAACGCCACGATCGGCTCGTCGAAGAACATGACACCGAACTGACTCATCGCGACATCGAACGGACCGCCTTCGATGCGCTCGCCGCTCTGCATGTCGACGATTTGGAACGCAACATTGTCCACGCCGGCGTGCCGAGTTCGCTGTAGTGCAAGTTCGGTCATCGGCTCGGAGACATCCGCGCCAACTACGAAGCCGCCTGCGCCGACGGCGCGGGCGGCGGCGAGGGTTGTCTTACCCCCGCCGCTCCCGACATCGAGGACGCGTTCGCCCGGTTGTAACGCCATCCCGTCGAGCAGAAATGGCGTGATCGCATCGGTGAGCCGTTCGCGTTTCGGCCAGACCGTCAACCAGCGTTCGTCATTCCAATACTCCACAGTACCGGAACGCGAGCCACCGCTCAGCGGCGAAAGCCGGACCGGCCGAAGAAACCTCGTCCGCCAAAACCGATTCTCAGGCTAAACGACGGATAGTAAGGATAGTACGGGTAGACGTATACCGGGTACGGATTGTAGACCGGATACGACGGATAGACGTACTGCTCAGGATACGGCGCGTATCCGGGCCCGTAGGCCGAAGCGCTATTATTCGGCACATCGATCTCGAACGCGGTGAACGACGCGCCGTCGTTGTGGCCGCGGATCGTCACCGACATCCCGCGCGAGAGGCGCAGTCCGGTCGGCTGGATGATCGTACCTTCGCGCAACGCGACGCGGTCGACAAATCCTCGCTCGTCTTTGAGCATCAATTGATAGTGGCCGTCGAAGCTTGAGATGCGACCGCGGATCGATTCATCGCGATGCGCGTAACTCGGCTGGGCTTGCGCTGCGACCGGAGCTACGAGCGCGGCGATCAAGAGCGCCCCGAGAACCGGTCGTGCAATCTGTTGCAGTCTCATAAATACCCCTCCAGACCTTCATTATACCCGCCTTTGCAAGGCTGGCCAGCCCGGTTGCGACGGCTTCCAATCCGAGCGAAGGCTCCCGCCTACCGGAAGAGCGCGTTCAGTTCCGCGTACGGAATGCGGCGCCCGGCGAAATCGAAGGTCCCCACGTCGCGCACCTCGAGCGCGGCGGCTTTGAAGCAGGCCATCGCGTACGCCATCGGCGATGACCCGAGGCTGACTCGCTTGACGCCGAGCGACTTCAACTCCGCAAGGGGCGGCGTGCGTTCGTTCGCGAGCACGTTGAGCGGAGCGTCGAGCCCGCGCACGAGTTGCGAAATCTCAGCGCGGTCGATGCCGCCGGGAACAAAGATGCAATCGGCGCCCGCCTCGAGATAGCGTCGGCCGCGCGACAGCGCCTCGGCCATGCGTTGATTCCGCGGTATATCGCCGGCATATAGGAACGCATCGGTGCGCGCGTTGATCACGAGCGGAACGCCGAGTGTGCCGGCGATTCGCCGCACCGCTCGCACGCGGTCGGCCTGTAGCGCGGCGTCGATCAACGGGTCGGCTTCATTCCCGGTACCGTCCTCGAGATTCAGACCGACCGAACCGCACTCAATCGCTTGACGCGCAGTCTCCTCGGCGCTCTCGATCGTACTTCCATAGCCGGCTTCCAAGTCGGCGGTGACCGGCAAAGCGACCGCGCGCGCGATGCGTGCGACGGATTCGAGCATCAGCGCCGTTGGAATTGCTTCACCATCGGGATAGCCCATCGCGTTTGCGATGCCGGCGCTCGTCGTTGCGATGGCCGGGAAACCGAGGCTTTCGATGATACGAGCACTCGCGACGTCCCATGCATTGACGAGTACGAGCGGCACGTCCGCATGATGGAGCGCGCGCAGGCGCTCAGCTTTGGCGGCTTGTTGCTTGATCTCGACTGAGGTGCTCACGGCGCCGGGCTTCCCGGCGCCGGGTTTGGGTCCCTAGAACGCGCCGAGTCCGGATGGGCCACCAAGCCCGGCGGGGCCGCTATAGCCAGCGCCACCGTTGCACAGGTAGGCCGGCGAACACTGGCCGTTCGAACGCGGCACGACCGGCGTGAATGCACTGGCGTGTGCGTACAGACTGGACGTGTCGCCGAGTTGCGTGCCGTTGCCGGCGAGTGCGTACATGCCGGCGACGAGCGGCGCACCGACGCTGGTGCCGCCGAATTCGTTCCAACCGCCGACGCCGCTCACGTACGCGGAGACGCCCGTCGCAGGATCGGCGACGACGGCCAAGTCGTTCATCGTGCGCTTACCGCAACCGGTATCGTGCTGCCACGACGGTTTCGCCGCAAACGCACTGCAGCCGCTGCCGGTCGCCGGCCACACCGCCTGCGCCCAGCCTCCGAGATAATGGATCAGCGACGTCCCGCCGACCGACGTCACCTGCGGAACGTCCGCCGGAAATCCGACGCCGTAGCCGCGATCGCCCGCGCCGGCCGTGACCGGAATGCCCTTGTGAACGTAAGAGGATGCGTACTGCATCACCTCGGCCGACTCGGGCGCGCTGTAACTGTTGCTGATGACGGTCGCGTGATTTGCGGCGGCCGTATTGACCGCGGCCGCAAGGTGCACGATATCGGCGTCTTGCGCTTCAACAACCATGATGTGACAGAGTGGGCAGACCGCCGAGACCATCTCGGCATCGAGCGTCGCTTCCTGCGCCCAGCCCGCATCGGCGACCGGCTTCACGCCGTTCTCCGGGACGATGCTGAGGCAACCGTTGCTCGTCTTGCACGAACCCAGGCCGAAGGCGCTGCGGTAGACGTTGAGATCGGATTCAAGCGCCGGTGCGTCGTAGGCCACGACGACCGCGACGGTCTGATTGCGGCCGGCCGAAGCGGAGGCGCTTGCGAGACCGTAAGCCGCTTGGAGGTCGGCCGGATGGTGCCCCGGGGCCAGCAACGCCGGCAGCAACGGATTGAGAATGGAGAGGATGTCGCTGCGGTACTGGCCGTGGCACTGTGCGGCCGCCAGACTCGTCGTCAGCTTGCAAATCGGAAACGCCATGATGCTAATCGGCGAAGACGATAGAATCGGGAACGCCGAGATACTGACCGGGAAGGCCGAGATGCTAATCGGAAACGCGGAGATGCTCGACGGAGTACGCGCGGACTGACTCTCAGTCTGCGTCATCGCGGGCAATCCCGCGACGTTGGTTCCGGAAGAACACCCGGTTTGCGTGAGGACGATCAGGGCGGCGAAGATGCCGGCGAATCCGGCGTTTCGTAAGGATGGACGCATTCGGCGTAGCTCCCATAGAAGAGTCGCGCAGTGAGGGCCCATCGTACCCCAAGTCACACAAAAAAAGCGTGTGATGCGGCGCACAGCATGTCCCGAATCACTCATTTTCGCGCGTCAGTCGACGACGATGGCGGCCTGCATGTACGGATGGTAGTCGCAGTGCAGCGCGTAACGGCCCGCCTTCGTGAAGGTGTGTCGCCAGCTGGCGCGCGGATCGATCGCGCCCGATGCAAACGATTTATCGGCCGTGACGAGCGCGTGCGCTTCGTCGTCGGCGTTCACAAAGGTCACGGTTTGACCGGCTTTGATCTGCAACTGTGCCGGTTTGAACTTAAACGATTTGATCACGATCGTCAGCGGAGCCGCCGGCGCTGCCGCCTCCGCCACGGTTCCGCGCACGGGACGCGCTTCCAAATCGGCGAGGCGCCGGTCCGCGAACAGATTCGCGGGTGACGCCGAGCGCCGGTCGACGCGGGTCAACTCGATCGTGCGATCGAAGGCATACGTCAGGTTCTGCGCGGTGCCGTTCATCATCGAGAATTCGTAGGATCCATCGGCGGAGAGTCCGGGGATATCGACGTCGGCTTGCGCCGGCTTGCCCTCGCGCACGTTCGCGGTGAAGAACGTCACGTGGAGTGGAAGACGGATATCGAGCACCGGTAAGCGGCCGTAGTTGCGAACTTCGCAGCGTGCGAACGGCTCCGGGGCAGCCGGCGTGTCGCCGTTTTTGGCCGAGGGTAACCTTCCGCCGACGTGAACCCACTGACCGCCGCTCTCCGTCAGGAGCAACACGTCTTCGGGCGGCTTGATGTTCTGCGCCAGTTCGGCCAGCCGGAACTCGGGGCGGCACGCGAGATGGATCGCCGGACTCTTCTCGATTTCATCGCGCATCGTGCTCTGATACGCCATCACGAACCCGCCGAGGGCGGCGAGCGTACCGCCGATTGCGGCCGCGAGCGAAAGCGATATCTCGAAGGTGGCTTGCTTTTTCGTCTCGATGGCGGTCGACCTCCGGCAAACTCGCCGTTCGCAGCCGCTCGCGCGGGCTCCTCGACACTACGAAAACGCCGCTCGGCTGAGACGAGCGGCGTTTCGGTACTAGGGACTAGCTCGCGTTAGGATTGCTCGTCTGGGAACGGCCTTTAGTGTCGTCCGTCCGTTGCCGGGTTGCTGTTTGGATCGCAACAGAACGGGCGCGGCGGCGCAGGCGGCGTGAACGGACGCGTGTATGTCGGGCGCACGGTTGCCGGACGCACGGTTGCCGGACGCACGGTTGCCGGGCGCGCGTTTGTCGTGCGCACGTATATCGTACGTTCCTCGACGCGGACGCGCGACATCTCGGCCATCGCTCGATTGACTTCGGCGTAGTAGTTGCGCACGTAGGCGTCGTATTCGCGCAGATATTCGCGATATTGAGCCAGGTACACGTTGTAGGCCTCGCGATACGCTTCGTTACTACCACCGGATGCGTACGCGCCGTTCGCGTATCCGACAGTCGCGTACCCGGCGTTAGCGTAACCCGGGGTCGCATAGGCGGGCTGCGCGTAGACGGGCTGCGCGTACGCGGGCTGCGTATAGCCGGCGCCGTCGCTCACCCACGACGTTCCGTTCCAGCGATTGTAGCCGCGGTACCCGCTGCCGTCGCCGTTGACGATCGTGCATGTGTTCGCGCGGCACGCGATCGACTGGTTGTTATCGTTGGGATAGTAGCTGCGGCCATCGGGATAGACGACGCGCCCATCGGCGTAGACGGTCGCACCGTCGGGAGTGTAGCCGGCGACGGTGTTCGCCAACTCGCGTTTGTGCGCGACGTTGTTCGAGATGATGATTCCGGCCGCGAGCGCGCCGGCGCCAAGAATGATATTTCGCGTCGAGGCCGCCCCGTCGGCGCGCGCCGGCTGAGCGTTGCCAAGAGCGATGACGGCCGCGAGGACCGCGGCGACGGCTAGCGTTGACGGGCGGTGAAACATGCGAGAGGCCTCCTGACCGGGGGCCGCCCTGGGGCGGCAGGTCTTGAATATTCCTAGCCCCAGAGGCCCTCGCCTTGAGCCGAACGGACTATTGCGCCTATGCCGTTCGGCGACCGAACGCCCGCAGGATCAGCAGCAAGACGACCGCCCCGACGAAGGCGACGATGATGCTGTAGATGTTGATACCGGTCGCCCCGCCCGAGCCGAATGCATTGAAGATCCAGCCGCCGACGACGGCGCCGACAACGCCCGTGATGATGTCGCCAATGATCCCGCCGGGGCCTTCGCCCGGGACGGCCCACTTCGCAAGCACGCCGGCGACCAAACCGACCACAATCTAAGCCAACAGACCCACAGCAATTTCCCATCCCAAAACGAGTGTGCTGGGTCGTTCTTTCCCCGTCTGCGAGGGTTTAATCTAGCCTACTTCGGCCGCGCCCGCCGGAAGCGGTTGGCTTCCGTTCTAGCTCCCGAACGTTCCTCGAGCAGCCGTTGCAAGAGCTTTGCCGTCCGGCTCTTGGTCGAAAAGAGCGGCATCACCAAGCCCACGGCAAAACCCGTCGCCAGGGCGCCCGCGATGAACTCGAGCGGCCGTTCGCGCACCGCGTCGACGATACGCTCCCTGGTGCCGGCGATTTCGTCGAGGCCGCCGGCCACAATTCGCTTGACCGGGCTGCGCCGGTCGTCTTCGTCGTCATAGAACCGCATCGGGCCGGGGCGAAACTGGTCCGCGCCGCTACCCGCCGGAAAGACGATGCCGTTTTCAGCGGCCCACGGTTCGCCGCCCGAAGAGCCGTCGTCGCCGCCAAAGCCCTTCGTCCAGCGCTCCGGCAGGCTCTTACGGAGATGGCGGTACAACCGGATGATCCAGCCGACAAACGCCGTCAGCAACGCCAAAACGCCGATGGTGGCCAGAGCCACCTGCAGGGTTGTTGAAGAAAAGACGTAGTCTTGCATTGCGGTGGCCAATACGGGCATGTAAGGCGTCCTGCGCTCCGGTGAGAGGGCCGGCTGAATAGTGTGCCGGCTAACTCAGTAGTCGGCAGAAACCTCGGCAATTCGCGTCAGAACGAGACGGCCGTCACATTTTTTCCGAGATCCGAGGCTGGAAGGCTAGCGGCCGACCGGAACGAGGTCCCGTTCTTTCTCCATCTCGGCGGAGTATCGGCCCAGCGCGGCCAGGCCGTTCATCTTAGCCCGATGGGCCAGGGCCGCCTGAGCCGCCGGAACGTTTTGGTCTTGGCCTTTCCAAAGGTTGATCGCAGCCTGCTGTAGGGCGCGCCCGTATGAGAATGTGAGCGGCCAGGGCGCCCTGCGCTCCTGAGCGATCAGGTTAATCTCGTTGAGGTGGGTCGTCGCATCTTCGTCGTCCTGGCCGCCCGAGAGGAAGGCGATGCCGGCAACGGCCGCGGGAACCCAGCGCATCAGAACGGTGACCGTACTGCCCGCGACTTCGCGCGGCGTCGCGTGTTGGGCCGATTTCTGCCCGGGGATGACCATGCTCGGTTTCAAGATCATCTCTTCGAAACGAACGTCGGCGGCGGAGAGTTCCTCGAAGACGTGTTGCAGTGCCCACTCGTGAACTTCAAAGCTGCGTTCCAACGAGTGCTTGGAGTGCTCGCCGTCCATCAACACTTCGGGCTCGACGATCGGCACGAGGCCGCCCGCCTGACAGATCGCGGCGTAGCGCGCGAGCGCGTGGGCGTTAGCGTGAATGCAGCGATGCGTCGGAATGCCTTCGTCGATCGCGATGACCGCGCGCCATTTGCCGAACTTCGCGCCGAGCTTCACATACTCGTCGACCCGTTTTGCCAGACCATCCAAGCCTTCGGTGATCTTCTCGTCCGGGCCGCCGAGCGCGAGTTGCACCGTCCCCGTGTCGAGTTTGATGCCGGGCATCGCACCGGCTTCGGCGATGATTTGCGCGAGCGGTTTTCCGTTTGAATCGTTTTGGCGGATCGTCTCGTCGTACAGGATCACGCCGCTGATGTGCTCGCCGAAGTGCGGCGACGTGAAGAGCATCTCGCGATATTTGCGCCGCATCTCTTCGTTCTGCGGAATGTTCAGCGGCGCAAACCGCTTGTTCGCGGTACCCGTGCTCTCGTCAGCGGCCAAGATGCCTTTGCCCGGAGCGACCATTGCTTTCGCGACGGAAGCGAGTTGGCCGCTCATCGATTCGCGTGCTCCTTGAGGAGCGAGGTGATCCCGTTGGCCGGCGAGTGGTTCAAGAAGGCCTGCAAATCGTGCTTGCCGTCGACCATGCGCGTCGTGTGCGTGAGTGACGAGATGATGATCGACTGCGTGTAGGCGCTGCCGCGAACGTAGCTGACGCCTTGTAAGAACTCGCCGTCGGTGACGCCCGTTGCGGCGAGCATCGCCAGATCGGATTTGCAGAGGTCGTCGAGGGTCAGCACCTTGTCGGGATCGATACCCTCCGCGCGCGCGACTTCGTCTTCGCCTTCGCGCAACCAGAGCCGGCCTTGCATGTCGCCGCCCAAACATTTCACCGCACAAGCGGTAATCACGCCCTCAGTCGCGCCGCCGATGCCGACCAGCATATCGATGCGGCTGCGTTCTTCGAGCGCCGCGATGATGCCGTTGGCGACGTCGCCGTCGCCAAAGAGCCGGACGCGCGCACCAAGTTGACGCAGGCGATCGACCTTTTCGTTGTTACGATCGCGCTCGAGCAGAGCCACCGTGATCTCGGTAACCGGGCGGCCCATCGCCTTCGCAACCGCGCGAACGTTGTCTTCGACCGAGGCTTCGATCGAGATGACGCCGCGGCAGGCGCGTCCGACGATGATCTTGTCCATGTAGGCGACGTGGGTGTGAAAGAGCGAGCCGCGCTCGGCGGCGGCGACGACCGAGATCGCGCCGTGTCCGCCCTTGGAGGCGAGGGTGGTGCCGTCGATCGGGTCGACCGCGACGTCCATCGCCGGACCGTCGCCCGTCCCAACGTGCTCGCCGATGTAGAGCATTGGGGCTTCGTCCTTTTCGCCTTCGCCGATGACCACGAGGCCATCGATGTCGACTTCGCCCAGGACGCTGCGCATCGCGTCGACCGCGGCCTGGTCGACGGCGTTCTTGTCGCCCCGGCCCACCAGTTTGCCTGAAACGATCGCGGCGGCTTCGGTCGCCCGGAGAAACTCCAATTCGACCCGGGCATCAATACGTCGACCCTTCATGCCGGTGTTTTCCGTCCTAGCCTGTGGAAAACCATTCCCAAAAATGCCTACCCGGAGTGAAAACGAGGTTTACGAGCTCGCAGCCCGGCTCGGTCGCCTACGCCCGCCACGGCCGCGGCGACCGGTTCGCCGCATCCTTTGCAGCTCTCCAGGCGCACACACTATAGGCAATGCCCAGCAAGAGCAGTGGAACCGGCCAGAAAACAAACGCGAGATAGAATCGCGCGTCAACGCCGACCGCATCTGCCAGAGCCGCGAAGCCGCTCATGAGTAGGAACACCAAGTAAAATAGACGCTTCGCACGCTCATCGTCCTCAAAGGTTTGCCAGCGGATCCAGCCTCGGATCTCTTTCGCACTTAGCGAAAAGAGAGCAAGTGTCGTGAGTCCGATGAAAAATCTCAGGAGGCTGGGAGCCGACGCGATAGCGTGGTGTCCCATCAGCAAGACCATCAGGCCTCCTGCGATTGGCCATGCTCTCCGGTCGGGCTCTATGTGAATGCGGCTGCGCTTCCGGAGCGAGATGCGCTCGCGTAAACTCATTCGGGAGAGCGTTGCCTCTGCAACAGTCCGACGGCTTCCTGTGGCCACCTCGACCGTGTCCCTGCTCAATCTACCTCTCGTTCGACGATGCTAAGGGTGCGCGCCTCGCTCGTAAGGCCTGCACGGAGCAAACGAGCGCGGCTAGAAGCAGCAACAACGGCCATACCAGAAATGCGAAATGCCAGAGATTGGCTTCACGTATCGTGGCAAAGTTAATTACGACCACGAACCCGTATATCATGAAGGAGGCGAGGAAAAAGAGCCTTCTTGCGCGCTCGGCGTGTTCAAGCTTCGGCCATTGTAGTAGACTGCCGCTCTCTCGCGCGCTCAGCACGCACATTGCAAGGACGAAAATCCCGCGGAATAACGTTGCAAGGCCCGGCTGCCAGTCAATCAGCTTGGACAAACCAAAAGACCCACGAAGGTAAAATACAGGGGCCCCCACGTCGCGAGATCTTCACCGGGCTTGGCGGGTTGGCGCAGGCCGGTCGCGCCGAAAAATCTCGCCAACCGAAACGAGATCTCGTAGAACCAGTTTTTCAATTTAGCTCATCCCCATGACACCCGCACCATTCAGGCCTCGGACCGGCGCGACCTCGCGCAGCGGGCCGGGCGGGTAACAAGCCTTCCCGTCGAAGGCTGGCGCATGCCGCAGACCACGACCGCGCCGCGATTTCGCGAACGCTTTCCGACGCTCTCGAACTCGACGTACCTGGTCAGCCACTCGATGGGCGCGCCGCCGCTCGGCGCGCGCGATGCGCTCGTCGCGTATTGGGAGGCGTGGGCCAAAGAGGGTCCCGAGGCGTGGAACGAGTGGCTGCCCGCGCTGCAAGACCTGGCCGATAATCTCGGAACGATCTTCGGCGCGGCGCCGGGCAGCGTCTCACTCGCGCCGAACGTCTCGATCCTGCAAGCCGCGATCGCCTCATCGATGGATTGGAACGGCGCGCGTAACGAAGTCGTCTTCGAAGATCTGCAATTCCCATCGGTCACCTACGTCTGGAAAGCGTGGGAACGCTTCGGCGCCAAGGTCGTGCGCGTTCCTTCCGACGACGGGCGCACGATGTCGACTGAACGGCTCGTCGCCGCGATCACCGAAAAAACCGCGGTTGTCGTGCTCTCGCACGCCGCCTACGTCTCCGGCGCGCTGATCGACGTTTCCGCGATCGTAGCGCGCTGTCACGAAACCGGCGCGCTGTTCGTCCTCGACGTCTATCAGACGACCGGGACCTATCCGTACGACGTGACCGCACTCGATCTCGATATGGCGGTCGGCGGAAGTCACAAGTGGCTCTGCGGCGGGCCGGGCTGCGGCTTCATCTATGTCAAGCCCGCGCTGCGCGCGAAATTCGAGCCCGCGATCACGGGCTGGATGGCGCACGAATCGCCGTTCGCTTTCGAGCCGGCGCCGATTCGCTTGACCTGGAATCAGCATCGCTGGAACACCGGAACGCCGACGGTGCCCGGGTACCTCGTCGCGCGCGCCGGTCACGATGCGATCCGCGAAGTCGGCGTGACGAACATTCGCGCACACAATCTGCGTCTCACCGCGGCGATTCTCGGCCACGCGAGCGAACGCGGCATCGCGACGCCGACACCGCTCGACCCCGCTCAACGCACGGGCTGGATCGGGCTTGCTTTTCAGGGAGACGATCGGGTCGCCGACCAATTGATCGAACGAAGAATCTTCGTTGATTACCGCCCCGGGTGCGGCATCCGCGTCAGCCCGCACTTCTACACGAGCGACGAAGAGATCGAGGCCTTCTTCGAAGCGATCGACGAGTTACGAACGCGATGATCGCGCTTTTGCTGGCGCTGCTGTTCCTAGCCAAAGACCAGACGGCGCCGGCGCCGGTCCCGACGTTCAACGCGGCGCTCAAACGTTGCGTCGAGGCCGACGTTCGGCTCGATGTCAAGCTGAGTACCGCGGTCAACGTGGCAGGCGACGGATTCCGCTTCAAGACTACCGGTTATATTCCGAGGTTCGGTTCGCAACCCGCGATAACGGGTGGGACGCCCGGATACGGCGTCATTGCGTACTCGAGTCATGCGGGCGCCGGTGGGCAAGCCGGCATGATGATTCTCGAGCCGCGTTACATCGTACTTCCCGACGGCCGGCACATTCAGGTCATGGCGGACCCATCTGGACCCAATAGAATCCGAAGCGGTAAGAACAAGAATGCGCCCGGCATTCTGGAGCAACTTCCCCTGATCGGCATGGCGGCCGGCGGCTATAACGCGTTGCATCGCGGCAAAGAAGTCGTGCTCGATAACGGGACGCTGCTGCCGGTCCTCGTCGGCGACGGCCTCGCGGACTCGGCGTGTTACGTCGTGCTACCCACGCGCCAATAGCATCCGCGCCAGCATCACCGCGTTCTTGGGGGCCTGACCGAAACGGTGGTTGTTGAAGAGCGCGAACGTGGATTTCGTTTCGCTCGCCATCTCGGCGACGCGCTCGGCCCACGGCGCCAGTTCTTCCGCAGTATACAGATAGTCGTAGCGTTCCTCGGGTTTCTCGTGGCGCCACCACTTCTCGTGATTGCGTCCGTGAAAGCGCACGTAACCGAGCGCCCCGACGACGTCGCTCGAGGGATGGAGCAGGCCTTCGAACTGCGGCTCGTCGACGTTGCACCAGCCGATCGAGAGTTCCGTCAGCAGCGCGATCGTCTCGGGCCGTTGCCATTCGCGGTTGCGAAACTCGGCGACGAGCGGCAGATCCGGTAGCGCTTCGCGCAGCGCGCGAATGTACGACTTCGCGCGCGGCACGCAGCGAAATCCATTCGGAAACTGCATCAGCACGGCGGCGAGCTTCCCACCTGTGCGCATCGGCTCGAGGTTTTCGCGAAACGTGGGCGCGTCGTCCGAGACGACGCCGGTCTCATCGATCGGCAGGTGCGTGAGCGTTCCGGGTAGCTTGACCGCGAACCGGAAATCGGCGGGCGTGCGCGAGCTCATGGAAGCGAACGTCTTCGCGCTCGGAATGCCGTAATACGACGAATCGATCTCGACCGCCGAAAAATGCTCCGCGTAATATGGCAGCATCTCGGCCGGCTTGATCTTCTCGGGATAGAACGGCCCGATCCAGTCCTTATAGGAAAATCCGCACGTGCCGATCAGCACGCGCCCTTCGCCCAGCGCAATCGGCGCGATACGTTCCTCGGGTGCGACTGATTCGCTGAAGCCGAACGACTGCTGCGTACGAGCTCCTACGTCGGCAACGTCTTGTGCGTGAGCGACGGTGGCGCTTGAAGTGGCGGCCCCGCCGACGGCACGTGGTCCATGTGAACCCGCCCAGCGAGCATGTCGTTCCAGGCCTGCGTCAGTACGCGGTTCAGCGTGCGCAATGCGTGCGTGCCGTGCGGCTCTTGATAGAGCCCAACCGAGAGGCCCGCGCGTGCCAGAACCTCGGCCGTCTGCGCGCCGTACTTCGGAGGAATGTTTGCATCGTCGCCGCCGTTGACGACGTAGACGTTGAGCCGCGCGAAGCTGCGCACGACCTCATCGGTCTCGCTGTTGAGGAGGGCGCCCGCGATCGACATAACGCCCTTCCAGCGCTCGCCGTGCAGCGGTCCGACTTTGAAGACGGAGAATCCGCCCATCGAATATCCGACGAGATAGACGCGGTGCGAATCGATCGCGAAGGCGTGCTCGGCCGCGTCGACGACGTCGTAGACTTCGCTGCCGGCAGGCTCGACAAAGTCGTAGTTCCCGCGTCCCCACGGCGCGATCACGATCGTATTGCTCGCTTCCGCCAAGCGTCGCAGCCACGGCGGCCCGAGAAGTTCGGTCTCGGTCTGCGGCCGGCCGTGCAGCGCGATCGCAAGCGATGCCGGTCGCGACGGATCGTAACCCGAAGGCACGTAGACCGCAATCGGTTGATTCGTTCCGTCCTTGGCGCTCAAGACGAACGTCTCGCCGAGCCCGCGAATCGCACCGAGCGGTTGCGCCGTCCCGGAGAGCGCCTGATCGACGAGGGCGGTATCGAGCCGGATGATGTTCGCGACGGTCTCATCCCAATCGGCCGCCGGATAATCGGCCGGCCGATCTTCGGCGCGATAGTCTTTGTCGTCACCGAGGCGGACGATCACGTCGCTCGTGATGTCGTTGCCGAGAAAATGTTTGGCGGCGGGAAGACGATCGAGCAAGGCCGCATGCGCGCGCTCGACCGGAGTCGCCGCTTCATCGGCGCCGAGCGCCGGCAGCGTGGCGGCGAGCAGCGCCGCGCCTAGCCACAGGCCCGCGCGAAGCCCGAGAGAATTGAGGGTAGTTGAAATGAGTATTGACCCCTTTGGCGCCTGCGAGGCTGCTTTCGCTGCGCCCCGGACTCTGCCCTGATGCTTGCCGACGAGCGGGACGGCCTGCGGAGCGACGTGCGTACGGCGATCGTGACCGGCGGCGCCAGCGGCATCGGAAAGGCCACGTGCGAGTTGCTGGCGCGCAACGGCTACCGGGTCGCCGTCGTCGACCGCGACGAACTCGGCGCGCATAGCGTCGCCGATGCGATCGACGGCGTCGCATTCGGGCTCGATGTGACCGACGAGCGCGCGGTGATTTCGCTGTTCGAGCGCGCACTCGAAGCACTCGGCGGAACGCTCGACGCGCTCGCTACATCGGCCGGCATCCTGGAGAGCACGCCCTTCATGGAGATCGATCTCGCCGCGTTCCGGCTCGTCTACGAAATCAACGTCATCGGCACGTACCTGTGCATTCGTGAAGCCGCCAAGCATATGAAGAGCGGCGGCCGCATCTGCACGATCGCGAGCGTCGCCGGCAAGCGCGGCGGGGGTCTCACCGGAACCGCGGCCTACGCGGCTAGCAAGGGCGCGGTCATCGCACTGACGCGCAACGCCGCCCGCTCGCTGGCCGAACGCGGCATCGTGGTCAACGGCGTCGCACCGGGTCCGGTGCTGACGCCGATGCTTCTGCCCACGTTCGAAGATCGCGCGCACCGCCTGCGCGTCGAAGCGATGCCGCTCTTGGGACGCGCCGCGGAACCTCTCGAAATCGCCGAAGCGATCGCGTGGCTCCTTTCACCCGAAGCGTCCTACGTCAACGGTGAGATGCTAACCGTCGACGGTGGTATCTGTCTCGACTAAGGGTCGCGTCCGGCCGAAGCGCGCCAGCATCGCGAAATCGTAGACGATCTTCAAACCGCCCGCCACAAAAAATGGCAACGCGATGATCGAACTTTGCAGCGCGATTCCCGATAGCAGCGGCGCAACGGCAGCCGCGGCCGGCCGTACAGCGGTCGCCATGCCCGCCATGCGCGGACGTTCCTCGTCGCTAACGATCTCCATCATAAAGGCTTGGCGCGTCGGCACGTCCATCTGCGAGAGCGCGTAGCGCGCGAGCAAAACGATCGCGACGCCTTGGAACGTCGGCATCAGCGGAACGAGGATTAACAGTACGTTTGAGGGCAGATGCGTGAAGACCATCGTGCGCAGATTGCCGAACCGTTCGGCGAGCGGAATCGCCGCGGCGAACGAGAGTGCCGCCAGTACGTTCGCGCCGAAAAAGAGCCAGCCGAGATCCGCGATGCTCGCCCCGAAGCGAACGTGCAACCAGTACGCGATGAAACTCTGAACCACGAACCCGCCGGCCAGCGCATCGACGCCGAACAGCAAGGTCAGGGTTTCGGTGTACGTCCAGCGACGCGGTGCGCTCAGTGCGGCAGGCGCGCGCATCGGTGCGTGGGGCGGTAGGAGCGGATAGAGCCCGGCAAGCGCGAGCCCGGCCGCGGCGTAGAGCCACAACGTCGACGTGCTGCCGAGAAAGCCCGCGCTCGCGGCGCCCAGTGCGCCGGCGAGCGTACCGGCGAAGTTGTAGAACACGAAACGCCGCGTTGCGTGCCTCTCGCTTCCGCCGCGCGCGATCGCCGTCTGCTCGAGAGCTGCGAACGGCCCGACCTCCTGCCCACCGGGGCTGAGGGTGCCGAGCGCTGCCGCCAACACAAGCAACTCCGGCTGACGCGCCATGACGAGCACCGCCCCGGAGATTGCCATCAGCACCGACGCGCCGACGAGCGTTGCGGTCCGTCCAACGCGCCGTTCGAGCCAACTCGTCGAAAGCGACGAGAGCGCACCCGTGACCAGCGCGACCGAGAGCGTCGCGCCGACGAGCGATGGCGACAGACCCCGCTCGCTGAGCGCGATCGCGAAGACCACCGCGAACGCACCGTATGCGAAGTTGCGCAGCGAACGCGCCAGCGTCGAGATGACGAGCGCGCGCTGATGGTCCTTTGACGCCTGGTCTTCGTTCATCGTTCGGCGAGCAATCCGATCATCTCGCGCTGAAGGCTGCCGTTGCTGACCAAGATCGAGCCGGCGTCGAGAACCAGCGGCGAGCCATCGACGGCCGTCGTGGAACCGCCCGCCTCGCGCACGATCAACGAACCGGCCGCGACATCCCACGCCTTGAGGTCCAACTCCCAGAATGCATCGAAGCGTCCGCGCCCGACGAAACAGAGATCCAGCGCAGCCGAACCGTCGCGGCGCACGGCTTGCGCGACCTTCGAGAGACGCGCGAAGTTTGCACCGTTGCGCTCGTACTTCGCGGGCATGAAGCCCGTGCACAGCAACGAGTCGCGCACGTTCTCGATCGTGGAAACGCGAATGCGCTCGCCGTTACACGTCGCGCCGGCGCCGCGTTCGGCCGCGTAGAGTTCGCCGAGTACGGGTGCGTAGACCGCGCCGGCGATCATCTTCCCGCCGCGTTCGTAGCCGATCGATACGCAGTAGAGCGGATAGCCATGCGCGTAGTTCGTCGTGCCGTCGAGCGGGTCCACGATCCAGCGCTCGTCCGACGTGCCACGATGGGCCGCACCTTCTTCACCCAGAATCGAACTTGCCGGAAACTCTCGCCGCAGGCGCTCGACGATGAAGGCTTCGCTTTCACGGTCGGCAGCGGTCACCAGATCGCCGCGTGTCGATTTTTCGCCGATCTCGAGCGGCAGCGCCGGGCGCTCCCGCAGCAGCCGCCCCGCTTCGGTCGCCGTTTCGATCGCGCACTGAAGCGGGTCCACGTGCCTCCTAGCCGTAAGGTGTGCAATGATGTCGAGACGTTGGTTCGCCGTGATCGAAGCCGTTGCGTTAGCGCTCTGGATTGGCGCACTCGCGGGCTTTGCCTTCGTCTACGCGCCGATCGCATTTAGCGTCATCGGCGATCTCAACCTATTTGCGACGCTGGCCGGGCGTACGGTGCGCGCCCTGACCCTGCTCGGCTTCGTCTGCGGCTCGATCGCGATCGTGGCCGCGCTGCTGCGCGCGCGTTGGGCCTCGGCGCGCAGCCTCGCCTTCGCGCGCATCCTGCTGGTCGCGCTGGCGCTCGCGCTCGGTGCCTACGACGCCTATGCGATCGTGCCGCGCATGGAGACGACGTTACGTTCGGTCCACGGGTCACTCGCTGCCATACCGAAGAGCGATCCGCGCCGCGTCGCCTATGACGGGCTGCACGCGGCGTCGTCACGTGTTTACGGCGCTGCTCTCCTCCTCGGACTGGCGGCGATCGTCATATCCGCGATCGGCACGATGCCGCAGCATCGTGCCAGGCACGCCCGCTAGCTGCGCGGCGGCGCGTTCTTTACGTACTTGTCGAGCCAGTCGAGCATCTCGGCCAAAACCGTCTCGATCGATTCGCGGCCGACGTAACCGTGCGCCTCATACGGCAGCATCACCAAACGCGCGGTACCGCCGTTTCCACGAATCGCGGCGTACATGCGCTCCGACTGAATCGGAAAGGTTCCAGTGTTGTCGTCGGCCATGCCGTGCGTCATGAGAATCGGATCGGCGATCTTATCGGCGTACGTGAACGGCGACAATTTCGTATAGAGATCAGTCGCTTCCCAGTATGTGCGCCGCTCACTCTGGAACCCGAAGGGCGTCAACGAGCGGTTGTAGGCGCCGCTGCGCGCGATGCCGGCGCGAAAGAGCCGCGTGTGCGCGAGCAAGTTCGCGGTCATGAACGCCCCGTAACTGTGGCCGCCAACCGCGACTTTATCGGGATCGGTCACGCCGAGCGCCGCGGCCTTATCGATCGCAGCTTTGGCATCGGCGATCAACTGATCGAGGAACGTGTCGTTGACAGTCCGCGGATCGCCCACGATCGGTACGGAGGCGTTATCGAGCACCGCGTACCCGTCGAGCACCGCGAAGATCTGCGAGGGGCCGGTGATCGTCGTAAACGTCTGCGTCGAATTCGTGTTCTGACCGGCGATCGAGGGATCGTTGAATTCGAAGGGATAGGCCCAGAGCAGCGTCGGAAGGCGCGTGCCTTCCTTATATCTCGGCGGCAGATAGAGCGTGAACGATAACTCGACGCCATCGGGACGCTTGTACGTTACGACGCGACGCTGGATCTGCCTGAGCAGCGGCGTCGGGTCGGCGAACGCAGTTAGCGCGCGCTCTGTCGTCGAGCCCGTCTTGCGGACGACGTAGTTCGGCGGCTCGGTCGGGGACTGCCGTTGCAACAGGAGCGAATTTCCGTGCACGTCGAGCAGATCGAAGACCGCTTCGAGCGGCGTGAGTTCGGATTGGAAGAGACGCGTCTTCTGATGGGTCTTAAGATCGAGGCGGTCAAGAAACGGCCGGCGGCCGTCTGGGCCTGCGCCGGCGCCGCGCAAGAAGATCGCGTCGCCGTCGCGCACGATGACGGCTTCACCCGTTCGCGCGGAGCGTCCAACCGGCTGTCCGGGATTGTGATACTGGTCTCCGTCACGTAAGCGACTCAGCTCGAACGGTCCAGTACCCGGCGGCCCATCGAGATCGAGCTGCAGCGTTCGCGTCACGCGCTTCTCGCGATCGTAGTCGCGCACGAATGCGAGACTCGTGCCTTCGACGAAATCGAGGCCCACAAAACGCCCGGCGAGCGAGACGACCGCGCGAGAGGCACCCGGGCCGCTCCCGTCGGACTCGTAGACGATGTCGCGCACAGTCGCCGGCGTTGCTGGGTCGCCGCCGTCCTGCGCTTCGGCCCAAATGAGCGTTGACGGTTTGTCGGCGCGCCAGGCCACGTCGCGCGGCCCGGTATCCACGACATCGAAAGTCGCTTGCACTTGCAGCGGTACGTCCACGATGCGACGTAGCAGCTTCCCGCTGCGGTCGACGACCGTCAATTCGTGCGGGAACGCTTCGAACGGCGCGGCGTACGTATACGGTCTGTGGATACGGTCGAGCAAGATCGCGCGCGCGTTCGGGGCGATTCGCGCGCGCCGGTAGATGCCGAGCGGCGTCAGCGGCGCGACGCGCGCGCTCGCCGCATCGACGAACGCGTACTGGCCGACCGCAAAATGATCGAAGAGCGCTTCGTCGTATGGGCTCGCGAGCAGATCTTCATACGTGACCGCCGGCGCCTTCTTGCCGCCGCCTTGTTGAACGATCGGTCCAACCGGTACGGCCGGAGCCACGGGAGCCGGGCCGCGCATCGCGGGAACGAGATAGACGAGCAGCGTCTTGCCGTCGGGAAGCCACGCGATCGCGCCGTTAAAGACCGTATTGAGTTTGACGCCGTTCAGTCTTCGAATCGCTCCGGTCGCGGTAGCGCCGACGTAAAGATCGATGCCGCGCCGCGTTGCGTTCCCAAATGCGAAGCTCGTTCCATCCGGGCTCCAAACCGGCGCGCTGACGTGAGCGCCGGAGGGCAAGACGACTGGTATGCGCTTGCCGTCCGCGACCCGAACCAAAGCGTAGGCGTTATATGACGACGCATGGTGAATGCCGTTTGTTTGCGGGTCGATGCGCAAACCGGCGATGCGCAGCATCGGCCGGGCCAGATCGGCGATCGGCGGGTAACGCAGCGGCGTCGCCAGCAGGAGCGCGGCGTGGTTCGGCGCGACGAACGCCGTCGGCAACTGCGGCGCACGCAAGACGTCCAGAATCGCTTTGGGCGGCGTGCGATAGCGCACCTCATCGGCGGCGAGAGGCGCCTGCAGGGTCAGCGGAGCGACGAACGCGGCGGTCAGGACAACTGCGAGAAAGCGGCGTGAATACGTCATCGCCGTTCCTTATACGTCCTCGGTCTGCTCCACCTACCCAGTTTTCGGTAAGTGCCGCCCGCGTTTCGACGAGACGGCGCTAGTCTCGACTAAATGCGTCGCGCGCCAGCGTTCGATAGTCGCGCGCATATCATCGAGACGCACCGGTTTCGAAAGGTAGTCGTTCATCCCGGCCGCGAGACACGCTTCCCGGTCTTCCGGTCGCGCATTCGCCGTCATTGCCACAATCCGAACCTGTGCGCCACCCTTGCGCAGCTCTTCAGCGCGGATCGCGCGCGTCGCCGTCAGGCCGTCCATCTCGGGCATCTGACAGTCCATGAAGACCAGGTCGTAGGTGTCCTTCGAGATTGCCGCAAGGGCCTCGCGACCGTTCACCGCGGACGCAGCGACGTACCCGAGTTTCTGAAGTTGCAGAACCGCCAGGCGATGGTTGATCGGATTATCTTCCACGAGCAGAATGCGAACGGAGCCCGTCTCCGCCGGAGAGCCAATGCTTTGCAGATGCGGCTGAGCCGGGTGACCGGGAGACGCAACGTCGGACCGGAATGAAGCCGTAAAGGCGAAGGTCGATCCGAACGACTCGGCGCTTTCCACGCCGATCGTGCCGCCCATCAACTCGACCAGCTGTTTTGAAATGGAGAGTCCCAGACCGGTTCCGCCATATCGACGCGTCGTCGAACCATCGGCCTGACGGAACGGCTGAAAGAGTTCGCGCAGCGTCTCGGCTGAGATGCCGATCCCGCTATCCTTCACGCTGAAGCGAACCGTTACCGATTCAAGGGTTTGTTCGAGCAGGCTTGCCGCGATGACGACGCTTCCGTTCTCGGTGAACTTTACCGCGTTTCCCGCAAGATTGATCAGAACCTGACGCAGCCGACCGGGATCACCTTCCAACGTATCCGGAATTTTCGGATCTACGAGCGTCTTCAAAATGATGCCCTTCGCCTGGGCTTCCGGCGCAAGGATATCCGCGACCGATTCGACGGTCGCGGCCACGTCCATACCGATCGTCTCAAGTTCGAGCGCTCCGGCTTCAATCTTCGAGAAGTCGAGAATATCGCTGATCACCCGCAGCAGTGCCTGACCGGAGTCACGGACGACCGTCGCGCACTCACGCTGCCGTTCGTCGAGCGGAGAATCGAGCAGCAACTCGCACATTCCGACCACGCCATTCATCGGCGTACGCAGTTCGTGGCTCATCGTGGCTACGAAATTCGATTTGAAGCGCGATGCATCCATGGCAGTATTCGTTGCCGCCGACGCGCTCGCAAAGAGGCGTTTGAGTTGCGCGATGATCCAGCAGAGGACGCCGAAATCAACGACCACAAAGACCGCGTGCAAAATGACGCGGCCGATGCCCGGTTCGGGAAAAACGGCCGCCGAGAATACCAGATCGAGAAAAAGATGATGCCCCGCCGTCAGCGCGCATGCGAGAGCGATCGGGCGCCAGTCAACGTACGCGACCAGCATTCCGAAGACGACGAAAAAGTACATATGCCAATCGGCCTGCCAGGGACCCACGCCCGCGTACACCATCAGCGCCGGAGCGACCGTGCATGCCGCCGCAACGATCATCCGAGCCGGCAGCGTACCGCCAAAGCGCAGCGCAGCGGCGCTGGCGAACGCTGCTGCCAAGAGCATGACGCCGCCGGTTCGGAGCGGCGATACGTGATTGGAAGCCGCCAGCACCATAACCAAAGGAATGTGAAACCACAACATCGCTGCGAAAAAGCGCGAAGCATGCAAGCGTAGGGTTGCTAACTCGTAAGGCGTGGCCGCTTCCGATTTGATTGCGAGGGCGCGAAGAGTCGACATGTATTCAGTCTGTCGACATAAGCGATGACGCTTGCGCACGGCGCGAGTCGCGTCGCGGCGGGAAGGTGTCGCGCCACACACTTGGGTCAGCCCCGGCGGCCGAAAACAGATTGTCTAGCTTTATCGCCGATTCTGAAGGGTCACCTCGTAACGCCCCACTGATATCGCAGGCGTCGATCGCGAACCACAGGCAAGGATGAAACTGCGTGAACAATATCAACACGATCGTCATGGTCGACGATTCCTCGCTTCAGTTGCAGTTGTACGGCCAGATCCTCAAAGCGCTTCCCAACGTCAGCGGCCTCCCGTTCACGTCGCCTCTTCTCGCGCTCGAGTGGTGCGAGAAAAACGAGCCGGATCTGATGCTGGTGGACTACAACATGCCGGAGCTCGACGGCCTCGAATTCGTCAAACGCTTCCGCGCTTTGAAGGCCAAGACGCCCGTACCCGTCGTCGTGGTTACGAGCGAACTGGATAAGGACGTGCGGCGCAACGCTCTCGAGTTAGGCGCAGACGACTTCGTCAGCAAGCCGGTCGACGCGGCCGAACTTCGCACCCGCGTCAGAAACATGCTGAGGGTGCGTGAGCACGGACGCATGCTGGCCGACCACGCGGCTTGGCTGACCGAAGAGGTCGGTCGCGCGACGGCGTCGCTCCTCGACCGCGAATGCGAGACCATCTATCGTTTGACCCGAGCCTCCGAACACCGCGACAACGATACCGGCGATCACATCATTCGCATCGGGCTCTACGCCGCGAAAGTAGCCGCGCTGCTCGGGATGTCGACGGAGGAACAAGATCTCTTACGCCTCGCGACGCCCATGCACGACATCGGAAAGGTCGGCACGCCCGATAATATCTTGCTCAAGAGTTGCGAGCTGACGACCGCGGAATGGGACGTCATGAAATTGCACTCCGTTGCCGGCTACGATATTCTTCGCGACAGCGAGTCGGTCTTATTGCAAAAAGGTGCTGAGATCGCACTCTCTCACCACGAGCGATTCGACGGCACCGGATATCCTTTCGGGCTCGCCGGCGAGCAGATCCCGATCTCGGGAAGAATCGCGGCGATCTGCGACGTTTTCGACGCGCTGCTCTCTAAACGGCCCTACAAGAGGCCCTGGCCGCTCGGCCGCGTGATGGAATACATCGATGGACAGAGCGGCCTCCATTTCGATCCACGCATCGTCGTGGCGTTCAAAGAGGTCTTGCCGGAGCTCCTTGAGATTCGGACTCGCTACAGTGGGGTAGAACCAGAGGATGTCGAGGACACCATCGATGGAAACAAAATCGCTTGACCACAGCGTACTAGAGTCAATCTTCGCCGGCGACGCTGCCGGCGTGGCCGATTTTCTCAAGGAACTGTCGCCCGCGGTTGACCGAATCGAAGCCAGAGTCGTCGAGGCCTGCGAGCAGCATGATTGGAGCGGCGCCCGGCAAGCACTCCACGAGATGAAAGGCATGTGCGCGAGCGCCGGCTGTAATGAGGTCGCACGGCTTTGTGCGGAGGCCGAGGCCGACTTGGCCGCTCGGCGCCACGATCCGGTCCCCGTTGCCGTCGAGGCCCTACAGGCGGCGTGTGAGCGGTTGCGCGCCGCGATCCGCGAGGCTACAGCAATCCCCGCTACCTAGCGACGATGGTCAGGATCGTAAAAGGCCGGCGAATTGCTTCTGCGCGACGAGGTAGCACTCGCACGTAGCGTGCTCGAGGCCGACCCGATCGATGACCGTGATATGTCCCGGGGAATGGCGAATGAAGCCCGCGGTCTTGAGCGTGGCCGCTGCGATCGTGACGCCCGAACGGCGCGAGCCCAGCATCATTCCCAAGTACTCGTGGGTCAGCGGAAGATCGTCGTGCTTGACCCGGTCGTGCGTCATCAGCAACCAGCGGGCGCACCGTTCGAGGACGCTGTGCAGACGATTGCAGGCCGCAAGCTGGCCCAGCAGATTGATATACGCTTGCAGATAGCGGTCGAGCAAGCTCCGAAACCCGTGGTCCGACTTGGCCAACACTTCAAAGAGATTAACCGGAATCGAAATGGCGAGGCCGGGGACCTGGCAGTAACTCATATTCGCCGAGGTCTTCGAGCCGAGCAGCAGCGGAATCGCCGAGACGCCCTCGCAGCCCACCGTTCCAATCTCGATCATGCCGCCGTCTTGCATCTCGGTCACCACGGACAGTACGGAATTGACCGGGAAGAAGGCCTCGTGAATCGTCGCGTCGGCGTCGTAGATTTTTTGGCGCGTCCGAAGATCGACGAGTTTACCGGTGTCGAGAACAGCCGCCGCGTTCCCGCCGGTCAGCACGCTGAGGATGGAGTTCTGCTCGAGCGACTGAGCAGTCAACAGTGGCTCGATCCGCATAGGGATCACACTCCGGGGCCCGTGGACACATCACTTGGCTAGGCCCACCTAGTGCTACGACATGGCCACGCTTCTTCCCTTAGCCGTGGGAGCCGCGGCACGAGCCTCGGCGCGCGTGCGCTGGATCTCGCTCAGAGAGGACGTTTTCTCGTCAGCTAAGCGAGGTAGAGGGCGTTCCTCCGTACGGGACCGTACAGACGAGCGCTTTTTTTGGCCTTACACTAACGTTAAGAGGTGGGTATTGGGCCAGGGAGGCAGTTACTGTGCGCAGGTGGCCGGCAGCCATGCACTGCACGGCGGTTACTACGATTTTAGCCGAAAGTCCGAACTAAAGGCAGAATTCGATGCGATCGAACCGCACAGCGACGTCGTGATCGACATGGCATCTACGGAGCACCTCGATTGCTCGTGCCTGGGCGTCATGGTCCGACGGCTGCGCGAGTGGAGAGTGAACAAGCCCGAAACGCAACTCCGCCTCATCAACGTCGCACCGCGCCTCGAACGAGTGATGCAGCTCTTGAAGCTGGAGCAGCTCTTCGTCATCGGGTAAACCCCGATCGCTTCGTTCTTAACCGAAGCGATAACCCGAGATGCGATTGCCGTAGACGGTATCGCTAAATGTCCGGCGCCCGCGGTCTTGGCCCGCTGCGCCGGCCGCGACGAGCAGCGGCAAGAGATGATCGTCCTCGGGATGCGCCACGCGTGCTGAGGGAGCTTCATGCCAGCGCTCGAGCAGACTCGAGCGCTCCTGCGGTTCGCTCGTGGCTGCGGCGGTCAGCCATGCATCGAAACGCTCCGAGTCCTCGCTTGCGCCGCCGAAAAAACGCGCGAGGTTGTGGAAGCTCATGCCGCTTCCCACGATCAGCACGCCCTCGTCACGGAGCGGCGCGAGCGCGGCGCCGATTGCCAGATGTCTTGCCGGATCGAACCCGGCTTCGAGTGAGAGCTGCACGAGTGGAATATCGGCCTCGGGATAGATAACTTTGAACGGGACGAAGACGCCGTGATCGAGTCCGCGCAGCGGATCTTCGGCGGCGGCGAAGCCTGCCTCGTCAAGCAGACGCTTCACGCGCGCGGCCAGGCCGGGCGAACCCGGCACATCGTACCGCAGCGAATAAGTCTCAGGCGGAAACCCCGTGTAATCGTAGATGAGCGGCGGCTTTGGATTTGCCGTCAGCGTCGGCCGCCGCGTTTCCCAGTGCGCTGAGATAACGAGCAATTCACGCGGCCGAACTCCGACGTCACCGGGCAAGGCCTTGAGCCACGTCTCGAGTGACGTCCACGGATTGCCCTGCGGCCAGTCCATGAAAAAACACGGACCGCCGCCGTGCGGGATGAAGTACGTCGGGAGAGTGCTTAACAGCCCAGACACGTTACGGACGCCTGATCAAAACGACGCCCGCGATGAGGAGCAGCGCTCCGGCTACCCGCGTGAGGTCGATCGAGCGCTGCGTGATTCCAAAGACGCCGAACTGATCGAAGACGAGCGACGCCAACATTTGGCCGGTTACGATCAGTGCGAAGACGGTGGCCGCGCCGACGCGCGGGATCAAGACGATGATTGCGACGATGTAGGCGGCGCCGAAGAATCCGCCCGTCAGCAACCACCACGATACACGCGGTAAATCCGACGCGTACGACCACGACTCGCGCATCGCGAGAGCGATGAGCAGCATCGTGATCGTTCCGCCGACGTAGCTTATGAGCCCCGCCCGAACCGGCGAGTTCAACGCGGAGCGTAGCTGCGAGTTGAGCGCCGACTGCATGACCAAACTCGCCCCTGCGAGGAGCGCTACAAAGGCCGGCCCGGCGAAGCCGAGGGCAAGTCTCATTCGAGGCGACGTTTCGGCGAGGCGCCGGAATTACCCGTGTATTACAGGTGCCTGCCTGACCCGATGAAGAGATGGAGTTTCGTGCCCTGTCTCGGCGCGTTCACGAGACTCCACGAGTGATCGCCGCGCAGGCCGATATCGAGGAACGTGCGACTCTTTCCGACGGTTCGCGTCATGCCCATTTCGTAGGCGAGCATACTGTACCGCACCGGAACGTTGTGCTTAGGCGTCACGTGCATTTCGACCATGTGTTCGTTCATGATATTCGGATAGAAGTAGACGCTGCCGAAAAAGCCGTTGGGGCTGTTCGCACTGAGGACCGTGGGGAGCAATTCCGCGCCGAAACCGATGCCTTCGATATCCATCGAGAAGTTTGTCGCGCGATAGAGGTTGGCAAAGTTCACAAAGATCGACGTTTTCGGAACGAGGAAGCCGCCATGCTCCTGAACGGTCCATTCACGCGCGCGAAACCCTCCCACGGATTGACGGTCGCAGGTGATCGCACGAACGGCAGGATCGGCGCAGCCGGACGCATTCGCGGTACCGGCCAGCTCGCGATCGTCGAACTCAACCATGAACGACGTGGCGCCGAGCGGCACTTCGCCAATCACGCGTAGCGCGGGCGCTGGATATGATGCAAGTCCACGCGCGAGTTGCGTGTTCGCCGAACCCCAAGCGACGAGTTCGGCTGAAACCAAGCCGGTGGCGCCAAGCTTTCGCACGAGCAACGGCGCCGCTGTTGCGGAGGCAAGCGGCGCTTCGGTAGCGGGCAGCCCGGTCGTCAGCGGCTTCTTAAGCAGTGAAAGATCGACGTCTCCCGCGAATGCCGGCGATGCTACGCCCGCCATGACGAGAAATGCCGCGAACAATACGAAGTTACGAGCCACGATACAGACCCTGCTTTCGAGTGAGGCACGCTGCTTGAAGAAACGGTGCTATCGGTTTGGGCTCGGCTGCTTGCTAAACCAGAACGTCAGCAAATCCCTACTAACTAACGTGAAGTTTCACTCCGCCGGACAACAGAAACGCGCTTATTTCGCGCCGGCTTTCGAGCGTGATGATCCGTCCCGAGAAAACGCTGAGTTCCGAAACTATCCGCTGGCGCTGTCGCCGGCGAAACGCGGCGGTGAACGCGAGAAACTCGAGATCGAAGCGTTCGGGACAACCGGGCGCCGAATCGGGCCGGACGCGACCGTAACCGCGCGCAATTCGAAGCAGCACGCGCCACACGCAAATCCATGTCGGCAGATCCAGGATGATGACGGTATCGGCGTGCGGCAATCGCGCCGGCAACGTGCCGATGTGCGAACCATCGATAATCCAGCGCGGCGCGGCCACGAGTTCCGCGACCCGGGCCCGCCACGCCGAATGATCAGGCTCGACCCAGCCGGGTTGGAAGTATTCGGCATCGAGATGGATGACCGGCAAATCGAGTAGCGCGCCCAGACGGCGTGCAAACACCGATTTCCCGGCCCCGCATCCACCGAGAATAAGAACCCGTTCCATCTAAAAGAGCGAGCGGCGTGCTACATCTGATGTCCCGAGAACACTCCGGTCAGGCCGGGGGTCGCCGTGCCCGTAAACGTTCCGCGAATCGTGCCGTCGGAACCAAGCGTTCCTCTAAACGTCGCAGTACCGCTACGCGTCGCGGAAACGGAATGCCACACAAACGTGATCGCGCGACCGTTGACCGCGCCGCTCACCGAGCCGGAAGCATTCGGGCCTTTGCAATTACCGGTGATGCTGTCCCCGGATTGCCGAAAGACGCAAACGGGAGCCGTCTGCATGATCACGGGGTGGCCGATGGTTCCGTCAAACGTCCACGTCCCAGAGAAGTTCGCAGCGTTGGCCGTAACCGGAGACGCAACAATTAGCGCGAATCCCACTAGCGCGCTTGCATGCCGAAGCGATGCGATCGCCTTCATGATAGTGTCTCCTCCTGCGGCGCTGTCGGGCCCCGAGCGAATGGGTTAGGTCGTCGGTCTGTTTTCTGCAAACGGCTGGCTCCCTTGTGCGATGCCGACCAAACGACGGCAGAATTCGCGCGCAGGTTTCCTTGAAAATTACCGGGCGGCCCCCGATCCCAAGATGCTCAACACCCGCAGCATGGCGCCGGACGATGATTGCCGAAGAAACCGACATGGCAATGGACGTGAGGCGTTGAGATGGCGCTAACCGAGCCGTCTCTGTTTTGGCTTTCCGTCGCCGTGACGCTCGTTGGGATCGTGATGGCCATCGCGAATTTCCATCGCTGGTCCCAAAGGCCAACCGGAAAAGCTTTGGGCGGCGTGTTCCTCTGTCTAGCGGTAGCAGCCAATTCGTCGGTGGGGGCAATAAGCACCTCGGGGATGCACGTACATCCGCTGGTGCGGCCGCTTCTGCTTGTATTGAGCCTCGCGCTCCTTTGCATGAGCGTCTATTTCCACTATAGGAAAGGCGACGCAAGCCCAACGAGCTAGTCATCGCCGCCGGGCCCAACAACACGATCTGGTTCACCGAGGGGTCTTCCGATAAAATCGGCGAGCTTTTCTTGTAAGCGGTCCTCAGCGCCAGCCGGAAGCAATCGCGAGGCCTCGAACTCACTAACCCGTGCAACAGTCGCTCTTCGAGGGACCGGGCTCCCTTAGGCACCCGTCGGAGCGCCTAGCGTTCTGGTTAACGGTCCTCTTCGCGTTCCCCGCCGCCGCGATCATCGGCTTTTTCATTCACGAATCGATCGGCATATCGCAGGTAGCACTGTTCATCGTCGTCGCGATGATCTACGTAACGCTCGCGCGGGGTCGCCTACTCGGTTCAAGCGTTGTAACTCACGAGACGCAGTACCCGCGCGTCTTTGCGATCGTCAAGCGCGCGTGCGCCGCCCTAGACGTTCCGATGCCGTTGGTATTCGTCCGCGAAGACAACTACGTTCCGGTGGCAGCGCTCGGCTTTGGCGAACCGTATGCGTTGGTGGTTTCCAGTCATTGGGTCGAGGTCTTTCGTGATGACGAGCTCGCGTTCATGATCGGCCGCCAGCTTGGGCACATCGCGGCGGGGCATACGCGCTATCTCTCGCTACTGAGTGTAAACGGCAACGAAAATGCGTTTGTCTCAGCGATCTTCGGTGCGTGGCTGCGACGCTGCACGACGACCTGCGACAAAGTGGGACTACTGTGCTGCGGTTCTCTGGACGCGGCCATTCGCGCGATAGGCGTCGCATCGTTCCACGAGTTTGGCCGGCAAATCGATTACAGGGTCTTCGCGGAGCAGTACAAAGAGAACGAGAGCGACGCGGTCATGCGCTGGGGCGCGTGGCTCGGAAGCGAGCCGTACGCGACCGTGCGGATTGCATCGCTGAGCCAGTTCGCCGCCACGCCGGCATACGAAATTGCCGAGCGGCGGTTTCTTCGCGAACGAAGCGCCGAGCCGCCCGCGCTTCCGGCGCCGGGTACCAGCACCGTCCAACTCGCCGACTGCTCCAGTTGGTGGCGCCGCTTCTGGGCATTTGCGATCGACGTCGTCGTGGTGCTCGCGATCGTCGGCTCCATGCACGGCATCACGTCTTCCCCGGCCGGCGCGACAGCCGTCTCGATTACGTTCGCCAACGGGATCAAGGGAACAAGTTACTTGCTATTGTTTCCGTTTGGTCGCGCGATCGCCTTGCTTGCGGCATACCTCGCGGTTCTGGTGGCAGTTGTCGGCCAGACGTTCGGCATGATGATCGCGGGGATACGCGTCGTGACCGCCGACTTTCGGCGACCAGGAATCTTTCGCACGGTTTCTCGCTACCTGATCGCTACCGCGTTATGGCCGTTAATTGCCATCATGAGTCCGTTCGCTCATCGCGTCTTTTTGCACGACAAACTTACGAGCACGCGAGTGATCACGGTTGAGCGACTCCTGGCCCGGATACTCGCCTCGCCACGCTGAGGCGGAGATAATTCGTACACTACCTACCGCGCGGGACGCGCCGCCCGGCGCCGATTGAGTGATCATCACCGGACAGATGTTGGCGTCGCTGGTCGTAGACCCCGCGACGCCGACTACCTAGCCTTCGTCACCGGCATCGTCCACCAGATGAACGCGCGCCACGCCGGCGTGCCGACACGGTCAACGCCATTTCCGGCATTCGATCCGGATAGCGCGGCTTCACCGTAGATCCGGAGGTACTTTGCGATCTGGACTGTGAGGTCGACGTTGCCGTACTGGTTCACCGTGCCCATTCCATCGTCGGTCATCTCGCGCCGGAACCCGACGACGACTCTGTCCCTGATAATCGGCTCGTAGATATCGAGCGTGTATCCGCGCCCGTTCGCCGGCGAGATTGCGCCCGCCATGGGATAACCGTCGTGGGTGCTCTGGTAGACGAGCAGCACGCCCGGAATTCCGTGTGTCGGATCGCGCTGCAAATAGCCGGCGATCGCGGAGAAGCGGTCGGTCAACCCGTCGGAGATCGGGAACGTTCCGGTTGTGCCGTAGACCCCAACCTCGAGCGGGCTCTTCGTGTGCTGGAAGGCTGCACGATACTGGAGCGCTTTGCCGTTGCCCGGCGCGAAGTCCGAAGCACCATTAAGGTCCGCATCGCTGCCGACATACGCGGCGTCAAGGCTCAGCGAGCCGTGATTATATCCAGCTTTCGCACCCCATCGGTTCGCGTCGAGCTGGTAGGCGTGTTCGCCGACCGTGACCTCGGGAAGGTTGAACGGCGCGATCTCAAGCCACATGCTGTACGGCGATGGGGCAGGAACCTCGAGTTTGCCAAGCTCGATGTAGCCGTTGTGCTTGAAGACATTGTTGTAGCTCACCCAAGCGGTGTCGAGGCCACCGCCTTGGTTGTCGTTCTCCAGCCATTGTTGTATGTGATACGACCAATTCTCGCCGATGAGGCCGACGGCATGAATAGCCACATTTCCCAAAATGACCTTGTGCGTATCCGGCGACCCCGCTTGCGAGTCGTAGTTCGCCTGGTAGCCGACCCACAGCGGAGCGGTCTTCTTGAGGATCTGTGCGTCGAGCAACGCGTACTGCGAGCGCTGGACGGAGCGGCCGTACGCATTCAAAGCCGGCACCGCCGTATGGCACGTCGCGCAACTGATGCCGTAGGCTTCACCGAAGGTCGGCATCGCGATCGCCGGAGCGCCGCTAACGGCGGCGACCGCGGCTGCGAACGCAATACCGAAGAATGCACGCAGCGCGCGCGTCAAGGCTTAACTTCGATGCTGAGGGCCATGTCCGCGTGGCCGGGACCGCAAACGATCGAGCACGGGATCTTGTAGGTCCCCGCTTTCTTCGGAGTAATGCTGATGGCGACCGGCTTGCCCGGCACGATCATCGTAGAGGGAATACCGAGATCTTTCGATACGACGCCGTGCACGCCGCCGGTGGACGTGAAGCGCACCGTTTGACGCTTGCCCACGTGCAACACGATATGATCCGGTGCAAACTTTTGATTCCCCGTCGCAACGACGTTGACGATCGGGAGCGGGCTGTTCTTAGTATTCGCTGCCGACGCGGGGACCGCGAGCGCGAAAAGGCCCGCCATAAAGACAATTGTGGATGCGCGCATTTTTGGGCTCCTTAGTCGCAGCGTACGACGACGGTGAGAATGTCGTGCGAACGACAGTTGCATGATGCGTGATCCGTCTTCTCATAACGATATCAACGCTGGTGGACATCGCCTGGCTATGCTCTACCCAGAAAACGGCCTTTCAAGCGTACGGCACTGTACACGACGTGCTTGCTTGCTTATAACGCCGCGCAGGCTTTTGTCGCACCCGCGTGTTAGCTGAGCGCATGAGCCGCAACATGACAGCCGCGCTCGTATGCGCGTTTATCATCGCCGTTGTATCGGCGTTCCATGCGCGCGAAGGCGCCGCAGCGAGTGCGCCGGCGCCCGACGGTAAAGCGATTTTCGCAACGAAGTGTGCCGCATGTCATCAGGTAAGCGGAGCGGGTGCCGGGCCATATCCGCCGCTTAACGGAAATGGCGCCGTGACGGCATCCGACACCTCGAATTTAATTCTGACCGTGCTAAACGGCCGTAGCGGGCCGATCCAGGTAAACGGAAAAACGTTCAGCGGTGCGATGCCCGCCTGGAAAGATCACCTTTCAAACGACGAGATCGCCGCGGTGCTCACATACGTCCGTTCCGCCTGGATGAACAGGGCTGCCATCGTAACGGCCGAGCAGGTCACTACCGCGCGCTACCCGGTGGCACTTACCGGCGGCCAAATTTTCGCCGCCAAGTGCGCGACCTGCCATCAAGCCGACGGCGCAGGCACGAGCGCCTACCCGCCGCTCAACGGGAACCCGCATGTGGCCGCCTCGGATCCCACAGAGATGATCGCGACGATCGTGAACGGGCGATCCGGTGCGCTCTCGGTAAACGGTGCCACGTTCAAGGGCAAGATGCCGTCGTGGAAAGGCCAGCTCTCGAATGCGGATATCGCCGCGGTCGCCACCTATGTTCGCTCGGCCTGGACGAATAAAGCGCCCGGCGTGACCGAGCAGCAAGTCGCCGCATCGGGACCTTCGGTTCTGAGCACGGTCGGCGCCTCGATCTTTGCCTCAAAATGCGCGGCCTGTCACGGAGCAAATGGACAAGGCAGAGGGCACGGGACGTTCCCGGCGCTCGCCGGCAATTCGCTCGTGAACAATAATGATCCGGCCGCCGCAATCGAACTCATCGAACACGGGCGCAGCATGATGCCGTCGTGGAAAGGCCAACTCTCGGCCGGTGACATCGCGGCCGTCGTAACGTTCATTCGTACTGCCTGGGGAAACAAAGGCGGAGCGGTGAGCGAGCAGGACGTCATGGCTGCAAAATGATGGTCTGGGGCGAACGAATGACTAGAAGCGAAATACTTGCCGGCGCCTGCGCAATGGTGGCGCCGGCAATGAGAACCGCAACAACAACGGAAGATATCGAGTCGATTGCCATCTCGACATTGCTTATGTGGCGCTATGTTGTTCTCGCTTACCCGTTCCGCGTCGGAGTCTTGAGTTCGGCAGGCGTTGCGGTTATTGAGCGAGACGGCGTGCCGCCGGCACGTCTGAATCTACCACGCGCGTCACCTGATACTCAAGGCTGGGTACCAGCGAAAAGCCCCGTAACTCCGTACGTTATTCCGGAGCGGCATCCCGCAGATGATCTCATATGGCCGGCAGGACCTGACGAAATTACTATGGCCGCCGAAACAACGCTAGGAGTGATATTCGGTGTGGCGACGCCGCCCGTTGATATGCCGATCGTACTCATGCCATCATTTCTCATTCGGATTACGCTTGCGTCACTAAAGATGGAGACGTATGCTCTCCCGCCGGCCTTCGAAAGCGCACCCGTAGCGATTTTTTCCAACGGTCCCGGGCTGACCGTCGTGAATGGCCGCGGTAAGACTCTAAATATCGCCAAGTAGCGAAAAAATGCCACGACCGCCCGGGCCAATCGCCACGCGCAACGCGATCGGAGCAACGCTAAGCCGGCTTTGAGGCCCAGCGCGCTACGCGGCTTTGCGGCCTCGCGACCGCTCTCTGCGCACTGAAACCTTGCTGCTCGGCGCCCGGAACTGGGTGGGCTCGTCTTGGAAGCTCCTATTGCCTATCCCCATTTGGGGTTGACCCTTTCGTCGCGGGGTCGGTATACTGAGGAAGGTCACCTCGATAGGCGAGGCGTCTACGCAACACACAGGCCGCTGCCCCGAAACGTCGAGAGACGCCAAGTGGGTAGAACAGGCTCCGCCGAA
>PLDY01000126.1 GCA_003136895.1 Candidatus Erabacter solicola | reverse complement strand
ATCAGGCTCGAGGTCGACATCGGAACCAAAATCGAGAGGCCGCTATACGCCGTGAAGGACGGCCGCAGGCGCCGGAAGCCCAGCGCGAGCACGCCGATCATCAGTGCCGTGAACGCCAGCTCGATCGCCTGTCCGGCGATCGTCGTCCCGAATTTCGAGGAAAGCATCAGGGAGAAACTATGCCACACGCTGACCCATGGCCCCGAGAAGTGGCGGTTCCAGTGCGCCTGCACGTGTGAGAAGTAGAGTGGGTCGCCGTTGATGACCCAGAGCATCGCCATGTAGATCGCGAGGCCGGCTGGAATGCAGAGCGCCCCGGCCACGAGACGCAACGAACGCGCGCGTCCGGCGAACGGATTGCTCCACGATCCGGCAGCGCTTGGCATGAACGCTTCGATGGCGTAGGGGATAAAGAGTAGCACGCCCTCGACCCGGGTCAGCGCCGCAAGCCCGCCCAGAATGCCGGCGGTGAGCCATTTGTGTTCGCGAATGTAGTANNTGTAGACCGCCGAGAAATAGATTGCGGTCGGAAAGATCGAGACGTAGAAGATCGCGCGGTGCGCGACCGTCCGGTTGTACTGATGCTCGACCAGTTTGTAGAAGAAGAGCAGACCGAAGAAGAACGCCGCGTTCGAAATAATGATGCCGGCGACCAGATAATTTCCGATCGATACGCCGGCGAGCCGGATCAGCAGCGGGTATAAAGGAAAGAACGCCATATCCGTACCGTAGTAGCCGCGCCGCGCGATATCGAGATAGTGCACCGCGTCCCAGCGGCCCCAGACCGCCAAGAGCGGGTTGGCCGAGACGGAGTAGTGATCACCCGGGCGTTGCGCGATGATGACCGACGCCAACTCGGCGATAACGATGATCGGGATGCGAGTCACGACGAACGTCATCAAGACATCGCGGACCGTATGCACGAAACGCGCGGCGATCAAGATCTTCACCAGCGCGGCGAGCGCGACCGCAGCGAACGCCATGCGTGAGGGATTAGCGAGCGAGACCGGCGCGATAAAGCCGAGCGGATAGATCGCGATCAACCCCCACGAGATGCTATCCCATTGCATCGCCGTGATGAGATCCACGCCGGCGCGACGGGCGAAGTACTGCCCGTAGAGATACCAGCCGCTGACCGCAACCGCCAGACCGAGCGTGAGCGCTGCGACAAAGGTCAGTTCGGTGAGGGTTGCCGCCAAGGCGACGCGCGTGACGGCGACGTACCAAAACAGGAGCCCGAGCGCGACGCCGCCGATCGCGACCAAAGCGATCGCGAGCGGCCCGCAGGCCTTAAGGGTTTCAAAAACCGTCGAGCGCCGCTCGGTATCGCGCTCGTCGAACGTAGCCTGGGCTGACATCGCGGTCCTCAGAGTTCTGTGCCAACGGGAGCCCACCCCTACCCAACGAAGCGTCTGCCACGCTCGTGACCGGCGAAGTGTTTGGAGGAGTGTGAAGACCTTTCGGTACGACCTCGTGATCGTGGGCGCCGGTTCGGGCGGTTACGCGGCCGCGCGCACCGCGCGCGAACTGGGCGGGACGGTAGCGCTGGTCGACCACGGCCCGCTCGGCGGATTGTGCATTCTGCGCGGCTGCATGCCCTCAAAGACCTTGCTCGCGACCAGCGACCTGTTGGCGGAAATTGGTGAATCGGGCGTCCTCGGCATTGGGACAAAAACGCCGAAGGTCGATTTGAAGCACGTCATGTCGCGCAAGCGCGAGGTCATCCAGGGCTTCGCCGACTACCGCATCGAGGCGCTCAACTCGTTTCCGATCTATGAGGGAGCGGCGCGCTTTCTTTCGCCGGCGCGACTCCAAGTCGGCGACGACATCGTGCTGGAAGCGAAATCGTTCGTGATCGGTACCGGCAGCGTGGTCGCGCCGCCGGCCGTTCCCGGCTTGGCGGAGATGGGCTTCATCGATAGCGACGCCGCGCTCGACGCCGCGAGCATTCCGAAATCGTTGATCGTCCTAGGCGGCGGATACGTTGCGACCGAGCTCGGACAGTTTTTCGCGCGCCTCGGCGCCGAAACGTCGATCGTCATCCGCGCGCCGCATCTGCTCTCGGGCGAAGATAGCGATGTCGGCGAAGCCCTGATGGATTGCTTTCGCAACGAGGGCATCCGCGTCGAGACCGGCGCGCGTCTCTCCCACGTCGAGCGGCACGGCGCGCTCAAGGCGCTGCACTTCTTCGTGAACGGCGAGCCACGCGTCATCGAGGCCGAGGAGATCTTCTACGCGCTCGGCCGCGTACCGAACGTGGCCGGACTCGATCTGGAGAAGGCCGGCGTCACCTATCACCCGATCACCGGCATCGAGATCGGCGCCGACATACGTACGTCGAACCCGAATATCTTCGCGGTCGGCGATGTGACGGGCGAGTTTCCGCTCGTACACGTCGCGATCTACCAGGGCGAGATTGCGGCCCGCAACGCGATCCTGGGCACCGCGGAAAAGGCCGATTACTCGTTGCAGAAGACGCATACGATCTTCACCGATCCCCAGGTCGCGATCGTGGGCGAAACCGAGAAGAGCCTGCGCAAGCGCGACGTACCATACGAAAGCGGCATGTATCTCTTTGCGGACCACGGCAAGGCGATCTCGATCAATAAGACCAAGGGCTTCGTCAAGATGCTGGCTTCAGCGAACGATGGCAAGATTCTGGGTGCGGCGATCGTCGGCGCGCACGCCTCCGATTTGATCCACGAAGTGATCGTGGCGATGCACTTTGGCGCGACGGTCTACGACTTCGTGAAGATCCCGCACATGCACCCGACGATGGCCGAGATCCTGACCTATCCGGCCGAGGAGATCGCCACCCGCTTGCGACTCGGCTCGAAGGCAGCCAAAGCCGCCGTGGCGGCAATGTGAAACTCGGAATCGTTCAGTTCAAACCGCGCAAGGGCGACGTCGAGGCGAACCTAGCCGCACTCGGTGAAGTCTTCGCGCAGCTCGCCGCCGAGAGCGCGCCGTACGATCTGATCGTGCTGCCCGAGGCGGCGCTGACCGGCTACTTCCTTGAAGGCGGCGTCTACGAACTGACCCTCTCCGCCGAAGCGCTCGCCCTGCGTCTCGCGGATCTGTGGCGCACCAAAGGCGGAGCGAAGCGGCCGGTCGATCTGGCGATCGGGTTTTTCGAAAACGATTCCGGCAACTATTACAACTCGGCGATGTATCTGCGCGTCGGCGAGCGCGATCACGAGATCGTGCACGTTCACCGCAAGATGTTCTTGCCGACCTATGGCGTCTTCGATGAAGAACGGTTCCTTTCGCGCGGCCGGCGCCTTGGGGCGTTCGAGACGCGCTTCGGCCGCATGGCACTGTTGATCTGCGAGGATATGTGGCATACGCTGATGCCGACGATCGCCGCGATCAAGGGCGCGCGCGCGATCATCGTCCCGAGCGCCTCGCCCGGCCGCGGGCTCGGCGGGGACGGCGAACTCGAAAGCGTGAAGTTTTGGCACGAACTGCTGCACGCTCAAGCGATCGAGCACGGCGTCTTTATTTTCTACGCGGGCCTGGCCGGTTTTGAAGGCGGCAAGGGAATGACGGGTTCGTCGTGCGTCGTCGATCCGCGCGGGCGTACGCTGGTCTCGGCGCCGGCGCTTGGGGCGTGCGTCATCCGCGCCGAGATCGATTTCGGTGAGGTCGATTTGGCGCGCGCCAACCTGCCGCTGCTCGGCGACCTCAACGCGGTGTTGCCCGATCTGCTCCTCGATGAAGACTTGCTCTCGCACACGACCGCGACGCTGCCGCCCCGGTCGCCGGAATGAACGGCGCGACCACGCTCCCGGTTATCGATGCGCTGCCGAGCGCGCCGTCGCTCGCGATCGATTGCGAACTGGCCGCGACGTGGCTGCAGGCCTTCCTTGAAGATGAGCTGATCGCGCGGCGCGGCATTCGCAACGCGGTCGTAGGGCTCTCGGGCGGCGTCGATTCGGCCGTGACCGCATTTCTCTGTGCCCGGGCGCTCGGCCCCGAGCACGTCTTTACGATCCGTCTTCCGTATAAGACCTCGAGCGCCGAAAGCTTGAGCGACGCGCAGCTCGTCGTCGATGCACTGGGCTGCAACGATCGGACCATCGAAATCACGCCCTCGGTTGACGGCTATCTGCAGCACGAGCCGGATGCCGATGCGCGCCGGCGCGGAAACATCATGGCGCGCACGCGCATGCTGGTGCTATTCGACCAATCCGTCAAACTCGGCGCGTTGCCGATCGGCACCGGCAATAAGACCGAACGGCTTATGGGCTACTTCACCTGGCACGCCGACGATGCGCCGCCGCTCAATCCGCTCGGCGATCTCTTTAAGACGCAAGTCTGGGCCTTGGCCCGTTTTCTCGGCGTTCCGAAGTCGATTGTCGACAAGGCCCCGAGCGCCGACCTCGAGACGAATCAGACCGACGAAGGCGATCTCGGCATCAGCTATGCGAAAGCCGACGCGATTCTCGCTCTGATGCTGTTCGGGTACGACGACGCGCGAATCGCCGCTCGAGGCTTCAGCTCGCAAGAAATCGGGATCGTGCGCTGGCGTGTCGACGGTACGCACTGGAAACGCCATCTGCCGACGACCGCGATGCTCTCGAGCACGGCGATCAACGAGTTCTATCTGCGCCCCGTCGACTATTGATGGACGTCACCGAATACCCGTACGTGTTCTTTCCGGTCGGGCTCAACGTACGCGACCGCGACTGCCTGGTGATCGGCGACGATCGCGAGGCGAATGAGAAAGAGGCGGCGTTGCGCGAGACCGGGGCGCGCGTACGCCGCATTCGCGAAGTGACGAACGTGCGCGACGAAGACGTGCGCGATGCGTTCCTGGTCATCAGCACGCCGCAGGATGAAGCCCTCGCGGCACGGCTGCGAGCGCTTGCCGATAAACATCGCTTCCTGTTCTGTGCGATCGATCAGCCGCGCTACGGATTCGTTGCGATGCAGGCCGTCGCGAAAGCCGGTCCGGTGCGAATCGCCATTTCGACCGGCGGCATCTCGCCGCGGGTCGGCGGCAAACTGCGCGTCGCACTTCAGGCCGCGCTCGATGCGACCTTCGAGCGTTTCATGAACTGCCTCAACGCGCAGCGGCAGCGTAACCGTGGCCGGCTGGACGAATCCGAGGCACGGCGCGAGGCGATGATTCTGGCTGCCGAAGGTTTCGAGGTCGAGGTTCGGATGCGGTACCCCGAGTGGTTCACGGCGGGAGCCGATGCGCCCGAGGTGCGTTCTGGCGAGCGTTGAGATCGTCACGATCGGCACCGAGATTCTGCTCGGCCACCTGATCGATACCAATGCACCGCAGATCGCCCGCGCCCTCGCCGACCACGGGGTCGATGTTTTTCAGAAGCACTCCGTCGGCGACAATGCGGCGCGCCTGGAGGCCGTTCTGCGCGAAGCGCTCGAACGCGTCGACGGCGTCATCACGACCGGCGGCCTGGGTCCGACGGTCGACGATGTGACCAAGGATGCAGTCGCGGCGGCGGTCGAGACGACGCTCGAACTGCACGAGCCGTCACTTCTCGCGATCGAAGCGCGTTTCGCAGCGCTGGGCCGGCCTGGTCCGGTCAGCGAGAATAATCGGCGCCAAGCGATCTTACCGCGCGGCTGCGTGGTGCTTGAGAATCCGAACGGTACCGCGCCCGGCTTCATCGCGCTGCGCGGCGACGGCAAGTTCGTGGCCTGCATGCCGGGCGTGCCGCGGGAGATGAAGGCGATGCTGGAGGAGAAGCTCCTGCCCTGGCTCGTCACGCGGTACGAGCTGCACGACGCCATCTACACGCGTACGCTGCACACGGTCGGCATCTCCGAGTCCGACGTCGACGCGCGCATCGAGCCGCTCTTTCGAACGCTCGAAAATCCGAAGATCGCGGTGCTCGCGCACGAATACCGCTGCGACGTCAAGATCATGGCCAAGGCGCGGAATCGGCAAGCGGCGGAAGAAGCGATCGCGCCGGTCGAAGCTGAGTTGCGGACCCGAATCGGGCGGGGCATATTTGGCGTCGACGACCAGACCTTGCAAGGCGCGATCGCGGACGTGCTGCGCGAACGGAAACTGACGATCGCGACGGCGGAATCGATCAGCGGCGGCGGCATCGCCGACGCATTCGTGCGCGTCCCCGGAGTGTCGGCGGTTTTTCGCGGCGCGATCGTCGCGTATGACAATGAACTGAAGAGCGTGCTGCTCGATGTAGATCCCGAATTGATCCGCGAACACGGCGCGGTCAGCGGTGAGGTCGCCGAGGGAATGGCGCGAGGTGCGCGCGCTCGTCTGGGGACCAGCCTGGCNNGACGTGCGGCGCCGCACCATTACGGCCGCATTAAACCTGATTTGGCGATACCTCGAGAAAGAGGAAACTCGGCCGGCGCCTGCTACGTTCTGATACAATATGCTGGGCTGCGTGCCTCAGCCATCTCCGGGAGACTGATCTTGAACCGACCTCATATCGTGCCGTTGGCCGCGACAACGTTTCTTGCGCTTGGCCTCGTTGTGGCCGGGTGCGGCGGCGGTGGTGGTGGATATAGCCCTGGGGGCGGCGGCGGCGGTTCGACACCGACGCCGGTGCCGACCAACTGCGCCGCCTCGACTTCGCGTTCAAGTCTCTCCTCCTCGACGTTCTCGCGCTCACCGCTAGACGTAAGTTCGACGACGACCATCCCGGCCGGCGGCGGTAACCTTGCGCTACCGCCGAACGCGGGCTTCACTGGGTTCATCACCATCCCGGCGCCGACTCAGGGAGGCGGCTCGTCGGTGACGATCACCGATACGACCACCACGCCGACCGGTTTGATCGCGCTCGCTTCAACCGGACGCCGACCGCTTGCGAACAGCCCGGATCTGTATTTCTCGTTCCAAACGTCGGCGACGGTAATGATCAGTTCGCAATTGAGTCTCTCCGTTACGCTTCCGTCGGCTCCATCAAGCGGTCAACAATACTTCGTCGCGACTTGGAACGGGTCGGCATGGAATCTGGGCGCATTCGGGCCCGGAACCGTGAGCGGAAATACGCTTACCTTCTCGTCGAACTCGTCCGGCTCGCTAACGTTCCAGCCTGGGATCTTTTGGTTCGGGCTGTACCATACAGCGTCGGCGGCGACGCCGGCCTTCACGCCATCGCCCCCGGTCTCGCCGAACTCGACGGTTCCGCCGCGCACCTCGGCCAGCGGTGAGATTCTGAGCCAGGTCTCGCTGCAATCAAACCCGTCGGGCTTGCAAGTGCTCGCCAATACATGTGCGCTGGGCACGACTCCGCTGACGAATACGCCGCCGCAAGTGTCGACGGTAACGCAATACGACATCGTACCGACGAACGGCGCGGCACACTTCATCTATAAGACGGATCAGACAGCCAACGGCAATCGGACCGTCTACTACAACCAAGCCGCTGATACCAACGGCTCGATCGGTTCGGTATCGGCGACTTCCGTTGGGCGCGCTCCGAGTTCAGCTCGCGCTGACTCCAGCGGTCCGCGCTTCGGACCCTTCCGGTCGACGGGATTGGCGCAATTCAGTTCGACGCGGTTTGCAGTCCACTATCGGACGTCGGCGCTCAACATGAGCGGGCGCCATGCTGCCGATATCGAGAGCTTCGAGGGCGTCAAACGTGCCGTCGGTATTGGTTTCGAACGTAATGGTGAGATCACGCGCCTCGTTGACTTGCCTGCGGGCAGATCGATGGATTCCATGGTCGGCAGAATGCGCGCGCATGCCGAGGTCAACTCGGCCGAGCCGCTTGCATTGCGATACAAGACCAGTGCGAGTCCATTTACGCCGAATGACTCGCATTTCAACAACCTCACGCAATGGGATATGTTCCGGATGGATTTCCTCGACGCGTGGGGATATACGCACGGTGTGCCCGAGGTTAACAGCGGCGGGATCAACTGCACGCCGAGCGGTAGCGGCATCGCAATCGCGATTCTCGATACTGGACTGGACTCGACCCATCCGGATCTCGGCGGCGGCAAAGTCGTCTGTGGCGAGAAGGTCGTCAACGGTCAGATTTTCAATGGCGTGAGCGCCGCCCAAGATACCGACGGACACGGAACCAACGTCTCTGGTATCGCGGCAGCCGACACCAATAATAGCGCCGGATTCGCCGGCGGCGGCTTCAACGTGAGCCTGCAGATCTATAAGATCTTCCCCGACGGCGCGAGCCCGAGCGCAAATACCGGTGACGAGGCGCAAGCCATCTACGACGCGGTTGCGCACGGCGCGCGTGTTATCAGCATGAGCTTGGGCGGCGCGCAGGGCGGTAACTACGATCCGGTCGAGCGCGACGCGGTCGAGTTCGCGATCGCGAACCACGTCGTCGTTGTGGCGGCTTCCGGCAATGACGCCGCCGGCACGATCGACCTTCCGGCCGGCTACGACGGCGTGATCTCGGTTGGGGCAACCTCGCTGAACGATGCAGCGAATCCGGGCGTCTACTCCGCAGCGGTGCCCGAGTTCGTTGCGAGTTATTCAAACTTTGGTCCACGTCTCACCGTCGTCGCGCCGGGCGGCGACCCGCCGTCATGCGAAAGCGGCGGAACCTGCGCCATCGATAACCTGCACTGGATCGAGAACCTTTACACGCGAACACCTCTCGACCCGACGCAGCAGTGCGGCACGAGTGGCACCACCGGTGTCGCCGGCAGTGATCCGACCCGTTCTGATTGCAAGGCGCTCTTCGCTGGAACGTCGCAGGCGACGCCTCACGTATCGGCAGTTGTTGCGCTCATGCTCTCAGTTAACCCGGCGCTGACGCCGGCGCAAGTCTCCCAGATCTTGCAATCGACCGCCGACGATATCGGTGACGCAAAGCAAGGTCACGGTCGCGTTAACGCCTACCGCGCGCTAGCGGCGGTCGAGCGTGACGCGGTGGGTCTGCCGCTGCCGGGCAATATGGACTTCGTCGCGATTGCTTACACGAACTCGGGCGGAACGACTCCGGCGATCGCCGACGTGACCTTCCCGAAGGGCGTGCCGGTCGCAAGCAACGGAACGTTCCGGATCGCCGACGTTCTCAGTTCGACGGGAACCTATCACTGCGCGGTCTGGGCCGACGTCAACGGCGACGGCATCGTTGACGCCGGCGACTGGTTCGGCGTTGCCACCGGAACCGGAAGCGGAAGCGCACCGTGCTCGGGCGCGACGAACATCGTCGCGCACCCAGTCGCCGGCGGGTTCACACTCCCGTAAGTCTAGGCTAGGCCCTATAACCGATGGCTTCGGGCACGCGCTGCGTCTCGAGGCCGTCGGCGAAAGTCGGTGAGCAGCTTCGCATTAAAATCGAGGTGCTCGGTCTCTAACCCTCCAAATCCGATCTGATGATAGTTCGATGCATCGCGCTGCTCACTGTCCTGGCATGCGCGAGTTGCGTGCAATCACCGCATGCGAGTTCAGATCCGAGGCTAGTGCGTGCCGCCAGATCGATGTCCTCGCCCGGCATGCGCCAGTTGCATCACTCGTTACAGGTTTCGATTTCGCCGCTGGCCGGCGAGCCGGGCTTCCCAATCGCGTTAACGTCAGAAGGTGGGTCGATATGGTATCTGCGTTCAGACTCGCGCGGTACGATAGTTGCTCGATTGGATGATCGAGGCCTCATTGCCGAACAATATCGCATTCGAGCGCGCGCTCAGACTTTTCTCGTCGAGCGAAAACGGATCGTACTCGATACGTGCTGCAGCGCGCTGACTGTCATCAAGCGTCCCGGCGGAGATACTCGCCTGATTTACCTCGGCACTCCTCCTCGGGACGATCGGTGCTTTCAAGCAGGGTCGACGCAGATGCTTTCTGACGCAAGGGGTAAAGTGTGGCTAACTCAGCCTTTTCTCGGCTTGCTATCGTTTGATGCGCTTGGAGGAAATTCAATCCGGCAGACCGGTATTTGCACGACTCAACTTATGCTGGGTCCCGGCAACAAGATTTGGTTCCTATATGGCGTCGAGCCCAAATCTCTGTGCCGAGTGGATGAGTCGCTGCGACCAGCCTGCATGGCGGGAATTACCTTGAAGAAAGATATTGCAATAGCGTACTGCCCGGTCGAGAAGGCTTTTTGGATCGCTCTGTATTTGGATTCGGAGTTGATGAGGATTTCCTCGACTGGAACCGTGAAACGCTTTCAATTGGACGAGCACCCGAGCAACATTGCTTGCGCGAAGGGTCAGGGTGCATGGTACATAGCGGGCCCATTGCCGGAAACGTTTCGGGGCGCCATGCAAACTGGAAAAGTAACAGCGGCTGGAATTGTCACTCGTCGTTCCGGGGGCGGAGACAACCTCGTTGTCGATGGCAGCGGAACACCCTGGCTCTTGTCATACGCGAACCAAGTCATTCTCCGACTAAAGTTTTGACGCCCGGCTAGGCCTTGTAACCGATGGCTTCGAGGACGCGCTGCGTCTCGAGGCCGTCGGCGAAGGTCGGTAAGGTCGCCGGTTTTCCGTCGATCGCGTCGACGAATGCGTCGAGCAGTTCGACGAATGGCGGGACGTTGGGATGGACCGACGCGAGTTTTGCGTGTTTGGGCGCGCTCAGCTCGAGCTCGGCCGTCTCCTCTTCGTCGATCGCGAACATCGTCGCATCGATCACGTTAGGCCCGGTCGCCGCGGCCGCGCGCAACTCGCCGTGGACGGCCAGGGTCGCGGATTCTACGGGACGCGTGCCGTCCGCAACCGCGCGGCCGACCAGCCCGTCACCGTAGTCGAGCAGGACGAACGCGCCGTCCGCAACGTCGCTCGTGAAGGTCGCGCCCTTGTACGTGCGCGTTGGGTTGGCGGTGCGCTCGAAGCCCACGACGCGTTTGGGCGGCCGGCCGGCGAGCCAGTTCGTCTGATCGACCATGTGGGAGAGGATCGCGCCGGTGATCCCGCCGCCGCGCCGGTGCTCGAACCACCACGAGTTCGCTCGCTCGGTGCTCGCGCGCAGAAACATGTGGAGCACGCTCGACTCGATCTCGCGTAACGCGCCCAAGTGGCCGTTATCGATCAGTTCTTTCATCGCTTGGCGGGAGGGCGTGTACCGGAACTCGTGCGCGATCGCGCAGACGGTGCCGGCGCGTTTTGCGGCCGCGACCATCTCCTCGCATTCGGCGACATTCAGGCCGAACGGCTTCTCGCAGAGGACGTGTTTGCCGCGTTCGAGTGCCGCCAGAACCGAAGCCTTGTGATCGAACGGCGGCGAGGCGACCGAAACGACATCGACATCGATCGCGTTGAGCATGGCACCGACGGACTCAAACGAATTGGGGACGTTACGTTCCTTAGCGACCGCGGCTGCGCGATTCGGCGATGCGATCGCGACGACATCGAAGCGCCCTTGGGCGCGAAAGGCCGGCACGTGAACGAGGCCGCCGAATCCCGCGCCGACAACGCCGACTTTTAGCCGCGCGTTCATGCGGGCACGGCTTCGCGAGCGGCGGCGCAGAGGAGATCGAGCGCGCGCCCCAATTGCACAGGTTCGATGACGAGCGGCGGCGCGAGCGTCAGCGTTTCGCCGCGTAATCCTGATTGAAGCACGATGACCCCCGTTTGCAGTGCGCGGACGGCGCAGCCTGCCGCCGCGGCGCCGTCTTTGAATTCGACCCCCCAGAGCGCGCCCCGTCCACGCACGTCGACGATATGTGAATGGGCGCCACGCAGCTCCTCGAGCCGGCGCTCGAACTCGGGCTCGCATGCGCGCGCACGCGCCGACAAGTCGAGCCGTTCGATCTCGGCGATGTTGGCGAGAGCCGCGGCACAGCCCATCGGATTGCCGAGATAGGTCGAGGTATGCAGCGCCTCGCCGCGCGACGGCTCCCACGCTTCGGCCACATCCCGCCGCACGACCGTCGCCGAGATTGGAAAGCCGCCGGCGAGCGCTTTGCCGAGACAGAGCATATCGGGGCGCACACCTTCGCGTTCGCAAGCGAAGAGCGTTCCGGTGCGGCCGAAGCCGGTGTAGATCTCATCCAGAATCAAAAGCACGCGGTTTTCGTCGCAGAGCGCGCGCAGACCACGCAAGAATCCGTCGGGCGGAACGATGATGCCGGCGCGACCTTGGAGCGGTTCCGCGACGACCGCGCCGATCGCCGGGTCGGCGCGTAATGCGTTTGCGATTGCCGTCAAGGCGCGTTCGGCGCTCGCCGGAGAGCGCCGATTCGGAAAGTCGACGAGCGTCGTTGTGTTGCGCAACTGGCGGCGCCACGGTTCGCGGAACTTCTCGATGCCGCCGATCTCGAGCGTGCCGTACGAGAGGCCATGGTACGCGCCGTTGAAAGCGAGGATGTTCGGCTTGCCGGTCGCGAGCAGCGCGGTCTTGAGCGCGAACTCGACGCTCTCGGCGCCGCTCGAACAGAGAAACGTGCGCGGTTCGTCAACCGGCACGATCTCCGAAAGTTTTTCGAGCAACGCGACCTTTACATCGCTCGGATGCACATCACCCATGCCGTGTGGCAGGCGCGCCGCTTGTGCGGCGATTGCGCGGGTGACCGCGGGATTGGCGTGTCCCGCTACGGCAACGCCGAATGCCGAGGTGAGATCGAGGTAGCGATTGCCGTCGACGTCGGTGACGGTGGCGCCCTCGGCCCAAGCCCAGAAGACCGGGAAATCGTCGGCGAGGTAGGTGACCCCGCGCGTCTCCGTCGTCGCGAGCGAGGCTGCCAGCGCGCGCGAGCGCGGCCCCGGAATCTCGCCCGCGATCGACTCGAAGTTCATCGTTCTCGTGAGATAGCGCGTACGAACGGCAAAATCCGCCCCATGCCACCGTGCTCGCCCGCAAGCGGCGGCGCCTGCAGTGCTCCAAGGCGGGCGATGCGTGCCGCACCACTCGCGACTGCGAGATCGAGGACGTCCGGCCGATCGGCGGCGCACGTCGCGAAACCTTCGAGCGGAAGGTCGTGCGCGCGCAGATACGTTAGCGCTTCGGTGGGCGCATCGACCGAGTAGAGTGCGAGCGTACGCGAAACGAAGGGGGGCGCTAGATTGCGCGGCGCATCCAGCACGAGAAGATGCGCGCGGTCGATGCCGCCACGCAACGCGCCTTCGCCCTGACTCGCGCGGAAGCGCGCCGCATTGCGATAGAGCGCCGCCGCCGGGTCGAGTTCGGTGCGCGCCGGCGGAAACTCGATTGCGGCCGCGTCCAGCGCGTCGAATAGGAAGTCGCCGAAGTGTTCGGAGCTGACCCTGCCGCCGCGCTCGACGAAAAGCGCGTGCAGCGAAAGGCAACCTTCGCCGTCGTAGAGCAGCGCGTCGCGCGCCGCAGCGTTCGCAGCCGCGCGGGCCGAATGCTCATCGGCGAGCGTCTCGCGCGCGAGGTAGCCGACGCTGGTGCGGTGCCCGAACGGTACGAAGCGCGCCTCGGGTCGCAGGTGCGCGCGAATATCGGTCAGCGCTTGCGATCCGCCGAAGGCCACAACCACATCGCTTTCAGCCAGACGCGCGGAGCCATTCGGATCGCCCGTCCCATTCCAGGCCTCAACGCGCAGAGTCGCCGCGAATTCGGAGCGCTCCTCGCCGAGCGTCGCGGCGAAGGCCCCCATCAAGCGATCGCTGCGATCCTTTATGGTGACATCGCACTTGGCGCAGAGCGCGAAGACGAGCGGCGCTAAGGCAACGCCGATCGTAGTATCGCTCGAAACGATCGTGACCTTCCCGGCGCCGCGGAAGAAGACATCGGGCCGGCCGGCGCGTGTCACGAAGCCGTCGAGCGCTTCGAGCGAACCGAGCTCACTCGCGATCGTCGCTTGCAACGCTGCGCGCGTAATCGGCTCGAACAGTCGATCGAGCGCGTAGTCGACGACGGGCTCGCTGTATCCGGTGCGCGCCATGACCTCGCGGGTCGCACGCGCGCGCGCTGGAAAGTCGGCGTTGCTCCAGCGTTCGGCCGCATCGGCAATCGATTCCAGAATGCGAAGCGCCGGCAGGTCGCGCAGGGTTCGTACGCCTTCGCTCAGCGCACGGTCTCAGAGGCCAGCCGCAGATCCTCCGCGTCGAGCGAGCAGCCCCGCGGCTCCGCGTCACTTTCGCGGCCGCGCAAGACGATGCCACCGGGGACGAGGTAACCGCGATCCTCGGTTTCGATTGCGAGCACGGACGAGCGGTTGGCGAGATCGACGTGACGCAAGAACCCGGTCTCGCCCGCGGGCACCTCGCGGCCTTCGGCGTCGACGACGAGCGTGCGCAGCCACGGCGGCGCGGCCTTGACGCGCAGCGCGCTCGAGCGAGATTCGATCGAATCGTAGAACTGGCTCAGCAACTCGGTCATCCCGTACTCGGCGACGATCGATTCCTGATCGATGCCGAATGCCGCAGCGAGCCGCGCATAGAGTTCCTCACGCGCGATGACACGCGTGCGCCCCTTGAAGCCGCCCGTCTCCATGATACGCGAGCCGGCCGGCGCGGAGAACGTGCGGGCCGCGCCGCCCAGTGCATCGAGGAGCGCGAGCAGCGCGAACGCGGTGCCCGTGATGCAGACCGGCTGCCGCGCTGAGATCGCTTCATCGAGCGCGGTCGCGAAGCGATCCGAATCGATGCGATCGTCGTCCAGAAAGTACGCCGACTTTCCGTCACCGCGCAGCACGGAAGCGTAACCAACCATGTAGCCGAGCGAGGAGTGTTTCTTGTAGCGCGGATTCGGAACAAGATTCAGATAGCGCAACTTCGGACCATCGGGCAGCATGAAGCGATCGAACCCCGCGGCCAGCGCCGCGTCGTACAACCCGGCGCGCTCGACGTAGTGTTTTCCGGGTCGCTCCGCGGTCGTTCCGCTCGTGTGAAACTCAAGTTCGGCATACGTCACATCGAACGTGGCGAGCGTCACATCTTTGAACGCGGAGGACGGCACGGCCGGAATCTCGCGCCACGTGCGCGGCATGCGCTCCACCGAGTAGCCGCAGCTCGCCGCAAAGCGCGCATACGGCGCGTTGCGTTCTATCTGGTGGGCGAAGAGCGCGAGCGCGTGCGCGTCGAATGCGGCGTCGTCACAGCCTATGCCGCCGCGCTGCCAGTCCGCGACGAGCGCTAGATAGGCCACGTCGAGTTCGGGTGCGGTCACAGCTTGGCGCCGGCCGATCGCGTTGCGCGGCGCGACGAGATCAGGCCGCTGTTCAGTCCGGCGATGGAGAGACCGCCGTCGAAACGCGCCGACTCGACCTTGATGCAGCGATCGACNNTCGCGCCCGCCGCGATCGCTTCGCGCGTCACCTGCGGTGCGTCGGCCGGCTTGCGGAAGACGTCGACGATATCGGGCGCACCGCGCTCGGCTGCGTACGCGGCGAGCGACGGATAGGCGCGCACGCCGTCGATCTCGCTGACGGCGGGGTTGATCGGCGTGATTTCGACATTGCCGCGCGTGCGCAAGTAGGAGAAGACAAAGTAACTGGGCCGGGTCGTGTTGGGGGAGGCGCCCACCATCGCGACGGTCTTCGAGCGTGCCAAGAGATCGCGGCGCTGGGCGACGGTGGTGAGGATCATGCGACGGCTCGGGCGGCGCGCAATCCGTTCTCGAGGTCCCAGATCAAATCGGCCGGATCCTCCAAGCCGACCGAAAGCCGAACCATCTCGGGTGTGACGCCGCCGGCTCGCATATCCGCATCGGTCAACTGCTGGTGCGTGGTCGAGGCGGGATGAATCACGAGACTCTTGCCGTCGCCCACGTTAGCAACGTGGCTCCACAATTCGAGGGCGTCGATGAAGGCTCGGCCCGCTTCGCGCCCGCCGCGCAACCCGAAGGTGAAGATCGCGCCGGCGCCGTCGGGCAGATACTTGCGCGCGAGCGTGTGGTACGGCGAGTCGTCGAGCTCCGCGTAGTTGATCCAAGCGACGTCGTCGTGCTTGGCGAGGAACGAGGCGATGAGGCGCGCGTTTTCGACGTGGGCCTTCATGCGCAGCGGCAACGTCTCGAGGCTCTGCAGCAGAAGCCATGCGTTCATCGGCGAGAGGCACGCGCCCACGTCGCGCAAGACCTCGGTACGCGCGCGCATCAAGAACGAAAACTCGCCGAACGTCTCGGCAAAATTCATGTCGTGATAGCCCGGGCTCGGCTGCGAGAGCAGCGGATGTTTGCCGGCATCCCATGGAAAACGGCCGGATTCGACGATCACGCCGCCGATCACCGTGCCGTGTCCGCTCAGAAACTTGGTCGCCGAATGCACCACGATATCGGCCC
>PLDY01000027.1 GCA_003136895.1 Candidatus Erabacter solicola | reverse complement strand
CCGGCGGCAATGCCGGTGGTGGGCTGGGCTACGCGCTCGGCAGATCGAGCCAGTCCCTTCTCGGCTTTGCCGGGTCGGGCGTTCTGTGGATCGCCGTGCTCGTCGCCGGCGTCAACCGCCTGCCCCGATCGTTTACGGCCTACATGGCGCTTTCGATCTTGATGCCGCTCTCGACCTCGAGCCTCATGAGCATGCCGCGCTTCGCGCTCGTGCTCTTCCCGATGTTCGTGATTCTCGCGATCTGGGGCGACCGGCCGTGGGTGCACAACGCGATCGTCGCCTTCTCGCTACCGCTGCTTGGGCTATTCACCGTACTCTTCGCCGACTGGTATTGGGTCGCGTAGTGGAGGCACTGCTGCAGCGCGTCACGCAACGCCGCGGGGTTCGGCAGTTCGTGAAGTTCGGCATCGTCGGCGCCTCCGGTTTCATCGTGAATCTGATCGTCTTCACGCTGGTTCAATGGGCGCAGCCGCTCGACGAACGGGCCATGCGTTATACGATGACGTTCTCGATCGCGTTTCTTGCCGGCGGCGTCTCGAACTATTTTCTCAACCGCATCTGGACGTTTCGCGCGACCGGGCACGCCGTGGTGCAGGGCGCTCAATTCCTCACCGTCTCCGCGATCGCGCTGCTCGTCGGCCTCGGCGTCTCGTGGCTCGCGACGCCGCACCTCGGACCCGGACATCGCACTTGGCTCTTGGCGACGCTCTCGGGCATCGTCGTCAACTTCTTCGTCAACAAATATTGGACGTTTCGGCCCGCCGAGTAGCGCCCGAGTGGTTGCGCGCAATCACGCCCTGGCACGTCGCGCTGTGCGCGATCCTCGTGCTGGGGTTGGCCTTGCGCTTGAAGGGCATCCACGATCCGCTGCTCGATCACCCGGGCTGGCGCCAAGGCGATACCGCCGCAATCGCGCGCAACTTCGCAACGCTTGAATTCAATCCGTTCCGGCCGCAGACCGATTACGACGGGCCCGCGCCGAATTACGTCGAGTTGGAGTTGCAGATCGTGCCGTTCCTGGCCGCGATTTTGTACAAGCTCTTCGGCGTCCACGAGATCTTCGGGCGCTCGATCACCCTCGCGTTCAGCCTGATCAACGTCGGGCTGCTGGCGTACTTCGCGCGCCGGCTCTTTCGCTCACCCATCGCGGGGCTGGTAGCGGCGCTTGCCTTCGCGATCTATCCCGGCAGCGTCTATTATGGGCGCACGTTCACGCCCGAGACGGCGATGGCCGCGCTCCTTACCGCGGCCCTCTACGTCATCACGCGTTGGCTGCTTGACGACGAACCGCGTGGATTGCGCGGCTTTGGGCTCGCGGCCGGGCTGACGGCACTCGCGATCTTGGCCAAACCGGTCGCCATCGTCGCGCTCGTTCCGATCGCCGCGCTTGCGCTCGCGCGCTTTGGCTTCATCGGCGCGCTCAAGCGTCCGCTGCTCTGGGCGTTTTTCGCGATCGCGATACTGCCGTATGTCACATATGACGCTTACGTTCGCTCGATCGCCGAATGGCACTGGGCGAGCGGCATCACGTCCAAGCACGTCATTCCCGAACTGCGCGACTCCTTCGGCTCGTTCGCGGCGCTCGGCCACAAGTTTTCGCAGTTCGTCGACGCGCTCGGGATGCTGCGCCTCACCCTGCTGGGCTCGATCGGTATGGTTGCCTTCGTTACGGCGATCGTCGTGCCGGTTCGCAAGGAGGCGCGGACGTTGCTCTACGCCTGGCTTGGTGCCGTCCTGCTCTACGCCTATGTGGTGGTCACGGTCGAACGCGTCGACTACTACCTGTTCGCATTCTTACCGCTCGCCGCGCTGTGGACCGGCGGCCTCGCGGCGGCAATCGCCGCGCGCGTGCGTGCGAACATCGCGCTACAAACTGCTGCACTCGGCGCCGGCGCGGCGGTCTTTTTGGCCGCACTCTGGTTCAACCACGCGGCCGCACGACCGTACTACAAGTTCAATCAGGCCGTCTTCCGCGAAGCCCGTGGACTGAATCGAACGCTCGCTCCGGGGACGCTCGTCGTCATGGGGCATTACGATCCTTCGGTGCTGTATTATATCAACCGCAAAGGTTGGGAAGAGGATCCGCTCCTGTGGACCACGTTCGACGAGCAGAGCGCGATCGCGAAGGGCGCGCGCTACTTTATCTCGATCGAAGACGGGCGCTTGCGCCGCAATGTAGATCTCTGCCACTGGCTCGAGCGCTTTCCGGTAACGAACCCATACGCGATGTGGCCCATCTATGAAACCGATCCGGCGAAAGTGCTGCCGGGCGCCGAGGCGCGTTGGCAAGCCTTCCGCAAACTTGAGAAGGCCGGCAAAGCCAAGCCCTGCCCCTATCTCGCGCTCGAACCGGTTAGGGCAACGGGAGCAGCGACGCGGCCGAACTGAGCGACACATCGGATGCGTCCTTGGGCGAGCCCGATTCAACTAGTCGCCGGAACGCGATCATGCGGGCCGTCAGTCGCCCGACTTCCTGATTGAGTTCGAGCGATGCGCGAATAGCTTTGCTCAACTGAGCGGAGTCGTAGGTGTAATCGAAACGCTGGAGCGACGCGAGTACTTCGGCGCTCTGCATGTTGAGCTGAGCGTAGGAGCGGCGTAGCGCGACGCCCGTCTCGCGATAGGTCGGGTAGTTTGAGACGACGATCTCGCGCTTGATGCGGGCGTCGTCGATCTCGGAGCGCAGTGCCTGCAGCCGAACGCTCGTCGGATCGTACTTCGCGGCGACCGCGAGCGCGGCGACCGCCTCATCGAACTTTGAGTTCTGATACAATTGATCCGCGATCTTCAACTGCACCGAGGCCAGGCCGGCGCGGGCGTGCTCGTCATCCGGCGCGAGTTGCAACGCCAGCCGGTAGGCACGCGCCGCTTCGGTATAGTTGCCGTTATCGATTGCGAGGTCGCCCTGATGATTGCGCGTATCCACGATGCCGCTCGAGATACCGCCGGCGCAACCGGTCGCACCGAGCGAGACGAGCAGGGCGAGTCCGAGAACGGCGATTGTTCTATTCACTGGCGTTCCTCTAATGTAAGAGATTGATGATCTTGGCGGCGTTGCCGATCAAGAGCGCGGCCGGATACAGGATCAACTGCGAAAGCAGCGTGCCGATGATGGCGGTCAATGCAAGATAGAAGACCATTGACTTGACGTGCTCGACCGGGCGTTCGCCCTTGGCCGCTTGGTCGACCAAAAAGGCCGACGTGGGATCCACGATCAGGGCAAACGAGATCGTCGCGATGCCGTTCACGAGCCCGGAAGCCGAGAGCGCCGTGCGCGCTACTTCGGGTTGAATGATGCTCGCATAATACGAGGCGACAACGCCGATTGCGTAGATGCCCGTCACGACCACGTTTCCGATCAGGAGTTTCATCGGAACGTGACGCAGCGAAAAGCGCCCGATCGAGCGCAGCGCGGGCAACTCGACCGTCTTGAGCACATCGAGCATCACGCGCGGGTTCAGTAGCCGGCCGAGCGCCTGCGGAATGGAGCCGCGCCGTTCGAAGGCGGCGACGCCGCGCACGAAGAGATAGATGAAGGTCGGCAAGAGGATCGCGCCGACAATCGTTCCGAGCGTGCCCGCGAAGACGATCGCGCGCATCTGCCATTCGAATTGGGTCGCGACTTGCGCCGCCGTGGCGCTGCTCGATCCGACCTGAAGGGCCGCGCGATCCGAGATCGTCCCGAGCATCGGTGCGTAAAACATGTTGGCGAAGCGGCTGGCGGTAACGAACAGGTTGAAGAGCGAGATCGAGGTACCGATGCGGCCGGTCTGCACGCCGGCGACGCGGGCCGCGTAGGCCCCGATCTGCACCGATTGCAAGATCGCGTTGAGGAACATCGCAAGCAGCAGCTGCGAAGACCAGAAGGTCGCATACGTTGCGGCGCTCACGCGACGGCGGTGCTACTGTGCCAACGGATCGTCGACTCGTCGATGGGGCCGAGCACGCACAGACCGAGATTCGACGGAGCAAACATCTCACGCGCCAGCGCTTGCACCTCTTCGGCTTCGACCGCCTCGATTTTCTCTTCGATCTCCTCGGTCGTCAGTTCGCGGCCAAGATTGTACTCGCTGCGACCCAGGCGCATCATCCGGCTGGCCGTACTCTCGAGCGAGAGCGTCAAGCTGCCTTTCATGTGTTCTTTGGCGAGGCGCAGCTCGGCCTCAGTGATGCCGCAATCCGCGAGCACGTTCAGTTGTTCGACGATCACATCGACGCACTCTTGAACGGAGGGCGGCGCCGTCCCGGCCGAGACGCCGAAGAGGCCGGCGCCGCGATAGGCTTGCTGGAACGAGTAGACGCTGTACGCTAGGCCGCGCTTTTCGCGCACTTCTTGGAAGAGGCGACTCGACATGCCACCGCCCAAAATGGTATCGAGTACCGAGAGTGGATAGCGCCGCTCGTCGCGGACCGAGAGCCCGCGCGTGCCGAGCACGAGGTACGCCTGTTCGGTATCTTTCTGTTTGAAGAGCGGTGCCGGCGTTAGCTGCGGAACTTCGGGCTGCGGCGCCTCGCACGAACCATCATGCCCCGCGAACGCGGCGGCGAACAACTCGACGATCGCGTCGTGCTCGATATTGCCGGCGGCAGTGATCACGATCGTGTTCGGCGCGTAGCGCGTACGCATGTGCTTCTTCAGATCATCCTGGGTCAGTGCCATCACGCTCTCGGCGTAGCCGATCGTTGGTTCGCCTAAACTCGAACCACTCCACATCGTGCGCACGAAAAGGTCGTGAATCAGCTCGTCGGGCGAGTCATCGTACATCCGGATCTCTTCGAGGACGACCTTTTGCTCTTTGGCGATCTCACCCGGATCGAAGACTGAGTTCAAGAACATATCGGAGAGAACGTCGATCGCGAGCGGAACGTGATGGTCGATGACCTTGCCGTAGTAGCAGGTCGTCTCTTTATCGGTGAATGCGTTGAGGTTGCCGCCCACGCCGTCCATCGCTTCGGCGATCTCGCGCGCCGAGCGTCGCTGCGTACCCTTGAAGAGCATGTGCTCGACCAGATGCGAAACGCCGCGCTGCGCCGCAGGCTCGGCGGCCGAACCGACGTCGGCCCAGATGCCGAGCGAGGCCGAACGAACCGACGTCATCGACTCGGTCAGGATGCGAACGCCGTTAGGCAGGGTCGTCTTACGGTACAAAGCGGGTCAAACTTTCCGGGATGGGCACGGCGCGGCCTGCCCTAACCGTCATGCGCGCTGGCCTTCAACCGGGCGCGGAACTCGGGTGACCAGTAGACACCGTCGCCGCTGCGCAGGCGCGCCGCGAAACGAGCCAGTTCGCTGCGCCGGCAGCTCACCGCAAAAACGATGCGCGTCGTCGGCTGCGCTAAGTCGCCGCTCACGGGCTCGCGCGCGTCGAAAGGGATCGGAACGGTCGCCCACACATCGACTTCCTCAACCGGGCTCGCGCCAAACGAGCGCCGCACCAACAGCTCGATCTCATTGAGGAAGCCGGCCGGGTCCAAGTTCCGATGGAACTTCACGGCGGATAACGTCAAGCCCGCGACCTCGTGCCGCTCGAAGCCCTCGACGCGAACCTTGAGGAGCTGCGCGGGCCAAACGGTCCTAAATAGAACGCGGCCGATCTTGACGGCCTCGGCTTTGCGATTACCGGCCGCACGTGCTTGTGCGTTCACGTCGGAGGTCGTCGGAATGTCGCAGCGTCCCGCGATCGGCAGCACGGCAAGCGCCGCTCCAATCGCGGCGGCGCACGCGAGCCCGCGCATGTTAGCGGGCCACTCGCAACATCAGTATGCCTGGGCGAAGTAGGCGCGCACGCGCGCGGGCTCGCCGCACGCCACGCAGACCGCTGCACCGTCGAGCGGCCGCAGATTGCGCGATGTCGCGCTCGTCTCAGCCTTGACGTGCGCCTCGCATTCGCCGCGTTCGCACCATGGAATATCGATCATGCCGGCGCGTTCGCGCACGAGCTTGTAGAACTCGGCGCGATCGCTTACTTCAATCGTATGGGAGTGCAAGAAGGTGCGGGCCTGTGCGAACATGTTGGCTTGAATCGCGATCAAGAGTTCTGAGCAGCGCGACGAAAGTTCGGCGAGGGGCACGGCGCTCTTCGCGCCTTCTTCACCTTTGAGTTTATCGCGGCGCACGACCGTTGCCACGCCTTGCGCGATATCGTTAGCGCCCAGCTCGATGCGCAGCGGGACGCCGCGCATCTCCCAATCGGCGAATTTGTTCCCTGGGCGCAGATCGCGCTCGTCGAGTTTGACGCGCAGGCCGGCTTTCTTGAGAGTGGCATACAGTTCGCGCGCGGCAACCGTTGCTTCGTCGCTCCCGCCCTTGACGATCGGGACGATAACGGCTTCGATCGGCGCCATCTTGGGTGGAATGCGCAGACCGCGGTCGTCGCCGTGGACCATAATAAGCGCGCCCAGCATACGCCACGACATTCCCCACGAGGTGGTCCAGGCGTACTGCACGGCCTGATTCTCGTCCGCGAACTTGATGTCGTAGGCCTTCGCAAAGTTCTGGCCCAGCGCGTGCGACGTTCCCGCTTGGAGAGCGCGGCCATCGGGCATCAAGGCTTCGATCGAGAAGGTGTGGTTCGCGCCCGCGAAGCGCTCGCTCGCGCTTTTCTCACCTTTGTAAACCGGAACCGCGGCGATATTCTCGGCGACGTCGACGTAGACGTCGAGCATACGCTGCACCTCTTCGTTCGCTTCGCTCTCGGTTGCGTGCGCGGTATGGCCCTCTTGCCATAGGAATTCGAGCGTACGCAGAAACGGCCGCGTGCGTTTCTCCCAGCGCACCACGTTGACCCATTGATTGATCAAGATCGGCAGGTCGCGATATGACTGAACCCACTGCGCGTACATCGTTCCGACGATGACTTCCGAGGTCGGACGAATCGCGAGGCGCTCCGTCAGTGGCTCGTTGCCGCCCTGCGTGACCCACGCGACCTCGGGCGCGAAGCCTTCCACATGTTCCGCTTCGCGCGTCAGCAGCGATTCAGGAATCAGCAGCGGGAAGTAAGCGTTCTCGTGTCCGGTTTCCTTGAAGCGCTGGTCGAGAGCGCTCTGCAGCCGCTCCCAAAGTCCGTAGCCGTACGGCCGCAGCACAATGCACCCGCGCACGGGCGCCAGCGAGACCAGTTCGGCCTTGTAGCAGATCGCGTTATACCACGCGGAGAGGTCCGGCGATTTGGGCGGGACCTCTTTAGGGATCGGGGCTTCGTCGCCTGTCATGACCCGCTCAGGTTCGCAGAAAGCGGAACCGGCGCCTTCGCGTACAACATTTTCCGCCGACATGCCGAAGCTGACGCGGATCTACACGCGCACCGGCGACGACGGCACGACGGGCCTCGTCGGCGGGCAGCGCATCAAGAAAAATGCGCTGCGCATCGAAGCCTTCGGCACGGTCGACGAACTCTCGAGCATCATCGGGCTGGCGCGCACGGCGCTGTCGCAAGTTCGCTCGCACGGCGACGCCGCCGTCATACCGCGCGCGACCGAACTCGATCCGTGGCTCGCCTGGACGCAGGACGTGCTCTTCAATCTCGGCAGCGATCTCGCAACCTTACCTAAGGATCGTTGGGAAGGCATGCCGCTGGTCTCGGCCGCGGATGCGACCGCGCTGGAACGCAGCATCGATCGCTGCCAAATCGATCTCGAGCCGCTGGACAATTTCATTCACCCGGGCGGATCGTTTGCCGGCGCGTTCTTGCATCAAGCGCGCACCGTCGCGCGCCGCGCCGAACGCTTGATCTTCACCCTCGCCGAAAGCGAACCGATCTCGCCTGAGGTCTTGCGGTACGTCAACCGGCTTTCGGACGCGCTCTTCGTTTGGTCACGCTGGATCAACGCCGGCCTCGGCCAAACCGAACATCTCTGGAAAGCGGATACGAAGCCGCCCCAATAGTGGCTGTCGTTGGGAAGCGCGGCGCGCTGAGACCAGGGCCGCGCCGACCTTCCGGCCAAGCCGGGGCCGATGAGTACACCGGTCAAGGCGCCGTCTTTCGTCAATCGGCTTTTCGCCAAGACCTCGATCGATGCGTTGCGTGACGAAAAGCGGCCTCAGCACCTTCGGCGTGCACTTGGTTCGCGCGATCTGATCGCGATCGGGCTCGGGACGATGATCGGCGGCGGTATTTTCACCACGATCGGTCCCGGCGTCCACTTGGCCGGCCCGGCAATCATCCTGGCGTTCGTACTGGCGGGCCTTACCTCGTTCTTCGCCGCGTTGTGTTATGCGGAACTGGGCGCGATGGTGCCAATCGCCGGAAGTGCCTACACGTACGCCTACGCGACGCTCGGGCAGGTGGTCGCCTGGATCATCGGCTTCGCGTTGCTCTTCGAGTACGGCATCAGCGCTGCGCCCGTCGCGCAACAGTTCTCATCGGCGCTTCAGGGGATGCTGCAGTTCTTCGGGATCACGCTACCGCACTGGGCGCAAACCTCGAACTTCATTTTCGATCCAAATCACTGGTGGAACGTCACTCGCTGGGACATTCTTCACTCGCAATTCGATATTATCGGCGCGACCTTCGTCCTATTGCTCTCGCTGCTGCTCACGCTCGGCATTCGCGAGACCGCGACGACGAACAATGTATTCGTCGTGTTGAAGATCGCAGCGCTGGTCGTGTTCGTCATCTTCGGGTTTTCGCTGTTCAAATTCTCGAATCTCGTGCCTTTCGCCCCGCACGGCTGGGGTTCGCTCCGGCCCTTCGGAGGCGGCGGCAGCGTCCTCCCGCCGGGCATCATCCCGGCGGCAGGGCTCGTTTTCTTCTCCTACATCGGATTCGATACGGCAACCACCACGGCCGAGGAATGCCGCAATCCGGCCCGCGACATCCCGGTCGGCGTGATCGGGGCGCTACTGATCGGCACGGTCATCTACTGCGTCGTCGCCGTGATGCTGGTCGGCATCGTTCCGTGGCAACAAGTCGACCAGACCGCAGCCCTCGCCAAGGCGATCGCTCCACTCCACAACCCGTTTGTCAACTGGACGATCACGATGGGCGTCCTGGCCGGTACGACTAGCGTCGCGCTCGCCTCGCTGCTCGGACAGACGCGCATCTTTTACGTCATGGCGCGCGACAATATGCTGCCGCCGTTCGTCGCACGAATCCATCCACGCTTCAAGACGCCTGCGCTCATGACAATGATCACGGGCGCCGGCGTCGCCTTACTCACGTTGGTCGTGCCGCTTACCGACCTGTTGAGCTTAGTCAACATCGGAACCTTGGCGGCATTCATCGTCGTCTGTGCCGGCGTAATCTGGCTACGCGTAAAGCGCCCGGATATTCCGCGGCCCTTCCGCTCGCCATTCGTACCGTGGTTTCCGTTGACCGGCATCGCAATGGCGCTCGCGCTGATCGCGTTTGGTCTCAACGTCCGGACCGTGTACTGGTTCCTTGGCGCAATGGCCGTCGGCCTCGTCATTTACTTCTGCTACGGTTTCCGCAAATCGAAGCCCGAGCAGCCGCGTTCGCACGAACTTCCGGAATCGCTCGAATCGTGACTTCGTGATGGCCTGGCGCCTGCTGCGAGCACGCCGTCGATCACCCCATCCATAGCGTACCGCGCTGATTTCGCAGACGAGAGCCGATTATTGCGTTAGGTCGAAACGTAGCCGGAGCGCCGAGGCCTTGGAGTTGTTCGCGGTCACGATATCGCTATGCCAGGTGAGTTCGCCACGCAAGCCGATCGCCAAGTGCGCGCTCAGGTGATACGCCAGGAGCGCGTTTGCGCCACGGTCGGTCGTGCCGGTGCCGGGCAGGCTGCCGATCGCGGGCGTCGCGTTCGTGATGTTCGTGCCGGAGAGTTGCAGCTCGAGACCGTGCACGACGGCGCCGCCAACCACGTGTCCGCCGAACGGGAATCCGTACGTCAAGCTCTCGCCGACGGTTGACATTGCGGTCGAGCCGCTCATGCTCGTCGTGTTGATCCCAATCCCAAGGGCGTGCGCGTTCGTCTGTAACGCGTACTGCAGCGCCAGCGTCCGCGTGGTTGCACTCGAGGCCCCCGTCAGCATGTCGTTGGCGCTCGCGATATTTCCGCTAAAATTATAGGTGCCGATGCCGACCTTTCCGGTCCAGGTCACGATCCCGCTATCGGTCGTGATATTTGCGGTCGGGGCGAGCTGCGTATCGCGCTTGACGCCGAGTTGCAGCGTGCCTGAGTTCGGCAATGTGAAGTTGAACGTTCCGAAGGCGTCGCTCTGTCGCGTAAACGCGGAACGGGCTTCGTCTTTTGTGTAGCCGAGGAGAAGCTGCGTCGCGCTGCCCATGCCCATCGTGGCCGCCGAGGCAAACCCGACGCGATCCGAAACCGCCTGCGGTCCACCGCCGACCGCGAAGAGCCGCCCGGCATTGTGGTAATCGAAGGTAACGTTGACGCTACCCTTCACGTAGGCGAGCGCGATTTTATCGGCCGCATCGTCAACGCGATAGTCAGTCAGCAGGCCATGCGCTTGCGAGAGCGCGCCGGTTGCAAAAACTTTTAAAGGGCCGTACTGCGGAGAGTTCAGTTCGAAGACCTCGCTGCCCGTGGCCAAGGGCCCGGTCGTGCCGGTGCTGCTGATGTACGTCGACGGATCGTCATCCCGGCCGAAATACGTCAAGCGCGCCGAGCCCGTGCCGAGCGCGCGCGTAACGTCGGCAATCAAACCGCGTTGCGCCGATAGCGAGCCGGTCGCGACGTTCGTGTAACCGTAGCCGGCTTGATAGGTCATGTTGCCGGTTTGATTTGTGAGATCGAGCCCGCGCAAGGTCGAACCGCCTCCTAAGACTGCGGGGAGACCACTCTGGCCACGCCCACCGATATCGGTATAACTGCGCGGCGCGGGAGATGGCGCGGACGTTGCGGCCGGCGCAGCACTTTGCGTCGCGCCAGGGGCGGGCGATGGGCCGCCGGCGGGAACCGGCGACGTGTCGGGTGCGGCGACGCCGGTCGCTGCGCCCGATTTCACGGTCAGTACCGGGTCGGCGCGATGCGAGACGGGATCGAAGAGGCCGCTCAACGTCCCGGTCGAGTTCGGCAGCAACAGTCCGAGCGACATTCCCGGATCGAAGGTCACGCCGGGCGAGCCTGCATGCGGTCCAATCTCGACCGAACCCGTGCTATGAAAGTCCGCGCTCAGACGCGGCGATGGATCCGGTCCGCCAATGATGAGCAGCGCCATGGGGTTGCTGCGCATGATCGTGCCGCCCTGTGCACTGCGAAACGTGACGACCACGCCGTACGTACCGACGGCGTCGGTTGGCACCAGGTACGGAATCTTCACGGTTTTGGTTCCGGGACCGCTGAAGTCGGCGATCGAGATTTCGAACGTATCGGAGCGGTGGATCAGATTACCTTTTTGATCGAGCAAGTCGACGTAGGCCTCCATCGGATCGGTGCCGCTTGCCCCCGCCGGAGCGTTCACTTTGTAGACGACCAGGATATCGGTCTGGCCGCCCGACAAAACCGGAGAGAGCGTAAACATCGAACTATAGATCGTTCCGCTCGGGACGCGAGGCGAGATCGCAGGCGCGAGCACGACCGGACTTACAGTCGCAACGCACTTGCCATTTTCCTTGACACACGCGGAATAAAAACCGGTCTGCGCATACCTGTGAACGAACGAAAACGGGTTCACAACGAGGGGTGCCGCAGGAATTGCTTGCGGCGCCGTTCCGTCGCCGTAATCGAGCACGAATGCGGGCGGTGCGGCGCCGACGCCGATCCCGCTGATCGTGCCGCTGAACGTCATGGACGTTCCAAGCGGAGCCGTTACCGGCGCAACGTTGAGCGTGACCACCTGCGCGAGCGCCGCGCGCGGCGCGATCAACGCGAACATCAGAACGGCTGCGACGCAGAAGCGAGCGCTTTCCCCATTGCGTCTTCCCATACGCTCCTCCGCTCCTATGCGGACGCCGCCCCGAGCTACATGCCGGGGAGGTTCACAGAGCGCTTCGCTGCCGCTAGTCGCGCAACCCGTCGAGGGCACGCCGATACATCGCGAGGACCGTATCGAGCGCCTTTTGCGGGTCCTGCGTCTCGAGGCCGCCGATCGCCGTTAGCGTACGATCGACGATCGCAAGCGCCAACTCGCGGTCGTCCTCTTCGTGGCCGACGTGCGAAGCGTCGCCGTTCACGGCGTGTCTTCTTGAGCGCCGGCCTCGACCACGCCCGGAGTCACGATATCGATCTTGGCGTGAGCGCCGTCGTAGTGAACTTTAGATCCGAAGGCGCGGGCGATCGCGTTCAGCGAGACCATCGTGCGGCCGCGCACCGCAAACGGAGCGTGATGCAAGGTCATGCGATTGCCGTTGAGCGTCGCAGTTTTATCGCCGACGCGCATGCGCAGCGTGTCGTTCGCGCGCACCAGTTCGATCAAACCCGTTTTGGGATCGTAATTCGTATCCGCGCCGAGGGTCTCGGCGACGACGCGCAACGGCACGAACGCCTCGCCCTTCAGCGAAGTGACCGGCGGCACGTCGGAGGTGATGCGCTGCCCGTCGATGCGTAGCGACGCGGGCTGCGAGGCAGCTATCATTATCGACGCGACGGTCGCGACGAGAACGGTGGCGAGCAGCGTGTTGCGGCTAGGCACTGGAGACCGCTTCTTTTCCATAGGACGTTTCATGAGCAAAGTCGGGATATTGGTCGACGATGACTTTTTCGATTTCGGCGCGGAGCGCTGCGAGGAGCTGGGCCTCCGGGAACGTCCCTACCAGCTCGCCCTTCCGGTAGATCGCGCCCTTCCCCTTGCCTCCGGCAACGCCGACGTCGGCCATCTTGCTCTCGCCCGGCCCATTGACAACGCAGCCCATAACGGCGACTTTGACCGGCGCCGTGTACTCTTTCGCGATCGCCTCGACCGAGCGCGCCAGATCGACGACTTCGATCTCGGCTCGCCCGCACGACGGGCAAGCGGTGATGTCAAAACCTTTCTCGCGAATGCCGAGCGCCTTGAGAATGCCCCAGCAAACCGGCACTTCTTCGACCGGATCGGCGGCGAGCGAAACGCGCAGCGTATCGCCGATGCCTTCCCACAACAGAATGCCGAGTCCGATCGAGCTCTTGATCGTGCCTTCGCGCGGCAAGCCGGCTTCGGTGATGCCAAGATGCAACGCGTACGGCGTCTTGCGTTCGGCCAGCTTCTTATCCATCAGCCGGTAGGCGTAGACGGTCGTCGCGACATCGTGCGCCTTGAGCGAGATAACGATATCGGTGTGTTCGAGCTCCTCGAGAATCTCGATGTGCCGAATCGCCGAGAAGACCATGGCCTCAGGCGTGAGCCCGTACTTCTCTTCGAGATCGCGCGCCAGCGAACCCAGATTGACCCCGATGCGAATCGGCGTCCCCATCGCCTTCGCCAAGGTCACGACTTCGCGCGTCTTCTTGGGATCGGTGATGTTGCCGGGGTTGAGGCGCAGCTTGGCGACGCCGGCTTCGAGCGACGCGAGCGCCATCTTGTGATCGAAATGCACGTCGGCGACGATCGGCACGGGCGAACGCTTAACGATGTGTGGCATCCCGGCGGCATCGCGTGGATCCATGCACGTCACGCGAACGACTTCGCAACCGGCCATAGCGAGACCGTACACTTGTTCGAGGGTCTTGTCGTAATCCGCGGTATCCGTGGTCGTCATCGACTGCACGACGACCGGATGGTCGCCGCCGATCCACACGCCCTTGGCGTCCGACTCGTCGCTCTTGTTCTTTAGAAAGACGGGTTTGGAGTTCCGCCGCAACCGAAGCACCTAGAAGATCCCCTTACCTGAGACAATGTTGGCGACATCGTGAAACGCGACGAAGATGATGAGCACCATCAAGACGGCGAAGCCGGCGAAGTGAACCAGCGCTTCGCGCTCCGGATCGACCGGACGCCCGCGCAGCATTTCGACGAGAATGAACATCGCTCGTCCGCCATCGAGTGCGGGGATCGGCAGCAAATTGAAAAAGCCAAGCGCGACGGAGAGCATCGCAGCGTACTGAAGATACGATGCCCAGCCCAGATCCTGAAAGGCGCTCGCGGCGCGCCCCATGGCAATCGGGCCGCCGACGTTGGCCGCGCTGACGCGCGGATTCGTGATAAGTTTCGCTAAGCCGTCGAAGGTTAGCGCGATTAGGCGCCAAGTACCGTACCCCGACAGCGTGACCGCTTCGATCGGGTTGACACGCTGGAACGCAAAGACGCGCTGGAACCCGATCTGTCCGACCATCTTCTTGTTACCGATGTCGACGGCTTTCGGGACGATGACCGCCGTCCGCCGGACGCCCTGATGCGAAAACTCGACCTTGAGAGGGACACCGGCCGAGGCTTGGATTTTCTTAAGCAGCGTGTCGCCGTTCGAAAACCGGACGCCGTCGATCGCGTCGATGCTGTCGCCCGGCTCAAGCCCGGCCAGCGCGCCCGGCGTGCCGGATTGCACGAGCCCGATCCGCGTCGTCGCGGCGCCGGTGTCGATACCGAACGTGATCGCGGCAAGAAACAAAATCAGGAAGCACACGACGAAGTTCGCGATCGGACCTGCCACGACGATGGCCAATCGGCGCCACGGCGCCTTGGCCTGGAAGTTGTCGGAACCGGAGACGTGTTCGGCAAGGAATTGACGCTGTTGCTCGGCCTCGCTGGTCTTGCCGTCCTCGCCCTGCATCGCGCAGTAACCGCCGAGCGGGAGCAAGTTGATGCGGTAGTTGGTGCCGCTGCGCGGCGACGTCCATTTCAGGAGCGTTGGACCGAATCCGACCGCGAAATCGTTGACGCGCACGCCGTTGCGCCGGGCGACGATGAAGTGCCCCGCTTCGTGGAGCACGACTAAGATCGACAGCATCACGAGGAAGAGCAGAATCTTCCCGATGCCGTCGAGCGGGGGCAGGGCAAGGGCGAGCGTCAGTCCGGTGAGCATATCTTCCTAATTCAGTTCGCCGGAGCGGCGAAACGCGCCTCGACCGCCCTGCGGGCCAGGTCACGCGCGCGAGCGTCGGCGGTTCGTACGGCGTGGAGGCTGAGCGCTTCATCGGGGGTCCCGGCCAGGGCGTCGCCGACGACCTCGGCGATCTCCCCGAATCTGATCCGCCCCTCTACAAAGGCCTCAACGGCGATTTCGTTTGCGGCCGAGAGCGCCGCCGGGACCGTCCCGCCCCGCTCGAGGGCCTCGTAGGCCAATCGCAGGCACGGAAAGCGCAGCGGGTCGGGCCGCTGGAACTCCAGGCGCACCGTGGCCGCCTCGGCGGCGGCCCCCAAGGCCGAAAACGAGTCCAGGGCGGCGATATCGGGCAAGCGGTCGGGGTAGGCCAGGGCGTAGCCGATCGGCAGGCGCATATCGGGCGGCGCCAACTGCGCCTTCACGTTCCCGTCGGTAAAGACCACGAAGCCGTGCGCGACCGACGTCCGGTGCACCAGCACGTCGATGCGTTCGGCCGGAACGCCGAAGAGCCGGCTGGCCTCGATGACCTCGAGCCCCTTGTTCATCAAGCTCGCCGAATCGACGGTATTCTTCGTGCCCATCTGCCAGGTTGGATGACGTAGCGCGTCCGCGAGCGACGCGTCGCGCATCCGCTCCGCCGGCATCTCCCAAAAAGGCCCGCCCGACGCGGTCAGGATCAGCGACGCGATCCGCTCGAGCGGTTCACCGACCAAACATTGGAAGAGGGCGCTGTGTTCCGAATCGACCGGAATGATCTCGGCGCCGCTGCGTTTGGCGGCGGCCACGAATAACTCGCCCGCCGCGACGATCAGCTCTTTGTTCGCGACCGCGATGCGCGAGCCGCGCTCGACCGCTGCGAAGACCGCATCGAACGCGACCGCGCCGTCGGTTGCGGCGACGACGATATCGGGCGCGCTCTCAGCGGCGACCAGCATGAGCCCGTCCGCACCGCTGGCCATACGAACACCGGGCGGCAGTTGCGAGCGCAGCGTCTCGGCATCGGCCGCTTCGGCGCACGCGACGAAGGCCGGTGAAAAGCGCCGCGCCTGTTCGAGCAATGCAGCGGTTCGTTTGCCGGCCGCCAGCGCGACGACCTTGAAGCGCTCGGGATAGCGCGCGATGACCTCGAGCGCCTGCGTGCCGATCGAGCCGGTCGACCCGAGGATCGCGACCTTCTTCATCTCAGTGCAGCGCCGGGATGTGATGGGTTAGGTACATGGCGCCGTAAAAGACGATGCCGCCCAGCGTGTACGAATCGAAACGATCGAGGATCCCGCCGTGTCCGCCGAGCAGGGTGCCCGCGTCCTTGACGCGCGCATCGCGTTTGAGTGCCGACTCGACCAGATCACCGGCTTGCGCGGCGATGCTCGTCGCCGCACCGACGATCGCTCCATCCGACCACGAGATCCCGATATGCGGAGCCAGACCGAAGGCCGCGCCGGCCAGGCTTGCGGCAACGAACCCGCCGATCGCGCCTTCCCAGGTTTTTTTCGGCGAGATCGGTGTCAGCGGCGTTCGGCCAATCGTCGTCCCGACCAGCATCGCGAAGATATCGGTCGTCGCGATCAGCACGATGCAGCCGATCGTATATGCGGCGCCGACGTTCGGTAAGGTCTGGAGCGCAATGAAATACGAACCCAGCCAACCGATGTACAGCACGCCGAAGAGCGTAAACGCGCTGCGCGCGATGTAGCCTTGCCGCGCGCCGAAGAGCGCGACCGCGAGCGATGCGATCAGCGTTCCGGCCAGCAGCACGGCTTCGAATCGATGCTGCAGACCAAACTCGGCGAGAACGAGATAGCATGCCACAGCGAGCGCGGCGACCGGAAAGACCATCGGCTGCCCCTTGCGCGCGGTCAAGCCGGCCAGCTCCCAGAGCGAGAGCATCGTAATGGCGAGCACTGCAACGAGGAACGCGTAGTGGTTGCTGACCGAGCCGAGCACGACGACGGCGAGCAACAGTCCGCTCACCGCACGGCGCGCGAGGTCGGGAAAACGGTCGGTCGTTCCCGATGCGGTAGCCGTCACAGGCCTCCCGCCGCGGCCACGCGGCGATCTTGGTATGCGGCCAAGGCGCGAATGAAATCGGCGCGCCCGAACTCGGGCCAGAAGACGTCGCTCATGTACAGTTCGGTATGCGCCACTTGAAAGAGCAGAAAGTTCGACAAGCGCGATTCGCCGCCGGGACGGATCAGGAGATCGGGATCGGGCAGGCTCGACGTGTAGAGATAGGACGCAACGCAGGCCTCGTCGATCGCATCGGGCTCCAAACTTCCGTCGACGACGTCGCGCGCCAAGGCGGCGATCGCGTCGCGCAACTCCTCGCGCGCACTGTAATTCACCGCGAGATTGAGCCGCAGGCCACGATTGTTCGCGGTCTTCTCGACCAGGCGGCTCAGCGCTTCACGCGAAGCACGCGGCAGCGCTTCGTAGTGGCCGATGATCTCGACCCGGACGTCGTTGCGATTGAGTTCGTCGAGTTCGGTCTGCGCGAAGTAGACGCAAAGATCGAGTAAGAGCGCGATCTCGGTCTTGTCGCGCTTCCAGTTCTCGGTCGAGAATCCGTAAACGGTCACGATCTCGACACCAAGATCGCGCGCGGCGCGCGTGATTTCGCGCAGCGCGACGATGCCGCGNNGGCGCGCAGCACCTCGCGCAGCGCGACGATGCCGCGCCGATGCCCTTCGATCGCCGGCAAGCGCCGCGCCTTGGCCCAGCGCCGGTTGCCATCCATAATGATCGCGACGTGACGCGGCACGAGCGCCGGATCGAGAACAGGAACCCTCGGAGCGGCCGTTTTCAGACGGGTCCCTCCGGCAGGCGCTCGTAACGATCGTAGCCCGCACAGAGTTCGGTGCGGCCGTCGCGCTCAGCCAAGCGCAGGAGGCGCAAGTCTCCGACGCCGAGTGCGGGATACGGTGGCACCAGCAAGCGAAATACCAGCGGCCGGTCACCCAGGAGCCGCCGCGCGTCGACCTCGGGGAGTAGCGTCAGAACGCCGGGATCGTCCATCGCGCTTCATCTTCCCCACGAGGCGGTTCAAACCCGGTGAACGCGAATCTCGCTTCCCAAGGGGGACTCTCAATGCGAAATGCTTTAGGATGCGCCGCGCTTGCCTGCGGCTTGTTGGCTCTCGGCGGCAGACCGGCAACAGCGGGTGGGGGCTACTCGCCGCTCACGATCGCGATGCATGCGGAAAACGGATCGAAACTGGCGGGCAACGCGACGCTCACTCAAGACGGTGGCGACTCACCCCAACTGACGGTGACGATCCTCTACAAAGATATGGCTTTCATTCCGGAGACGATGTACCCGGCGCACATTCACGCCGGCACCTGCGCGAATCTCGATCCGAAACCGGCCTATGCGTTGACGTCCATGAACGCGGGCACGTCGGTGACGGTGTTGAAAACAACAACGCTCGTTAAGCTGATGGAGAAACCGTACGCGATCAACGTCCACGATCCGAGGTATCCGAGCCGTTACATCTCGTGCGGCGACATCGTCGCAGCGCAACCGGCGTTCACTCCACGCAGCGGGCCCTAAATCTGCAGGTCTTTCGGAACCGCGGCGGGATCGCCGAAGAATTTCAGCGCGTGGGTGACGAGCCCACCGGCGGCGAGGATCTTGCGCCCCTTGGCCGACTCGAGCAGGTGGAGAAACGCGTCGCCGCCGGCGGCGTTCTTCGCGCTGGTAGGAATCGTGAAGGCATACTCGATCGGCGCACCTTGACGAACGACGCCGTTGATCGCGACGCTTTGCAGGGCATATTCCTTCGCATACTTGGGATCGCCGAGATCGATCGGCGCGGGCAGCATGATGTACGGAAGCTTGCGGCTCACGGCTTCGGTCTGATACAGAATGCCGGCATCGGCATCGCCACCTTCGAGCCGAATGAGAATTCCCTCATCGGTCTGAAGCTGCGCCGAATTGCGATCGTCTCCCAGGATTTGCTCGCGCAGGCCCGGCCTCTTATAGAAGGCTTCGGCTAGCTTCAGCATCAGAATCGATCGGTAGCCCTTTGGATCGATCGCAGGATCGGTTCGCACGAGCCGCACGCCGCTCTTGAGCAGCACGTCGGTCCAAGCCGATTTGCCGTTCGCGGCCGCGCGAAAGTCCGGAGCGTAGGGAGACTTCGGCGAGTATGCGAGCACGAGGCGCGTCGTCGCGAAGGTCGCGTACCACGAAATTGCGGTATGTGAATCGAGCAGATCGGCCATGACCGCCGAGTCCGAAGCGACGAACACGTCGGGGGCGATCAGCCCATCGCGGATCGAATTGGCGAGCGCGACGCTCCCCTTGCCCTGACCCTGGAAGGTGTGGCCCTCGGCTGCGAACGCCGGTGCGACGTCGCGGTTGAAGACGGTAATCAACGAGCCCGCGTGCGCGACGTTGACGATATCCTCAGCGACGGCAGGTCCCGAGACCGCCAAAACCAGCGACGAGAACGCGGCAACGTTTCGGAGCACGCTAGACTTCCATGATCTCTTTTTCTTTGTGCTGCGTCAGCGTGTCGACTTCTTTGATGAACTTGTCGGTCGTCTTCTGCACGTGCTCGCCGGCGCGTTTGTTCTCGTCCTCGGTGATCTTGTGGTCCTTGAGCAGCGCCTTGATCTCGTCGATGCTCTTGTGCCGGATGTTCCGAACCGCGATCTTGCCCTCTTCGGCTTTCTTGTGCACGATCTTGACCAGGTCTTTGCGCCGCTCTTCGGTCAAGGACGGGATCGAGAGCCGTACGTTCGAGCCGTCGACGTTGGGCGTCAGGCCGAGGTCGCTCGTCTCGATCGCCTTCTTGATCGCGCCGACCGTCGTGCGGTCGAAGGCGGTGATCTGCAGGGTGCGCGCATCGGGCGTGCTGACCGTCGCAACCTGCTTGAGCGGAACGCTCGCGCCGTACGCTTCGACGTGCAGGCGATCGACCAGTCCCGTCGAGGCGCGGCCCGTGCGGACGCCGCCGAACTCCGCGCGCGTGACCTCGAGTGCCTTGTGCATCTTGTCTTCGGTGACTTTATAGATATCGTCGAGTGCGCTCATGTTGCATTCCCCACAAAACCTGGATTTGCGCCCGACGCGGTCGTGACGAGCGTGCCGATCGACTCGCCCTCCACGACGCGGCGGATATTTCCCGGGACGTTCATATCGAAAACGACGATCGGCAGACCGTTATCCATGCAGAGCGTGAGCGCGGTGTTATCCATCACCTCTAACCCGCGCTGCAGCACTTCTAAGTAATCGAGTTGCGTGAAACGCGTTGCGCTCGGATCCTTCTTCGGATCGGCCGTATAGATGCCGTCGACCTTGGTCGCCTTGAGGATCGCGTCGGCGCCGATCTCGACGGCGCGCAGCGCCGCGGTCGTATCGGTCGTGAAGTACGGGTTGCCGGTGCCGGCGCCGAAGATCACGACGCGGCCCTTCTCCAAATGCCGGATCGCGCGGCGCCGGATATACGGCTCGGCGATCTGCTGCATTTGAATCGCGGTCTGCACGCGCGACGGAATGCCGATGCGCTCGAGCGCGTCTTGCAAGGCGAGCGCATTGATCACGGTCGCGAGCATGCCCATATAGTCGGCGGTCGAGCGATCCATGCCGCCGGCTTCGTGCGCCTTGCCGCGCCAGATGTTTCCACCGCCGACGACGACCGCGACCGAGACGCCCGTGCGTGCGACTTCGGCGATTTCGTCGGCCATCACGCCGGTGGCCGCGAAATCGACCGCGCTATCCCGGCCGAGGAATGCCTCGCCCGAGAGTTTGAGCAGAATGCGCCGATAGGACGGCGTCACCGCTTGCGCCTAGGCCTCACCGAGTGCGAACTTCGCGAAGCGGCGAACTTGAATATTCTCGCCGAGCACGCCGACAACGGCGCCGATCAATTCGCCGATGGTTTGCTCGTCGTTCTTGATAAACGGCATATCGAGCAGAACGTTCTCCTCGTACCACTTGTTCAACTTGCCCTCGACGATCTTTTCGACGACGTTGGCCGGCTTGCCCTCGGGCACCGTCGTGGCCAGTTCGGCCTTAACGGCCTCGAGCCGCTCGCCCGGCACGCTCTCACGCGTGACGAAGTGGACCGGCATCGCCGCGATGTGCATCGCGATATCGCGCGCGAGTTCTTTGAAGCGCTCGTTGCGCGCGACGAAGTCGGTCTCACAGCTGATCTCGACCAGCACGCCGATCTTGCCGCCCACGTGAATGTACGACTCGATCAAACCTTCCTTCGCGGCGCGTTCGGACTTCTTAGCGGCCTTGCCCATGCCCGCATCGGCGAGGTGCTTCTTGGCCGCCTCCATATCGCCGCCGGCGTGCGCCAGCGCGGCACGGCAATCCAGCATTCCGGCACCGGTGTCGTCGCGCAGGCGTTTCACTTCATCGGCACTCGGCTTATAGCTCATCGCGGAACTCACGGAACGGGTTAGCCTTTCTGTTCGGGTTCGGTTTGGGGTTCGGCTTGGGTTTCGGCCTCGGCTTGCACGGGCTCGCCGGGAAGCACTTGGGGCATCGCTTCAGGCGTGTAGCTTTCGTCGTACTCGCCCTCGTCGAAGCCGCCGCTCTCGGTCTCGGTGCGGCCTTCGATGATCGCGTCGGAGATCTTCGAGACCATCAGCTTCACGGCGCGGATCGCGTCGTCGTTGCCGGGGATCGGGTAGTCGATCTCATCGGGGTCGCAGTTGGTATCGATCACGGCGATGATCGGAATCTTGAGCTTGCGCGCTTCGAGGACGGCGATCCGCTCTTTTTTCGGATCGACGATGAAGACGGCATCGGGCAAGCGATGCATATCCTTGATGCCGCCGAGGAAGCGCTCGAGTTTATCCAACTCGTCGCTGAGCTTGGCGACTTCTTTCTTGGGCAGCAGGTCGAAGCTGCCCTGAGCCTTCATGCCCTCGAGTTCGCGCAGACGCGCGATGCGCTTTTGAATCGTCGAGAAGTTGGTCAGCGTTCCGCCGAGCCAGCGCTCGTTGACGTAATAGGTGCCGGCGCGCTCGGCCTCTTCCTTGACGACTTCTTGCGCCTGCTTCTTGGTGCCGACGTACAAGATCACTTTGCCTTCGCGCGCCATCGTCTTGACGGCGGCGTAAACCTCGCGCAACATCAGCACGGTCTTCTGCAGATCGATGATGTAGATGCCGTTGCGCTCTTGGAAGATGAACGGTTTCATCTTCGGATTCCATCGGCGAGTCTGGTGCCCGAAGTGGACGCCTGCCTCGAGGAGCGCTTTCATGGAGATGACCGAAGCCACGGTAAGAACCTTTCTGATCCCCCGTTCGCGACGTCCTTGCCGCTTGCGGATCTCGGGATCATCGCACCCGGCCTCCCTGCCGGGTGAAATGGACAACGAGCGAAGTATACCACGCCTCCGCCAGACCCCCAAAAAACCGGGCGCCTACACGATGACGTGCTCCCGAGATCACGGGGCCCCTCGGGTCAGGCGCCGGCCGGGTCGGGCTTGGGTGCTCGTTTGCCGCGGCCCTCGCCGCGTTGAATCTCTTCGTACACCTCGGCTCGGTGCACGGTGATATCGCGCGGGGCTTCGATTCCGAGCCGCACTTGGTCGCGGTCGACCGAGACCACGACGACGCGGATATCGTCTCCGATGACAATCGCTTGATTCGGCTTACGGGTTAGTACCAGCATCGGCGCTCCGTCGCAAGAAAGTGTCCGCACGCGGCGGACGACTGGCAGATTGTTGGCTACGTTCGGGTTATCCCGCCCACGCCCCGCGCGAAATCCCCAGGCACTTATACCTAGAGACGAGCGGCGTATGGGCCCCAATCGACCGCTTACGACGTGCCGAATCCCGCTCCTGCGCCTCCGAGCGCCTTGACAGGCCCAGAGGCGCCTGCTACCGTCGCGCGGATGAACGCGACGATGGGTCGGGCAAATCCGTGGCGGGTCGTACTGATCGCCGCTGCGACGTTCGCCGCCGTCTACTGGGCGCTCGACTTCAACAAACTCGCGGCGCTGCGGTATGGAGCCGACACGGGGACCTTTCTCCAGTGGCTGACCGGCGAAGCGCACGGGCACGGGTCCTGGAACGGCGCCGAGTACCGTCCGCACCTTCAGGTTCATGATTCGTGGGTGCTGCTCGTGCTGGCGCCGCTGCTCGCGCTCTTTCCGTACACGCAGACGCTCCTAGCGCTGCAAGTCGCAGCCATCGCGGGCGCCGCGCTTCCTTTACACGCCTTCGCGCGCGCGTGCGGCGCCTCGCTGCGCGCGGCCAACGCGGTCGCGATCGCGTATCTGATCTCGCCCTCGGCGCAGGGCCTGGCCTACGGCAACTTCGTTGAGAACGTCTTCGTGCCGCTCTTGGCAGCCTGCGGCGCGCTCGCCGTCCGGCGCCGCGCACTCGTTCCGGCGCTGATCGTCGCGCAACTTCTGCTCGGCCTCAAAGAAGATCAGGCGCTCTTCCTGCTCTGGTTCGGCGCGGCGTGCGCGCTCTGGTGGGACCGTCGCATCGGTCTCTGCGTGGTCGTACTGGCTGCGCTCAACGGCGCCGGCTTCGTGATCGCGGAACACGTGCATCACGTCCAGCCTTCGCTGCCCGGCTACGGTTGGCAGATCGACGACCCGCTTGCGAAGCTCAGCTTCTTCGTCGCGTTGCTCGCACCGTTCGCGTTCGCGCCGCTGGCGCTCGGACGACGGCTCGTGCTCGCCGCGCCGCTCGTTGCCGAACTCGTCTTCAACCATCCGTGGGCCTACCCGATCGCGCGCATCGGCACGCATTGGACCGCGCCGATCGTTGCCGCAACCGCGCTCGCCGCAGCCTACGCGATCGCGCGACGGCCGAAGCTGGCGACGCCGATGCTCGTCGGTGCGGCGCTCTGCGCGCTCTTCTTCAACGACACCGCGCTCAAGATCGGCCGCTGGCCCTACGTGATCGATCGCCCCGCGTATGCGGCGGCGCTCGCATTACGCGCGAGCCAGCGTGATGTTCTCATACGCCGCCCGGACGAGGGCTCGTACGCGGTTGCCGCCGCCAATCCGCACGTCCTCCTCGCAACGTACGTGGCCGGCGAACCCGGCTATTGTCCCGCGTACGATACGAACGCGCGCGCTTTCTTCGCCTCACTCGGCATCGGCGCGTGGCCCGTGGGCATCACGACCTGCGGCGGCGTCCCCGTCTCCGTTTCTCAGCCGCCGAGGTAGGCAGCAAGGAGCGCGTCGACGATCGGCGCGGCTCGATATGCCTCCGCATCGCTGCGCGCCGACATTTCCATCGCGCCGCGTAACTCACCATCGTCGAGCAGTTCTTCAATCGCGCGCGCCAGCGCCGCTTCGCCGCCGGCGACAACCGCGCGACCGTTCCGCCCGTCGCTCAACCACTCGCCGATGCCGCCCGTATCGAACGCGACCACGGCGCGCCCGCGCGCGAGGCTCTCGATGCCGACGTACCCGAAGGGTTCGGCCCACAACGACGGCACGACCGTCAACGTCGCGGCATCGATCGCAGCGCGAACCTCGGCGATGCTTGCGGCACCGCGCGCGACGAGTGCGACGTTAGCGCGCGATGCGACTTGCCGCACTTCGGGCAGATCGGGGCCGTCGCCGAGCGCGTGGAGTTCGGGACGCGCAGCGCTAGGAATCTTGGCGAGCGCACGCACGAGCGCGAGCAACCCCTTCTGCCACACGACGCGCCCCGCGAAGAGCACGCGGCGTGCTCCCTTCGCAGTGCTCGGTCCCGCCGCGAATGCGTCATCGGGCAGCGGCGGGGGAATCACGGCGATCCGCCCCGCGCTGACGCCACTCGAAATCGCGCGGTCGCGCACGTAACGTGAGGTGACGATCGCCGCGTCGGCTTTCGCGATCGCGTCGCGGAGGCGGCGGCGGCGGCCGATCAACTCGAGCGTGCGCGGACGCGGCCCATACGCGCACCCGTCGATCAGCGCATGAACGACGCAGGCCGTGCCGAGCGGCGCGCGACAGGTCGTGTGCGTGCGCGGGTAAACTCGATCGCCGTTCGGACAGAACGGCCGATGATCGTGAATGTGATAGGCCAGGCGCGGGACCGCGCGCAGCGCCTCGACGACGCCAGCATCCATCACGTTGTGCGCGACCGCGATATCGGGTGCGAAGGTTTCGATCGCTCGCCGCGTCGCCTCCGCGGCACGAAGATCCGGCACGTCGCGCTCCGCGGCCCACACAATGCGTTCGATGCCGACGCCCGCAATGTCGACCGCAGAATCGCACTCGCGCGCGATGACCCGAACCTCGGCGCCGCGCGCGACGAGCGCGCGCAACACGATATCGAGATAGCGTTCCATGCCCCCGGCCGGCCCGGCGCGTTCGACGGCGACCAGCAGTCGCACTAGCCGGCGGCTCTCGCGATCGCAAGTTCGTAGGCGGTACGCGTGGCCTCGGCCGAACGTCGCCAGGTAAACTCGCGCAGCCGGCGCTCGAGCGCGTCCCCGCGCGCGCGCGCGGGACGTTGCAACGCGCGGACGACCGCGGCCCGAATCGAATGCAGGTCGGCCGGATCGGAGTACTCGACCTCCGGACCGAAGTATTCGCGTTCGCTGCCACGGTTGCCGACGACGATGTTCGCACCGGCGCCCGCCGCTTCGAGTGAAGCGAGGCCCGGCGACTCGAGCCACGACGGATGCGCGTGAACGGCGGCGCGCGACATCCAGCGACGCAGTTCGGCGTGCGGCATATGCTCGACGAAATGCGTTCGCGGCCCGGCCCAGCGCCGGCAGAGCGCAAGGTAGGGCGCATCGTCCGTACGCCCGACGAGGGTAACGTCGACGTCGATATCGCGCAGCGCGTAGAGCAATGCCGCTTGATTCTTCTTAGGCTCGATGCGGGCGGCGGCGCAGAGCACCCCGCTGCGCGCGGAGCCCTTTTCGGCCGCGAAGGCCTCCTTATCGACTCCCAGATGCGCGACGACGACGGGCAGCGCCGCGACACGCAAGCCGATGCCGTAGAGATGCGCCTCGATATAACTTGCCGGCAAGACGACCTGCGCCTCGGCGACGAGCGCGCGCTGCACTTCGAANNGGCCGAGCCGCGCCAATACAGCGCGCGCGTGCGCCGCTCCAAGCCCTGCAAGCGGCGCTCGACCGCGGCCGCGTCGCGAGCCGACAGCGCACGGTCGAGCAGGGGCGCGACCGCCATGAACGGCCGCAAGTCGAGCCAGATCGGGGAGAGCACGAGCGGCACCGCGCGGCGCCGCAGCGCCTCGATCTGGCGCCGCGCCGTCGCCGGCTCGAAGATGCCGAACAGATGGGCGACGTCGTAGCCGGCCGCATCCGGCGCGTCGCTTGCAACCAGGGTCGCTTTGATGCCGATGTCATTGAGCGCGCGCGCGGTTCGCTCGGCGTGGACAATATCGCCCCCGGGATGGGCGGCCGCATCCGGCCGAACGACGAGCAGGGCGCGCACTATCCGGCCACCTCGCGCAAGACGTCGAGCGTCTGCGTCGTGCAGCTCTCCCACGAAAACAGTGCGGCGCGCGACGGACCGAGCGCGGCCAAGCGGGCCCGCTCGGCGTCGCCGGCGATCAGCCCGCGCATCGCTCCAACCCACGCATCGACATCGAGCGGATCGTCGATCCACGCGACCGCTTCGCCACCGATTGCCGGCAGCGCACCGGCGCGCGATGCCAAGACCGGAGCGCCGCAGGCCAGCGCCTCGAGCAGCGGCAGACCGAACCCCTCGCAGATCGACGGAACGACGACCAACGCCGCACCGCGATAGAGCGCCGCCAGCGATCTATCATCCGGCGCGTCGACGACGAGCGCTCCATTCGGCAGAAGCGGCGGCGGCCGCGTGTACGCAAGCGCAACGTTCCCACCGGGAAAGGCTCGCGAGTACGCCGCCGCTAGCGTGGCGCTGTTCTTGCGGACGTCGTGCGAGCCGACGTGCAAGATGTAGGGACGGTCGCGCACGCCCTCCGGCAGCGGCCCGGCCGCGCCGGCGTGAAAGATCGCGTCGGCGCCGAGCGGCGTGACGACGATCCGTTCGGGCTCGACGCCGAGCCAGCGTTCGACCTCGGAGGCCGTAAAGGCTGATTGCACCAAAATCTTCCGCGCGCTCTGCGCCGTCTTACGGAACGGGGCTTGTTCGATCTCGCGCGTGCGCGCATCGGCGGCCGGGTACGCGAACGGCGCCGCGTCATGAATCGTCGCGACCGACGGTTTCTCCGTTTTCAGGAAGGTGCCGTTCCAGGGCGACCATACGACATCCGTGTCGTGCGGAATTTGACTGGTCACGCGTACGCGCGCGCCGCCGAGCGCGCGTGAGATCGGCGCGCGGCGCGGCCATATATTGCGGACGACAAAGGTCCAGCGAAAGCCGGGGCGCTCGAGCGCGCGGACTAAAATCGAACGCGCGTAGCGTCCGATTCCCCGATCGTCGCGCGCCAGATTGTGCGCGTCGACCGCGACGTGAACGAGCGAATCTTGGCCGCTAGGCAAACTGGGCCGCGTGCAGGCGCGAATAGGGGCCGCCGCGTTCGATGAGATCCTTATGCGAGCCGACCTCGACGACCCGGCCCGCTTCGATATAGAAGATTTTGTGCGCGCGGCGGATCGTCGAAAGCCGGTGCGCGATGATCAACGTGGTGCGCCCCGGCAAGAATTGGTCGAGCGCCGCTTCGATCAGCCGTTCGGAATGACTATCGAGCGCGCTGGTCGCTTCGTCCAAGATCAGGATGCGTGGATCGCGCAACACGGCGCGCGCGATCGAGATGCGCTGCCGCTGGCCGCCCGAGAGCCGCACGCCGCGATCGCCGACCGGCGTGTCGTAGCCTTGCGGCAGGTCGAGAATGAACTCTTCGGCGTTCGCTTCGCGCGCCGCCATCTCGATCTCGGGCCGCGTCGCGTCGAGCCGGCCGTAACGGATATTTTCGCCGACCGTTCCGCTGAACAGCAACGCCTCTTGCGGCACGATCGCGATCGCGCCGCGCAGCGCGGTCAGCTTGATGCGCGCGATATCGATGCCGTCGAGTGCGATCCGGCCGGCCTCCGGCTCGTAGAAGCGCGGTACGAGATTGACGATGGTGGTCTTCCCCGCGCCCGATGGACCGACGAGCGCGACGATCTCGCCGGCCTTGATCTCCCCCGAGAGATCGCGCAAGACGGGCGCATTGGATGATGCGTATGTGAAGGTCACGTTCTGGAAACTGATCGCACCATCGATCGATTTCGGAACGATCGCATCCGTGGCGTCGTCGCGCTCGACCGGAAGGTCGAGGATTTCGAAGACCCGATTGGCTCCGACGAGGCCCTTCGAGAGGTCGGCGATGTAGGTTGCGAAGCGGTTGATCGGATTGATTGCGAGCACGAGCGCGCCGACGAACTGTAACATATCGCCGGCGGCCATACGCCCGACCATCACCTCGCGCGCCGCGAAGACCAAGATCGCGAGCATCGCGATCTGGATGATCGTGCCGACGACGGGCGTCTGCGTCTGGCCGAATTGCGTCAACTTCATGTAGGCGTCGAAGTAGCGCTCGTTCTTATCGCGGAACCGGCCGACCTCAAAATCCTCGCGTCCGAAGGCCTTGATGATCCGTTCGGACTGCAACGATTCAGCCAGGTTCGACGCGAGATCGGCGATGCGATCCTGAGCCCGCTTCGTCCCTTCGGAGATCAGGCGTGTGAAACGCGCCACGGCGAAGTTCACGATCGGCGCGAACAGGATCAGGAAGAGCGTCAAGAGCCAGTCGCGGTAGAACATGATCGCGATCGCGCCGACGAAGGTGATGACCGTCTGGACGAGTTGCGGCAGCGAGATGCTGACCGAATCCGTCATCAGCCCGAGATCGTTGGTGAAACGCGAGAGAAACTCGCCCGGACGCCACCGGTCGAAGACCCCGAGCGGCAGATTCATGACCCGCGCAAAGAGCCGCACGCGCAGGTTGGCGATCAGGCGCTGGCCGCTCCAGGCGGTCAGATAGTTCTGACCGTACGAAGCGCCGCTCGCGATCAGATTGATGACGAACAAGGCCGCGACGATCATCCAGAGCATCTGGGCGTCCTTGTGCGGCAGCACGTCGTCCCCGATCAGCTGCAACGCGAACGTGTACGAGAGCGGTCCGAGCCCGGCGATCACGCCGAGCAGCATCGAGAGCACGAAGCGCGGATAGAACGGGCGCGCTTCGACGAGGAGCCGTCGTATCGTCTCCTTGCTCTGAGTCTGCCGGGTGCTGCTCTGGATGCGAAACCTTCCCTATCGGCCGCAGGTACATCTGGGCGATACTGGCCCATTCGCCGGGGGGGTTGCCATGGACTGTTACTTTCACAACGCCGTACCGTCGGTCGCCAACTGCCGAGACTGTTCGAACCCGGTCTGCGCAACATGCCGCGATACCACCGGGCTTTGCCCGTCGTGCCGGCTCAACCAGCGCATCAAAGCCGCCGCCACGGCGCGCCCCGGCTTGAAGGGCGGCATCGGCCCGTCCAATCCGGCTCCGCCGCCACCTCAGCCGCCGCAGCCCGCTGCCCGGACGACGGCGCTCGCGACGGTTTCGCTCGAGACGCGCGCGCTGCTCGGCCTCGGCTATCCGCTCTGGCCGCTCGCAGCGCTCGCGATGCTCGGGCCGCGCCGTTCGGTCGAAGTGCGTCGCCAAGCCGCGCAGGCGCTCGGTTTCAACTTCGGCTGCTTCGGTATGTATTTCGGGCTCAACGCGCTGACCCACATTCCGTTGCTCGGAATCTCGGCCTGGCCGCTGCTCGCCGTACTCTTCCCGGTCTGGCTCGTTGCCTCGGTCATCTACGGCATCAAGGTGTGGAACGGGGATGAGGTCCGCGTTCCGCTGATCAGCGAGTGGCTCGACGAACGCGAGCAGCGCAAGGAACCAACCCGCGCCGCCTAGCCCACGTCTTTCTTTTCAGCGCTCTCCACGAACGCGGCGTAACGCCGCAGAAAGTCCCGCGCCGCGATCTCATGATCGACGACCGGCGCCGAATATGCGTTGCCGTTGAAGAGCGCCAGCGCCAGTTGCGGCCGCCGCTCGCTGGAACTCGGATCGATCACATCCGCATCCGAAACCGTCGCGAGTTCGGATATCCAGTGACGCACGTATGCGCCGCGCGGATCGAACGAATGCGCCTGTTTGCGCGGGTTGTAAATGCGCGGAAACTGCGCCAAGTCGGCGCCGACGCCGGCGGCCCACTGCCAATTTCCGGCGGCCAGCGCGGGATCGTCCTCGATCAACTCGCGCTCCCACGCGTCGCGTCCGACACGCCAATCCACGCCGAGATCGAAACATAGAAACGACGCGGCGACCGAGCGCACGCGCGGGTGCATCCAGCCGGTCGCGCGCAGTTGGCGCATCCCGGCATCGACCAACGGATAGCCCGTGCGTCCTTCGAGCCAAGCCGCAAGCGCGGGGTGTTTCGATGCGAACGGAAAGCGGCGCATCCGAGGCTGCAGTGCTTGGTCGGGCCGCGACTCAAAAAACCAAGCCAGTTGCAGAAAGAAATCGCGTTGCGCGATCGCCCGGCGAAAGGCTTCCAGCGAGAGGCGTTCCTCGGCCAGCAGGAACGGGTCGCGCAGCCGTTCGTCGGTGCGCGCCACGACCGTGCGCGCAGCTAGGGTTCCGAACGAGAGATCGGCTGAGAGGTGCGAGGTCGGTTCGCCCCCCGGGACGTTGCGTGCGCTCAGATACTGCAGCGCCGGGCCCGCCAAGAACGTCGCGAGCGCGGCGAGCGCGCGTGCCTCCGACGGTTCGTCCAGCATCGGCCGCGCGCCGAATTCGCTCGCTTGCGGAAGCGCATCCGAGCGAAGTTCGTTCGGCTCGAAAGCAACCGGCGCATCGAACGGCGCGCGCCGCACCTCATCCCAAGCCGCGACGTAGGGCACGAGCGCGCGATACCCGGTGCCACCTTCGGCGCTGCGCGCCGCCGCGGTGTCCTCGGGCGGGACCGCTGGAGCGTCGTGCACGGCGATCGCACGCAGGCCCGCTTCTTCCAACGCCGATTGCAATTTGCGTTGCCGCGCGAGACCGGCTGCGTCATAGGCCGAGGACCAGACGACCGTATCCGCTCCGGATTCGCGCGCGAGGGCGCGCACCGTGCTGACCAGCGGTCCGCGGCGCAGCACCAGCGACGAGCCGCGCGCCGCGACGCTCGCGTTGAGCGAGCCGCCCGCGCCGCAATAGAACGCGGCGCGCCGTGGCGAGCGCGCGATGCGATCCCGCGTCGCAGCATCGAAGACGAGCACCGGAACAACGTCGCCCGCTCGGGCCGCCTCCGCCAACCCGGCGTGGTCCCCAAGCCGGAGATCACGCGAAAAGAGAAAGAGCGCTCGCGGCCGGCTTGCTTCTTTCAGAGTGACTGGACGAAGGCGGCTACGTCGGCGACGTCTTTGTCGCTGAGCGGCGACGGCCAAAGTTTCGGCATCGGCGGTTGCGGATTCTTGATCCAGGCGATCGTCTTGTCGGTATTTTTGCGCGACTTCTCATTCTTGAGACTGGGGCCGACGCCGCCTTCGGTGCCGGTCGCACCATGACACGACGTGCAGTTCGCCATGAAGATCTCCTTGCCGTGCTTTGCGTCGCCGACGACCGGGCCCGACGCGCCGATCGTCTTGAGCCCGGTGGATCCCGGATCGGTGATCGGGCCTGAGGCAGTTGCATCCGCGCCCTTATCGGACGACGTCTTTGCACAGCCCGCAATCGATGCGCCCGCGATCGCGCCGGCTAGCAGGATGACAAACAAGCGATTGTGGCGCACGATTTCCTCCGAACGTCTGTTAGGCGTTCGTTCCTTTTTCGAGCGCGGTCGCGTCTTCCTTGAGAAAACTAGCGGCGCTCGGCCGGCATCGATCGGCATGGCTCGGGGCGCACCGCGACGCGTTCCAAATCCGCAGCGCAGACCGGCGGGTAGCCGGCCGCGACGTTCCGCGCACCGCTTTCGTCCGCCCTCAAACCGTCGAAGACGTCGGGCGGCCCGATGTCGTCGCTCGCAGCCGCCTGCGACGCGGGGCGAATATTCTTTCGGGCGACCGCAGCGAGCGCCGCCCGGCGCGGCCCCACCAATGCCGACACGCCGTTGACCACCAGCGCGACCTTAGGCCGGTGCTCGATCCTGATGGGCTGGGTCGCCGAGTACGCAATCCGCGGCGTAATGCGCAGCGCGTCGATCGCCCGGCCGCCAAAGCCGCTGACGAACGCCACGTTCAGCACGATCGAGGCCACGACGGCGTAGCCGATCGTCGTGATCGTGAAGCGCGTGCGTTTGGTGTGGCGCTCGTGGATGCGCTCGAGGATCTCATCGGTCATTGAAGGGCGCCACGTCTCGCTCTGCGCGACGGCCTCCACCGATCCGCGCAGCGGCGTCGTAAACGCGGCCGCATCTTCCCGGCAAACGGCGCAGCTCTCTGCGTGCAGCGCAAACTCGGCCCGGTCGGCGGCGGTCGCTTCGTCGAGCAAAATTGCGCCGGCCAGCGCTTCGAAGCGACCGTGGGGGTGCTTCACGCAGTCGCTCCCAGCGCCGCGCGCATCGTGCGCGTCGCGCGGCAGACGCGCTGCCGGACCGCTTCGGAGCTCGATCCGAGAATCAACGCCGCCTCGGCCGACGAGTACCCCGCATACGTCGTCAGCATCACGCAGGCCAACTGTTCCGACGGCAACGCATCGAGCGCGCGCTGCAGATCGAGCGATTCGGCCGAACGTTCGTCCAAGCGGAACGAACTGCCGAGTTCTTCGAGCGGTACGGTCGGCCCGCGGCGTTTGTTCTTACGCAGAAGCGAGATCGCATGATTGGTGGCCGTCTTGTAGAGCCAGCCCGCGGTCAGCGGACGGCTCGGATCGGCCTTCAACATCCTGTAGGCGGCGAAGAAGACATCTTGCGTCAGGTCGAGCGCAGCCTCGCGATCGTTGACGAAACGCCGGACGTAGCGCGCGAGCTTCGCCTGGTGCTCGATAACGAGTCGCTCGATTCGGGCCTCGGCCTCGAGCGCGTTGTCGACTCCCAGTACGAAGACGTTTTCCACGGCTGGCACCCCTTACGGGTCGAGCGGGCTGCTTTCCATGATAACGCCAAAGTCTGGGAATTCGTGACGGTTTGAGCCGGACTGGGCTCTTTTCTAGCCGCCGATCTCCGAGAAGGCTCGCATGCGGCTGGCCTGTTCGCCCAGGCGCAGGTGGTGCCGCTCGGGCTTGATCAGCATCGAGCCCTCGAAGAGGCCGATCAGGTCGTCCTGGGTCGCGCCGGCGCGGACTGGCGTACGCAAGTCAATCTCGTTATCGCCGAAGAGGCAAAGCCGCAGGCGTCCGTCGGCCGTGAGCCGGACCCGGTTACATGTCTCGCAGTAATCGTGCGAGAGCGGGCTGATCACGCCGACCGCTCCGCGCGCGCCCGGAAACGCGAAGTAGCGCGCCGGTCCGTTTCCGCCGGGGCCCTCGACCGGCCGCAACTCGTCAACCTCGCCGATTCGCGCCAATATTTCATCGGCCGAGACGTACGCGTCGCGCTGCAGCTCGAGATTCTCGCCGACCGGCATCACTTCGATGAAGCGCACGAAGAGTTCGCGCTCGCGCGTCATGGCGGCGAAGTCGCCCAATTCGTCATCATTCTGGCCGCGCATCACGACGCAGTTCAACTTGAGCGGCACGAGCCCACGCGCGATCACCGCATCGATGCCGGCTAGGACGCGATCGAGCCCGGGGCGTCGCGCGATCGAAAAGAAGCGGTCTTCACGCAGCGTATCGAGCGAGAGGTTGACGCGCGTCAGTCCGGCGCCAGCGAGCTCGTCGAGCATCTCGGCCAGCAACAGTCCGTTGGTCGAGAGCGCGATGTCCTCGATCCCCGGAATCACCGCCAGACGCTTGACCAGTTTCGGCAGGTCGCGCCGCACCAGCGGCTCGCCGCCGGTCAGGCGCAGGCTGCGCACGCCGATCGCGGCCGCGGCCTCCACAATGCGCACGACCTCTTCGTAGCTGAGGATCTCGGCCTTGGGAATCCAGGGCAGCCCGGCTTCGGGCATGCAGTAGACGCAGCGCAGGTTGCAGCGATCCGTCACCGAGATGCGCAGATACGTGATCGGTCGCCGGAACTGATCCGACAACGGCACGATCGCTCCCGGCGCGCCGATCAGATCGATCGTCTCTACTGCCATGCCCCTACGTTGGCCATGGCCGCAAGCGGCTCATTTCTCGTCGAAGACCGAGTCGCTGATGCTCACGTTGAGCTTGTAGTTGCTGATCGCCGAGGTGACGTCGGCTTTGTAGGACGGCAGTTCAACGCGGCCGTTGATTTTGTCGACCAAATAGTTGCCGTCGACCATCTTGAAGGTCTGGTCGAAGGTCACGAATCCGCCGTCTTTATAGGTCCAGGTGAATTCGCGGATGGTCGCGGTCGCATCGTCGACCTTCACGTCGAGATGCTCAACGCGCCCGTTCTTCTTGGGAATGAGCCGAAACGTCGTCGCGCCGCCATCGTCGGAGAGCGGCGTCACGCTATAGATTTTGGGCCAGTCGACCGGCTCGTCGAGTTTGGGATAGACCTTCTTCACCTGCGCCGCGAGCAGCGGAACCGTATCGAAGACCACCGCCCGCTTATCGGGCTGCTTGTAGTAGACGTTGCCGTCGAGCGAGGGGCTGATGTACGGGAAGCTCTTGAGCGCGACATCCAAATGCACGTCCGCTTTATAGGTCCGCAGCTTGGCGTTGACTTGCACCATGCGCGCATAAAGATCGGACGATGTGGCCGGATCGGCCATCGTCGCGGCGCCGGCCAGGACCAGTACGAACGCGCCTGCGGTGACACTTGCTACGAGGGATTTCATATCTAAGCGGAGCCTCCGGAACCCCCAACGCCTACCGTAGCGCGAAGGTTTCCCAGGATGCTAGGGCCAGCGCGATTTCCTCACGTACTGTTAACTCAGTCTCACTCGCCAAGCGCTCGCTCAAAGCGTCGAGCGCGCGCGGCGAGCCGATTCGTCCGAGCGCCCAGGCCGCGTGCCCGCGCACGAGCGGGTTGCCATCCTCGCGCAAGGCTTGGAGCAGCGCCGGAACCGCCGCCCGATCGAGCGCGTTGCCGAGTGCCACAGCCGCATTGCGGCGCAGCACCGCGGGTCGGCGCCAGCCCATCGCCTTCGGCCGGAAGCGCCGCCTATGCTCAGCACCGCGCATCCGCAATAACGCGAGCAGATCCGGAAATGCGGCGCTTACGCCGGACGCGCTGAAGACCGCATCGACGCGCGGCGAAGCGCGCTGCGTCGGCGGACAGACTTCTTGGCAGAGGTCGCAGCCCCAAATCCAATCTCCCATCAGAGCGCGCAACTCGCGCGGAATCGCATCGGTGCGCTGCGTGAGATCGGAGATGCAGCGCGTCGCATCCATCGAGTAATCGGCGCGCAACGCGCCAGTTGGGCAGACGTCGATGCAACGCGTGCACGAGCCGCACGACTTTTTCGAGGGCGCGTCCGGCGGCAGATCGAGCGTCGTGACGATCTCGCCCAGAAAAACGAACGAACCAAGTTCGGGCGAGATCAGGTTCGTGTGTTTGCCGATCCATCCGAGGCCGCTGCGCTCGGCGAAGGCCCGCTCCGCAAGCGGCGCCGTATCACAGACGGCGCGCGTGACCGGCGCTCCGATCGCCGCATCGAGCTCGTCCGCGATCCGCTTGAGGACGGCTCGCACGTGACGGTGATAGTTGACCGACCAGGCGTAGTTCGAGATGCGCCCGGTCAAGGGACCGCGAGCGTGCGGCGCTTGCGTCGCATACGGGACCGCGACGCAGATGACGCTGCGCGCGCCGGCGAGCAGCGCCTGCGGCGAGGCCGCCTTCTGCGCGTAGGCGTCGTCGTACGGCCAGGTGGCAAGGTCGCCGCGCTCGAGCGACGCCGCGAATCGTGCCTGCGTCGCCGCGTCGTCGCCGGCCGAGGCAATTTTGACGTCGCCGGCCCCCGCCTCGCGGGCGATGCGCTCGACCAGCGCGCGCAGAGCGGAGGGCGTCATCACGATCGGCAGGCTTGCGAGCATCTTAGAATGCCTCGAAGCGTTCTTGCAGCGCGGCGTATTCCAAGAGGCCGCCGCGCAAGTGATAGAGCCGGCGGAAGCCGGCATCGTGCAGCCGCTGCACGGCCCAGCGCGATCTCGCGCCGACGCGGCAAGCGACGACGTACGTCTGCGCCGAATCCAACTCGTGCATGTGCGATTCGAGAATGCTGGCCGGAATCGCGCGGGCGTGCGGCGGCGCGCCGAGCACCGCTTCGTGCGGCTCGCGCACGTCGAGCACGATCGCCTCGGGATGCTCTTCCAAGAATGCTTCGAAGTTCGCGGCCTCGAGTTCCGGGACGCCGAGCGGCGCTTGCGGACGCGGAACGACGTCGCTCACGTCGAGGATCGTCGGGTGCGTGCCGTGTAGCGGACAATCCGGATCGCTCGCGACGACGAACTCGCGCGAGCGCGCGTCGAGCGCATCGATGACGAGCAGCCGGCCGGCCAAGCTCGCACCGATCCCGAGGATCAACTTCAGCGCCTCGTTCGCTTGCCACGTGCCGACGATGCCGGCCAGGACGCCGAGCACGCCGCCCTCGGCGCAGGTCGGAACCGTGCCTTCGGGCGGGGGTTCCGGAAAGAGGCAACGATAGCACGGGCCGCCGCGCTGGAAGACCGAGACCTGTCCATCGAAACGAAAGATCGAACCGTAGACGTGCGGACGTGATTCGAAGTAGCAGGCATCGTTGATGAGGTAACGCGCGCCGAACGAATCGGTCGCGTCGACGACGACATCGTAGAGCCGCACCAGAGCGCGCGCGTTCGACACATCGAGCCGGCGTGGAATCGGATCGACGCCGACGTGCGGGTTCAAAGCGGCGACGCGCTCGGTCGCGGCCACGACCTTCGGACGGCCGATGTCGGACGTTGCGTAGATGACCTGACGCTGCAGGTTCGTTTCGTCGACCACATCGTCGTCCATGATGCCGATGCGGCCCACGCCGGCCGCCGCGAGATACTGCAGCACCGGCGTCCCTAAGCCGCCCGCGCCGACGACCAGCACGCGCGCGCGCGACAGTTTCTCCTGTCCGGCGAGTCCGACTTCGGGAATCAGCAGATGGCGGCTGTAGCGGCGCAACTCGCGCCGGCCCGCAAGCGAATCGGCGCTCATCGCGGATGCCGTTCGTTGAGCCAGGCGGCGACCGCGGCGCGCGCGTTCTCGCCGGCATAGGTGTGGTCGCTGTCGATCTTCACGAACGTCTTGGGTTCGGGGGCGCGTTCGAACAACTCTTCGGCGCTGCGGCGCGAGACCATTAAATCGCGCTCTGCCGCCACGTAGAGTACCGGACGCCCGGCCAGTTTCGGCAACGCTGCATCGAGCAGCGGTTCGGTCGCCGCAACCAGATCGGGCAGACTCAGACCATCGACGTACGACGAGCGCAGATCGATCGTAAGGTTCCCGCCCAGCGCATCGAGCGCCGCCGGCCGGCCGTATCCGGTCGCGATCGAAACGGCGCCCGCGATCCCGGGATCCGCAGCGCACGCGCGCAAAGCGGTCATCGCACCCATGCTATGTCCGACCGTATAGATCGTCGTCGAGGAGCGTTCGCGCGCAAAGCGCACCGCAACGGCCATCGCATCGGTGAGATCTTCGGGTGAGTCCAGCCGACCGCCGCTCGCACCCAGTTTGTGTCCCGGAAAGTCTAAACTCAACACGTGGAAACCGCTGCTGGCCAAGAAGCTGCAGAGAAAATCGAGGTTGTGTTTCGAACTCGAATAGCCGTGGCCGACGATCAGGGCGACGTTGCGCGGGCGGCGCGGCTCGTAATCGAGGACGGCGATCTCCGCATCGCGCACGGTCCGCAGGCGGATCAGAGCGAGGTTCACGCGTGCGGCGACGCATTCGGGCGCCAACGCGTCTCGCCGTCGCGATAGTTCTCGCGCTTCCAGATCGGGACGCGCTGCTTCAATTCATCGATCACGTATTCGCAGGCATCGAACGCGACCGCGCGATGTTTCGATGCGACCGCGATCGCGACACTGACCTCACCGAGCGCCAAATCTCCGATACGATGGGCGATCGCAACGCGCGCCTCGCCGAACCGGCTCGAGGCCTCGGCTCCGATCGCACGCATCTCGGGCAGCGCCATCTCGGGATAGGCCTCGTAGGCGAGCCCATCGACCGGACGGTCGCCGTCACCCATCACGCGCACGACCCCGAGAAAGGTGACGATCGCGCCGCATTCGTCGCTGCGCACGGCATCGAGCAAGCTCTGCGGATCGAGCGGCTCGCGCGTAATCTCGTACTTCACGCTGCCTAGTTCCGGGCCGGGCGCTCAGCCTCCGCCGAACGGCGGCAGCACGGCCAGTTCGTCGCCCTCGCGCAACGCGGCACTCCCGTCGATGAAGGCGCCGTTGCGCGCCAAGCGAGTCGAACCTGCGATCGCCGCCAGGGCGGGAAACTCGCCCGCCAGCGCGTTCCATGCATCGGCGGCCGTCGCACCTTCGGGTAATGCGAGGGTGCGGCTCGGCTCACCGACGATCTCACGGATGCCGGCAAAGGTCAGCACGCGCACGCGCATCAGTAATCGCCCAGATCGGTCGAGTAGCCGCGTTCGGAGAGCCAGGCGCGGGATTCGGGGTGCAGGCCCAATAGATCGAAGCGATTGCAGATCAGCTTGTGCATCATCACTTCCCAGAAGTGCTGCGGCTGTTCGTAGACGTCGTCGGGAATCGCGTTGTGCTCGCGCGAGAACTCGCGCAGCCGCTCCCAATCGCGCGCCTCTAAGATCGAATAGAGCTGCGCGTCGTAATCCGCAGGCTGATCGATCATGCCGGACGCTTCGCTGAAGTTCCCCCGAAGACGAAACGGTCGATCGCGAGGGCGACGCCGTCATCGACGTTCGAGGCGGTGACGTAGCGGACGCTCTCCTTCACTTCGGGAAGCGAATTGCCCATGGCGACACCGGTGCCGGCCCAGCGCAACATCGGCACATCGTTGCGCGAATCGCCGACCGCGAGGACGTGCTCCGGTAGGATCTGGAAATCGGCACAGAGTCTCGAGAGCGCGTGCTTCTTGTTAGCGTCGCGATTGAGCACCGCACACTCGACGAATTCGCCCCAGGTTTCGTAGTGCAGGTTGAGCGGCCAGTCGCCGAACTCGCGCCGCATCGCTTCGACCGATTCGTGACCGAGGAATCGAATGAAGGTCGGCGCGGTGTGCAGCACGTCACCGAACGACTTGGCTTCCTTCCATCCGGGCCCGGTCATATCGTCCATGTAGACGCGCGAACCCTCGAGCCGCCAAAAGAGTTCTTCGACGTAGATTGCGAGTGAAAGGCCGTTGTGCTCGGCAAATTCGACCATCGGCTTCGCATACTGCAACGGCAGCGGCAGATGCGTGAGCGTCCGGCTGGCGCCGAAGTCTTTGGTCAGCGCGCCATGGCAGCAGATCACCGGTAAGTTGAGGTTGAGTTCTTTAGAGATTTTGATCGGCAGATCGACGCCGCGGCCGGTGACGAGCACGACGCGAACGCCCGCATCCAGGCTCCGTCGGATCGCGGCACGGTTGCGGGGTGAGATCTGCTCGTCCGGGCCAAGCAACGTGCCGTCGAGATCCAGGGCGATCAGTTCGATGCGCATAGGCGGCTTGCCACGTTATCGTTTGCGGGGTGCCGCTCCTGTGCGAAACGAAGCGGGCCACGCGACGCGTTATAGAGGATGACATGACCTTTCAGCTCGCCGGCGCCGCCTTCGCGCTGCTCGCCGCCACCGCCGCCCCAGCCGTCGTGCCGGCGCCAAACTACGTCTGCTCGAACGACGCGTTCAGCATCGACGGCAAGCCGCTGAGCGTCGCCCTGTGCGTCGCCGCTAACGCCGTGCCGAAGCGCTCGCCCGACGGCAAACGCACGCTCGTCACGATCAGCGAGCGGCTCGGCGCGAACGGACAGGCGTTCAGTCGCGACGTCGTGCTCGATTTCCTGACCGGGGCCGAACTCTCGCGTACGATCGACGACGTTCCGCTCGACAAAGTCGGCATCCCGAAGCAGCTCCACCTGACCATCGGGTACCGCCCCGGGTCGGTCCAACTGGAGCACGCCCTCCTGATCCCCGGCGCCATCGCCCTGAAGTAGCCCCCGCGAGCCTGCAACCCAGGCGCGCGTCGACGTTTTTCGAGTGTCGATGAGGCGTCTCTACATCGCGTTCTCGAGCGCGAAAATTCCGGACTGTTGTCGAGGCTGATGGGCTGTACCGCCGTCGACCCCAATATGACCGCGCGCGACCAGGCGCGCTTCCTCAACGACCGTATGCCCGCCGGACTTTTCGGAGGCGTCGGCGTCGATGAGAGCCGAGTCGCCTGGCGCCTCTCCCCCGAGCCTTTCAGGCTCTCGCCCGCGACCTTCGCGGCGATCGAACTTCTCGGCCTCGACCTGCTCGCGTTCTATCGCGCGCTGGCCGGCCTCTATCAGCGCAGCGCCCGCGGCACCGCGCCGGCCTTCGTTGCGGAGTATCTCGACCGCGGCAAGCCCGAATCGATCGTCAAACTTGGCCGCCAGAACCGCTTCAAGGCTGAGATCCCCGGCGTCATTCGGCCCGACCTGATCTTGACCGAGGGCGGCTTCATCGCCGCGGAGCTGGATAGTGTCCCCGGCGGCATGGGTTTCGTCGGCGCGATGGCCGACGCATACTGCGCCCTCGGTCACGATACGATCGGCGACGTCGACGGTATGCCGAAAGGACTCGGCGCGATGCTCGCCGCGCTCGCCGGCAAAGACAAGCCGACTACCGCGATCGTGGTTTCGGAAGAGTCGAAGGCGTACCGCCCGGAGCTGACCTGGCTCTCGGCGGCGCTCGTCACGCGCGGCTTCGGTGACACACACGTCTGCAAACCCGAGGATATCGTCTTCACCGAGGAGGCGCTTTTCGTGCGCCTGCCGGGTGGCGAAGAACGCAAGCTCGACGTACTCTATCGCAACTTCGAGATGTTCGACTTGCTGAACGTTCCGAAGCAAGATTTGATGCTGTATGCCGCGCGCCACAACCGCGTGCGTATGACGCCGCCGCCGAAAGCACATCTCGAAGAGAAGCTGATGTTCGCGCTCTTCCAGCATCCGCAACTGGCCAAGTATTGGAAAAGCGAACTGGGCGAAGCGTACGCCCGCCTCGTGAAGATTTTTCCGCAGACGTGGGTGCTCGATCCGCGCCCGGTCCCGCCGCAGGCCGCGATTACAGGACTGACTGCCGCCGGCGACCCCGTCTACGATTGGATGCAACTCGTGCCGCTTGGCAAGAGCGAGCGCGATTTCGTTGTGAAGCCTTCCGGGTTCTCAGACCTCGCCTGGGGCTCGCGCGGCGTCAAAGTCGCAAACGATCTCTCGAAAGAGGATTGGCAAGCCGCGCTCGAGACCGGCTTACACGCCTTCGATACGACGCCGTACATTCTGCAGCGCTTCCATAAAGGCAAGCGCGTGCGCATTCCTTACTACGACGTCAAAGCCGACGACATCGCGATCCTGGACGGCCGCGTGCGCCTCTGTCCGTACTATTTCGTCGCCGGCGAGGGCGTGAATCTCGGCGGAATCCTGGCCACGATCGCGCCTGCCGATAAACGCCTGATCCACGGCATGGCCGACGC
>PLDY01000128.1 GCA_003136895.1 Candidatus Erabacter solicola | reverse complement strand
GACATCCTGTTGCGCTCGGCGGCCTTCGGCGTCATCGTCGTCCCGATGGTGACGCTCGCCGCGACCGTCTGGACGCGCTTGGCGAGCTTGACGCATCGAACCAACGCGCTGCTGATCGCGCTCGGCGGAGAAGCTTCCGACGAGTTGCGGTACTTCGCGTCGCTGCGCGTGCGCTTGCGAAACAAACGCGTCCGCTGGAGCGGCGCCTCGGGACTCTTCTGCGAACTGGCCGGAGCCGACGCGGAGGCGACGGTCCTCAAACACAAACGGGCCGCACCCGGACGGCGCGCGCACGTCGTTCGCATCGCGTTCGAGCGCGGCGGGCCGCCGTTCAGAGACCTGCGCGAACGCGAGCTTTTCACCGAATCTTCCTTGCAACGCGTCGCTGCAGAACGGATACTCGCCGTATGACTCGCACCTCAGTCGTTCGCACGCTCTGGGTCGTGCTGCTCTGGATGCTGCTCGCGGTCGCAAGCGGTGTGCTCGCGCCGATCCGGCTCAATGCCGCCGAAAACGCGCGCGCCGCGACGCTGACCTTCGGTGGAATCGAACGTACCTATCGGCTCTACCGTCCCGCCGCATTGAAACACGATGCGCCGGTTCCGCTCGTTCTCGTCTTGCACGGCGGATTCGGAAACGGCGCTAACGCCGAACGGGGTTTGCATTGGGATCAAAGCGCCGAAGCGCACGGTTTCGTCGTGCTCTATCCCGACGGCGTGGGCCGTGCCTGGAATGCGGGAGCGTGCTGCGGTCAGCCGGTGCAACGCCGGATCGACGACACCGGTTTTCTGACGGCTTTGGTCGAGCAGACGATCCACGCTGAAAACGTCGACCCGCATCGCATCTATGCCACCGGCATCTCCAACGGCGCGATGATGGCGTACCGGCTCGCCTGTGAATCGACGCTCGCATTCGCAGCGATCGGACCGGTCGCGGGGACGTTCTCCAAAACGTGCGAGCATCCCAAACCAACCTCGGTGCTTGCGATCCACGGTCTCTCCGATCGCAACGTTCCGTTCAACGGCGGCATCGGCAGCGGCGTCGACAGATCGCCGCGACCGCCGGTTCCCGATGTGATCGCGCAGTGGCGCGCGGTCGACCGGTGCGGTCCGGCTCAACTGCACGACGCGGGAACGGTGCACGACGAAAGCTCGGCCTGCGCCGAGGAGCGCACGGTCGAATTGATCACGGTCGCGGGAGCCGGCCATCAATGGCCGGGTGCCGAACCGCCGTCGCCGGCGGCGGTCGCGCTCTTGGGCCTCCAACAGCCGTCGCACGCGCTCGATGCGACCGCGGTGCTCTGGGAATTCTTCGCCGCGCACCACTCATAGCCGCGGCGCGCGATGCCCGTCGTCTGCGCGCTCGTTCCATCATTTAAAGTTGAGATAGCGCGGCTGCTTCGGCCCGAGCTGCGCGAGCGTCCGCTGATCGTCGTCGATCGGCTCGAACGCGGACGCGCACTCGATGTCGACGCGAAAGCTTTCGAACTCGGCGCCCGCGCGGGGATGACGCTCGTGCAAGCCGGTGCGTGCGTGCGTGAAGCGGAGATCGTCATCGACGATCTCACGCGCGGTTGCGACGTTTGGGCAGCGACGCTCGAGGCGCTCGACGCCGCCTCGCCGCTGGTGGAAGATTCGGCTCGTGGAATCGCCTTTCTCGAGATGCGCGGCATCGAGGGAACGCCGCGGCGCTGGCTGGCAAACGTTCGCGAAGCACTGGCTGGCGATCTCCCGGCGCTTCCGTTTCAATTGGCGCTGGCGCCGAACAAGTTCGTCGCGCGCAGCGCGGCACGCGTCGCCGACGGCACGATCGTACGCGCCGGGCAAGAGCGCGCCTTCGTCGCTCCGCTTCCCGTATATGCGCTCGACCTTCCGAATGAGATCGTCGAACGGCTGCGCCTCTTCGGCGTTCGCACGCTCGGCGAGTTGGCGGCGCTTCCGCACGGCCCGTTCGTGCGGCGCTTCGGCAGCGAAGCCGCGCGCTGGCACGCCTTGTCCGGCGGCATCGATCGGGAGCCGCTCGTTCCGCGCGCGCGCGAACTGCGCATCGGCCGTTCGCTTTACGGTGAAGGCAACGCCGAACGCGAGGATCAGTTGCTGTTCGCGCTGCGCTCACTCGTCGCGCGAGTCGCCGACGACGTCGCGTATGCCGGCAAGCGCTGTGGTTTCTTGCGGTTGACGCTCGAATGCGAGGACGGCGAGCGGCTCGAATTGCCGACGCCGCTCACACAGCCCACCGCGCAAATCGCGACGATGTTCGATCTGCTGCGCGCGCGGCTCGAAGGAGTCGTGCTACGCTCGCCGGTCGACGGTCTGCGGCTCGGCGCCGAACGATTAGAAGAAGGCGGAGCAGAGCTTTCGCTCTTCGCCGGTAACGATCCGGATCCCGAAGCCGTCGGCATCGCGCTCGCGCGAATCGAGGCCGCACTCGGGCCGCGTTCGGCCTTACGCGCCCGCATCATCGACGGGAATCGTTATGAGACGCGCTTTTCGTACGAACCGTTCACCGCGGATTCACTCGCGCGCCGGGGACGCGTTGCGGAGGCGCCGCGCGCGCCGTCCGAAACGGGAACGCTCGCCTATCGCGTCTTGGCGCCGCGCGAGATCGCGGTGCATCTCGAAGGCGGCCGTCCGGCGCGCGTCGCAGGCCGCGCGGTGCTCGACATCGCCGGGCCTTGGCGCGTCGACGAACTGTGGTGGGGCACGCCGTACGCGTGCGATACCTACGACGTGTTGCTCGACGACGGCACGCTGTGGCGTATCGTCAGCGAACTCGGGCACTGGTACGCGCGCGGCGCATACGACTGACGCCGGCGAGAGGTCGCATCTCGGGCGGCACGCAAGCATCCGGCGTGACGATCAACGACGTTTTCCCGAAGGATCTCTTGCGCGGCAAGACCGTCTTCGTGACCGGCGGCGGCAGCGGCATCAATCTCGGCATCGCCAAGAACTTCGCCGCGGTCGGCGCTTCGCTCGCCATCTGCGGTCGCACGCAGGAACGCCTGGACGGCGCCGCCGCCGAGTTGCGCGCACTCGGCGCGAGCGTCTTCGCGGAGGCGGCGGACGTGCGCGATTATGCCGCACTCGAAGGCGTCATGCAACGCGCGAAGGCCACACTCGGACCGATCCACGTGCTGGTCTGCGGTGCGGCCGGAAACTTTCCGGCGACCGCCGAGGCGATCACGCCCAACGGCTTCAAAGCGGTCGTCGAGATCGATCTGCTTGGTTCGTTCCACGCCGCGCGCGCCGCATTCCCGCAACTGAACGAGACGCGCGGCTCGATCATCTTCATCTCGGCCGGCCAAGCCTTCCAAGCATATCCCTATCAAGCGCACGTCGGCGCGGCCAAAGCCGGCGTCGATATGCTAATGAAAGACCTCGCCGTCGATTGGGGCAAATACGGAATTCGCGCCAACAGCATCGCGCCCGGACCGATCGACGATACCGAAGGAATGCGACGGCTCGCGCCCGCCGAGGGCGCGAAAGCGAAACTTGCCGCAGCCGTTCCCTTGCGCCGCTTGGGAACCGTCGACGATATCGGAGCGGTCGCGGTCTTTCTGGCTTCTCCGCTCGCGTCGTACGTCACCGGCACCGTGCTCGTCGCGGACGGCGGACAAAACTTGCTCGGCAGCGGCCTGTGGGCCGCGATCGCAATGGGCGGCGGACCATCGGATTCGCCGCGGCGCTAAGGGTCCTCGCGCTCGATACGCTGAACGACCCACGTCTCAAACGAAGAGAGGAGAGATCTGTGGTTACACGTTTCCGGAGCATAAACCCGGTTCAACTCGGCGTCGTTAGCGGCGTGATGTACGCGCTCATGGGCCTTCTCATAGCGCTGCTCATGATGCCGTTCTTAGCCCTCATGGCGGCCGTTGGCGCGAACCACTCGAATTTTCCCGCAGCGGGCATGTTCGGTGGCGTGGTGGGCTTGCTCATAGTACCGATTCTCTACGGCGTCCTCGGATTCATCGGCGGCATCATTTCGGCGCTGATCTACAACCTCGTCGCAAGCTGGACCGGCGGAATAGAAGTGACGATGACGCACGTGGCCACGATGGAGACCGTTCCCGCAACCGTTACCGTCTAAGCAGGTGCAGTGGGCGCGACCGGAACGAGGATCGCATCCATGCGCGCAAAGATCGCGGGATCGACGTCGAGATCGGCGGCGGCCACATTGTCGTCGACGTGTTCGGGTTTGGTCGCGCCGGCGATCACGCTCGAAATCTCCGGGCGGCGCAAGCACCAGGCCAGCGCGAGCTGGCCGAGCGTTGCGTTCGCTTCCTTCGCGAGCGGTTTCAAGGACTGCACCGCATCGAGCACGGGCTGCGTGAAATAGTCCTCCATCATGTCGGCCGATTTACCGGCGGCGCGCGTGCCCGCCGGCGGCTTCGCCGCCTCGCCGTACTTTCCGGTCAGAATGCCTTGCGCCAGCGGCGACCAGACGACGCTACCCAAACCGTATTCGGCGCACGTCGGCAAGACGCGCTCTTCAATGCGGCGCCAGAGCGCGCTATATTGCGGCTGATTGCTGACCGGTTCGGCCCAACCGCGCGCGCGGCAGAGCATCACGGCCGACGCGATCTGATCGGCGTTCCACTCCGAGACGCCCCAGTACAGAACCTTGCCTTGCCGCACGAGATCGTTCATCGCCGACGCGGTCTCTTCGAGCGGCGCGTTCTTATCGTAGCGGTGACACTGATAGAGATCGACGTAGTCGACATTCAAGCGTTTGAGCGAAAGGTGACACTGCTCGAAGATGTGTTTGCGCGAGAGGCCGCGGTCGTTCGGCCCTTCGTCCATCTGAAAGTAGACCTTGGTCGCGAGCACGATCGAATCGCGCCGCCAGCCGGCGATGGTTCGCCCCACCACTTCTTCGGCGCGGCCACGCGCGTAGACGTTGGCCGTATCGAAGAACGTCACGCCCAGCTCGTACGCGCGTTCCATACACGCGCGCGCCGTGGCCTCCTCGACGCTGCCGCCATAGGTTAGCCACGAGCCCAGGCCGACCGAGGAAACCTTGACGCCCCAGCGTCCCACGTTGCGATAGCGCATCCTCATACCCTCGCGCACGGGGCCTGCGTTCTCCTCCGGGAGACGGCAATGGCCCAGGCGCCGCCTGTTCCGGCAGGAAAACCGGGGGCACAGGGCTGGAAAAGTCCTCTTCGCTCGCAACTCGTTTCGATAGGTGAACCGTGAAACGTCTTCTAGCCTTCGCTCTCGGCCTAGCCGCCTTCGTCGTCGTCCCGGGGATGGCGTGCGCGGCCGACAACGGCTTCTCCGACCGGATCTGTCCGAATGCGACTCAGCTCGTTCGCGATTACAATACGCAGTCGGCCAAATCCGACACGCCGGTCGACGACATTCTCGCGACGCTGAACAAGGTCGTCGCGGCGTACAAAACCTGCGCCGGCGAAAAATTGACCCAAGGCGGAACGATGGGCGGTGCCGAGGCGTCGCTGCAGGTCGGTTTGGGCGTCGAGGGCATGCATTACGCGCAGATCCGTCAGGCCCAATTCTATTACGTCATGGGCAAGATCGAGCGCTTGCTGCAAAACTTCAATACTTCGCGCGACGATCTTCAAAACGCGCTATCGCTCGTGAAGGACACGATCGATTGGCGTACGTCGCCGGATAATGTGCTGCGCTCCAACAACGTCAATGTCGGTTCGAGTTCGAGTCATTCGGCCACGACCGACTTCTCGAACTACCGCGAAAGCGCGATGCAAATCCGCGACTCAACGCTGGCCGAGCTGGCGTTACTTCCCAAACCTCCGGGGGCCGCGAGCCCGTCGCCAAAATAGATTCAGAACTCCGGGAACTGATCGAGCGTGCGACCAAGTTGCACGTCGATCTTTTGGCGTTCCTTCGCGGCATGGCGTTGCAAGGCGACCGCCAGTTGACCGAAGACGAATATACCGTCTACGGTCGTGACTTCATCGGACGCATCTTCGAAATCGCCGACGAATTCGAAAAGCACGGTATCCGCGGCACGTCGCGCCCGATCTTCGCCGCGATCGGCCCCTACGCGAGCGCGAGTTCCGACACGCTCGCGCTGGCCACGGACCGGCTCCGCGAGACGATCGAGCAAGCCCAACGACGTTGACCTTGACATCGAACATACGTT
>PLDY01000097.1 GCA_003136895.1 Candidatus Erabacter solicola | reverse complement strand
GCCCTTCCGATGCCACTGACGACCTGTTGCAGATGCTTGGCCTCTTCGAGCCAGAAATACACGACTTCTCCGCCCCAATGTTTTAGTAGCAAGGCTACGTCATGGTCCTCGACCGTCAACGGATGGGACGTCATCCAGAAACGGTTCGATCGTGACTTGACCTGTTGGGACTCACGTAACGGGGTTTTCTCAAAAAGCGCGTTTGCGATTTCGACTGAGATTTGCCCAGTGGCTACTTGCGCATCGAGCCTTTGGCGCATCGTTTCCAAGTTCGAAAGGTGTACGCCAGCCCTCCGTAGCGCGTCAACTTCAGAGTCGGTCAGTCGTGTGTAGTGCCAGGCGCGGATTGCACGGTGTTTCATACGCTGGCCGAGACTCTCCAAGAAACGGAGATAATCTTCCGTATGAGGATTGCCCCGATACGTTCCTCCGCGCCTAGACGAGTAGCGTTCGAGGGACATAGCTCGTTCGCTCGCCGTATAGTCACGCACTAGTCCCGCATTGGCCCGCAACTGAGCGATCAGGTCTTCGCCAAAGGTCTCGACGTCCCAGACGTCTATCAGGTCTGCAATCAATTGCTTCTCGTTGGTAACGGAGCTAGCGAAAGCGATGCAATTGCTTGCAGCTGAGGACGTTAGCGAAGACGCCAGCCCACCGATGGAGGGTCTGCCCCTTGCGGAAACTGCTCGAGATGAATCGCCTCACAGGTCAACATGAGCCTTTCCTCGCGATCCACAAACGAATGATCCCTGACGATTGGAGCAGCGAGCGTATAAATTGCATAGATCTTGCCGAGGCTAAGAATGGCTATCTCACCTGAAACGAAAGGCCCCTTCGGCAAGATTATTGGGCGCTGTCTCGGGCCCAACCGCTTATGGAGGACAACTTCTTTGTCGGAAGTTCCGTAGTCGGCATCCAGCCAGACGCTGTGAGCCGATTGCCCCGCAAAACGCAGCAGTGCCATTCCACTTTGCGTCCCGGATTCGGAGAGGGCACCGACCGAAGGTGAGGGCGCCGGACTCTGCGCTGTTAAACACGCGATCGCTACGGCTCCGATGCAAGCTACCACTCCGCGATGTCGCATCCGTTCTTTTTTTTCATTGTAGTAGCAAGGTTCCTGTCGCGAACAAAAGCCTAAGCCGCCCGCTGGTTGCGTCATCATAGGGCAATTTGGACTCCGTCAAGTTGACGATTGGGAAGCCCTGACGGGCCACCGCTAATCTTACAAGCCGGCCGAGGATGCGGTGGGCGAAGGCCGCCGCACCGCAGGCCGGCTCCCCGCTCGTAGAGCGGAACAAGCCCGGACGTGTCGTTTGGTGGGAACAGTACAGGCGCGGCGGCAGCTACGCTCAGATCACACAAACGTACCAAGGTGCGGAATTCGGAAAACATGCCTTTCGCGATCTCGGCGAGCGCAGTGTCCTCCGCTTGGGAGGGGTCGAGCTCTGCTGTTATTCGCCCTACGCTTCTCGTCAGCCCGTGATTGCCGCCTATTTTACCAGCGCGGAGAAAGCTTCATCAAGTGTTTTTTTCCGCTGCTTTGGAGAGCGTGGCAATACGAGGGTTACAACATCGTGATTCAAAGCGGTCGCCATGCTAACGATGCGCTGGTAATTCGCGCGCGTCAACCCACCGCGAAGGTCTCGTGAGATGGTGGCCTTACCGGCTTTGATCCTCGCGGCGAGTTGTGTGGCAGAAACGCCTTCACTTTCCATCGCGCGACTGATCTGGTCCTCAAGTTTAAACGTGGCCGTCCTTGCGTCGAGCCGCGCCGAGCGCACGGGGTCCTTTCGCATGCGTTCAACGAGCGTAGAAGCCTCACGTTTATGCGCCCTTTTTGCGGTCTCGCTGATAATAGCGCTTTTCTTTCGTTCTTTGATCATAATCTGCTCGTTCCCTAATGGTGCGTGCAATTGCAACGTCGCCGCGCTTGTCTCGTTTTTGACTCTGCTTCGTGTATGGTCCCGTGATAATCCACGTATTTGTTCGATCTGCGTGGAATGTCGGGAATCGATACTTGCCGGTTTTAATGGCAAGAACAAGCGGGCTGCTATTCTCGACATTAACTTGCGTCTTGCTCGGCAACACGCCGTGCGGAAGATCGCCCCACATTTCCAATCGTGATGCGAAATCATCCTGATCGTGGATGGACAGCTTTTCGAAGGCATCCAGGCCGCGCATCTCATTATCGGGATCCCAGTACCACTCAAAGTTTCGCTTTTCGCCATCGTGGACATAGAGCTCGGCAATCGTCCGTTTTCGTGGCACCGCACTAGTCTAGCGCGAGTTGATTCTAAAGTCAACCACAGAACTTGTCGCGCGGCAACATTTTGGCAATTCCGTTCCGGCATAATGTTCCGCAATGAAAACCGCCGCGGATTCTATCTCGGCCTTGCCGAAGGCCGATTGACGATGTCACGGACGAGGCGCGGCGCTGGAACCATTCGATACGACAAGGCGCGGAAATGCTATTTCGGCCGTTTGAGCGTCGTCAAGAACGGCGTCCGGTATAGGCCGCAAGTGCAAGCTCCAACGCGTGCCGAGGCTGAGGCCAAACTCCGGCGCCTGGCCATTGGCTTCCAGGGTACAGCCCGGGTCTCGCGCGACAAGGAAACAATCGGTGGCTACCTCAAAGCCTGGCTCGGCGCCGCGAAGATCGCCTCGTCGACGATCGCGCGTTACCGATCGCTCCTACACAAGCTTGAGCGGCTCAACCCGGAATTCACCGGACTACGCCTCTATCGGCTCGACGACGACGGCGAGATGAAGGTACTGAGCCTTTACGCCAGTCTCGAACGAAACGGCGAATCGGCGTCGACCTTACGTAAAGTGCACACGATGCTGCACAGTGCTTTTGAAGACGCGCGCCGTCTTCGCCGGCTTCTTCGAAACGCGTGCGATCTGCCAAAGAAGGCGAAGCCGGTGTACAACGCCCCAGCGAGACGATCGTTCGAGCCGGCCCATGAGGCGGCGCTCCTCCGGGCGATTGCCGGCGACCGATTCGAGACCCTATATCTTCTCGCACTCGATAGCGGAATGCGTCAGGGCGAACTGTTCGCGCTCAAGTGGGAAGATGTCGACCTTGCCCGCGGCAAAATCGAGGTACGGCGGAGCGTCAGGGACGACAACGGAAGGCTGACTGAAGGCACGACCAAGACGAAAGTCTCGCGCTCAATCATCGTCAGCCGGCCAACCATCAAAGCTCTGATGGCGCTGGGTGCCGATCCGGATAAACGGACCGGCCTCGTCTTCGGTGATCGCGCCGGCGGGTTCATCCGGCGGCAGAACTTCACGCGGCGAGAGTGGCAGCCGCTCCTCGCGAAGGCAGCGCAAGAATCCGGCCTTTCCTTCGACGGCTTCACGTTCCACGTCTTGAGGCATACCTGCGCCACGATGCTGCTCAACGCCGGCGAGAACATCGCCGAGGTCTCGCGACGACTCGGCCATTCGAAGATAAGCACGACGCTCGATTGCTACGCCCATGCGCTGAGACAAAATGACGACCGCCCAGCGCGCCGATTCGAGGAGCGGCTGGTCGGCTATCTGGCGTCGCCGTTGAGGATGCAGTCGAAATTAGGGATGCAAGTAGGGATGCAAGCCCTAAAATGGGGGCCGCCGGCTACCCCACAAAAATCGCCCAAACCCATATGGGACGGGCGAAAAACAAAAATGCCGAGAGCGAGAATCGAACTCGCGACACCAGGTTTTTCAGACCTGTGCTCTACCAACTGAGCTATCTCGGCACGGCTGACTAGGGTTGCGGGACGAGTCCATTCGCCGAATCGTCCGCAAGGTCAGCCCCGCAGATTCAACGGCTGCGCATGCCTACCTCCAGACGGGCTGGCGCCGCTCAGTGCGGCTTTGCAGAATGCAGGTAGACGGTGTTGCCGTCGGGATCGCGCAGGGAGGAAATCCAGCACACCGGCGTTTCAAAGGGCTCGATCGATTCCACGTCGCGATCCGCCAACATCTTGCGGAAGGCAGTCATGTCGTCGACTTCCAGTGAGAGCGACTGCGCCGTACCGGGCTTGCCGACTTGCTCGAAGTTTCCGATCCCGAACGCGCTGCCCGCAACCTCGAACTCGACCCAATACTCTAAGTCGAGCCCGGCCTTCTTCAGCCCAAGCACATCGCTGTAGAAAGCGACGGCGCGCGGCACATCCGTTACGGGATACATGATAAACGCAATTCCGGTGACGGCCATTCGCTATCGCCTTTCAGTCCGCGGGAGTGACACGTTACGGAGACGGAACAAACTTTTGGACGAAGTCGCCTTTTCCGTCGCGGTCGCCCCAGACTGCAAAGACCTCGTGCGTGCTCGAATCGATGGCGACCGTGTGCACGCCCGGATCCACTGCAATCTTATCGAGTAGGGTGGGCGCACCGCCGCGGTGCAGTTGGAAACGCGTTATGCCGCCGTCTCCCGCGCAGGCCAGGACGTGTTGCGTCGGGTCGAGATCGCACTGATCGAAGCGGCCCACCGCTAGCTCGCCGAGCTTGGTTCCGCCCGGCGCATAGGCGCTCATCACCCCACCGCCGCCGACGACAATCTGGTTGTACTGCGCGTCATATTGCAATGGATGATTGTGCTTGATCTCGGGCGTCGCAATGGTTCGGCTCACCGCCATCGTGGCTGGATCGATTACGGCGACCTCCGACTCCGAATCGATATTCTGATACACTTCGTGCGTCGCGGGGTTGATCGCGAGATACTCCGGCTTGTGGCCCGGGATCACGATCGTCTTCAGCAACGTAAACGTCTTGGCGTCGATGACGAATACTCGGGTGCCGTCATCCTCATCGGCGTAGATGCGTCCATTGAACGGGTCGTACGCGATGGCGTCAACCGAGCCGCCTACCTCGACGTGGTTAACCACTTTCAAGGCGATGGGATCGACTTCGCTGATCACGTTATCGCCACTGCCGGTGAAAACGTGGCCGGTTGCGGGATCGACCGCAACGCCGTGTACGGCTCCGACGCGAACTTGCCCGAGCACCTTGCCACTGTCGGCATCGACGATCAAGAGCCGTTGCGATCCGCTATGCGCGGCGTACACGCGCCGGCGCTGTGCGTCGACGGTGACGTAGTCAAAGCCGGAATAGACCGGGACGGGTTGTGGGGGAAGAGCAGGTATCAGCACGCGCTGATCTTCGGACGGCGCCGTGGCCGTCCTTTTTACAGCGAGATGCCGACCGTGCCGAAGAGACCCGTGTTCGTGCCGAAGATGAGTTGCACGGGAACGACGTTCCCCGTGGTTCCAGCGGGAAATATTGCGATGAAGCCGGGTTGCCCGGGCGAGTTGAAATTCGCCGTGTAGATCTTTCCGCTCGAGTCCGTGACCGCACTTTCGGGAACCGTTAGGTTCGTGACGACGCCGCTGATCGTCTGAATCGGCGTGGCGTTCCCGGTCGCTCCCGCGGCGTACACCGTCAAGCTATTCCCGCCGGAATTTGCGACGAAGAGTTTTCCGGTGCTGTCCACAAAGGCCGATGTCGGAGAGTTCAGGCCGGTGCCCGCGCCAACAATCGTGCGAATCGGCGCCACGTTGCCGGTAGCGCCGGAAGCGAAGACCGTCACGCTGTTCCCGGAGAAGTTCGAAACATAGATATTCCCGCCGGTATCGAGGCCGACGCCAACCGGCGAGTTCAAGAGCGTGTTGGCGCCCGAAATCGTCACCATCGGCGCGACGTTGCCGGTCGCACCGGCCGAGAAAATCGTAACCGCGTTGCTGCCCGCGTTGCTGACGATCAATCGATTGGTCGCATCGAACACGAGCCCGGTCGGGAGAGATAGCTGCGTGTTAGCGCCGGAGATGTTCAGAATCGGTGACGCATTGCCCGTAATATTTGAAGCAAAGGCAAGGATGTTGTTCTCATTTTGATTGGCGACGAAGATGCGCCCCGTCGAATCTCGTGCGATCGCGCCCGCGCTCGTCAACTGCGTATTCGGACCAAAAATGGATGCGATCGGCGAAATGTTGCCGTTACCGCTCTGCGGGTACTCGAATATCGCGTTGCCGCTGTCCGTGACGTACAGCAGAGGCCCTGTTCCGGCCGGCGGGATGAACGTCGAGCTGCCGGCATTCGAGCCGCCGCCGCCGCACGCGGAGAGCGCGAGACTCAGAACAAGTGAAAAAATGGGCAGGCGCACTGTCAATGATCTCATCGTAGACAACTCTACCGCAAAAGTGCTGAGGTCAACCTGAGAACTTCGTGAGAGAGCGCTCACACCGGCTCAATCCAGCCGGCGAATGACGCCCTCGACCTCGCGTGGGCGGGGCGCCGGAGCCGAGTCCACCGGCTTCCCCACGTAGACGAAGGCGACGATGCGGTCGCTCGGGTCGAGCCCCAAAAAGGCCTTCGTTTCAGAACGGTGCGCGAGGTCCCCGGTGCGCCACATCGCGCCGTAGCCGCGCGCCGGCGCGGCCAACAACATGTTCTGGACGGCTGCGGCCGTCGCGGCAAAGTCTTCCTCGGCGATGACCGGATCGGCATCGGTTCGCGTGCTGACCGCAACGATGACCGGCGCGCGCAATGCCTTTCCCGCCTCGCGACGCAAAGCGATTTCGCGCGCCTCGCCGGTGAGGTTTGAGTCGCGCCCCAAGATCTCGGCGCCGAGCGCGCCGAACCGATCGCGCGCCGCGCCGCGCAGAATCGTGAAGCGCCAGGGCTCAGTCATGCGATGATTGGGGGCCCAGGTGGCGAGCTCGATCAACTCGCGCAGGTCGGCATCGCTGACGTCGCCTTCGAGTTGCTTGATGCTGCGCCGCGAGCGCAGCGCGTCGATGAGATCCATGCTGGAATGCTCCAAATGCGATGCGCCGGACCCAGGGGATCCGGCGCATCGCGAACTGGCGACGTTGAAGGGGCTCGAACCCTCGACCTCCGCCGTGACAGGGCGGCGCTCTAACCAACTGAGCTNNTGGGCACGGTTGGGATTGAACCAACGACCCCCCGCGTGTGAAGCGGATGCTCTCCCACTGAGCTACGCGCCCAAGCCGCGCCATCCGGACGAACATGGAGTATAGCCCGTAGGGCCCGCCCTGTCCATCCGCGTAACGCGCAGCGTGCGTGGTTTGCTCGCAGCCGTCCTGTTCCTCTTCGGCTTGACCTCGGCCGGCGCGCAGACGCCGTCGCCGCAATCGAGCGCACCGTTCGCATTCGCACACTTTCGCGTGTCAACGACGAATCCCGAAGCACAAGCCGCGTTCGACGACGGACTTACCTTACTGTATGCGTTCAATCCCGAAGAGGCTCGACGGCGCTTCGAACGCGCAACGACACTCGATCCGTCGCTGGCGATGGCGCATTGGGGAGTCGCGCTTTCCTGGGGCGTCAATATCAACACCGGCTTCGATCCGGCTGCACAGCACCACGGCCGTCAAGCCATCGATGCGGCGCTCGCGCTCACGAAGACCGCGTCGCCGCCCGAACGCGCGCTGATCGCAGCGGCGTTCAAACGCTACGGCTTCGAACGCAAGAGCGACGCCGAGCGTTCGGCGCGCGCATACAGCACTGAGATGAACCTCGTTGCGACCGCGTTCCCCGAGAACGACGACGTTCAAGCGATCGCGGCCGAGGCCGCAATGGATATCAGGCCGTGGGGCTACTGGAGCGGCGAGAAGCCCGAGGCCGGAACGCTCGATATCGTCGAGCGCTTGAACGCCGTTCTCGCCCGCAATCCGCAGCATATTCAGGCCAACCATCTTCTCATTCATATATTGGAAGAGTCGCCGCATCCGGAGCGCGCGCTCGACGCCGCCAATCGGCTTGCCGCGCTCCGGCTCGAGCCCGCGGCCGAGCATCTGACGCACATGTCGGCGCATATCACCATGCAGACCGGCGACTATCATGCGGCGGGCAACTCGAACGCGCGGGCGCTCGATATGTTCGACGCGTATCTTGCCGGCGATCACGCGACCGGCCACGAGAGCTACGCCGGTCACGACTGCAAGTTCGCCGTCGAAGCCTACATGCTGTCGGGCGAAGCGGCCAACGCCCTTCGATCCGCACGGCGTTGCGGCGCTAGCGCATTTGTTATGGAAGGCTACGTCTCGATCCGCTTCCGGCGCTGGACCGATCTCGCCAACGGTTCCGGCAACTCACCGATCGCCCGCGCTCTCCTGGCCGCACACGCCGGCAAACTCGCGCAGGCCGAAGCCGACGCGCACACTTTCGATATCATGGGGAGCGACATCGCCAAGATTTCAGCAGCGCTCGTCCGGGCCGAAGCGGCGGCCGCGACGGGCGATCGCGCGGGCGAGATCGCGGCGCTGGAAAAATCCGTTGCCCTTGAGGACCAACTGGGCTACGGGGAGCCGCCCCAATATTTCTTCCCGATTCGGGAATCGCTCGGCGGCGCATATTTTCGCGCCGGCAAATTCTCCGAGGCCGAACGCGTCTTCCGCGCCGACTTGGCGAAGAATCCGCTCAACCCACGCTCGCTCTTCGGCCTCGCCGAGACGCTGCAGCGCGAAGACCGTTCGGAGCAGGCCGGCGAGGTTCGCAAGCAGTTCGCGACGGCCTGGAGGTACGCCGACACCACCCTCGATATGAAAGATTTATGATCCTCGAGGGCTTTCGGTACGTCAAAGATCGCCGCATGTGAAGCGGGCGCAACCGCAGGAGTAGTAAGCATGGCAACAGCCTCGATCACGGGTGGAATTCTTAGTCTCGAGTTACGTCCGTGGGATGTGGTCATGGCCGTACACGGCTCGCTGAACATACCGCTCGAGCACATCACGGGCGCCACCTCCGGCCCCGCGCCACCCATCCCGTGGTTCATTCCGTTCAAATTGATTGGGGCGTCCATACCGGGCGTCAAGGCTGCGGGCACGTTTTACTCGCCCGACCACGGCATCGTGTTTTACGACTATGGTGCCGGCCGAGATTGCCTGATCTTGGAGCTGCAGCACGAGACCTACAAGCAGGTCGTCATCGAAATCGATCCGCCGCAAACTGCCGCGGCTGCAGCGGCTCAGGTCACCGAGGCGCTCGCGAAACGCTGATAGCGAGGGCGCCACAGGCGCAGTGCGAAGCAGACGATATGGACGTCATCTATCCCACCATCAGCTCGAGTGTGACCGGCCCGCTCGGCGTGGCGCATCTGCCGCGACTTTGGCTCAAGATTCTGTTGCATGCCTGCGGGCGTTTGCCCGAAGGCTACCGTCACGGCACCGGCGGCTTCGACGAGACGACGTGCAGCAACATCGGCGTCGATGTCCTCGAACTCGTGAAGTACGTCGAGACCGAAAAGCCCGACTACCAGCAGTTCGAGACCTGGGTTCGCGAGCACGCAACCAAACTCGACGCCGATTCGATTGCAGCGCAGAACGACTACATCACAAATCGTAAGATGCCCGAGGAAATGGCCGCGACACGCCGCGCCGAGTTGAAGATCGCTGACAGCACGTTCTCGAACGCGGTCATGCTCAACAATCTCGACGACTGGGCGGGCGCCCATCGCAGCGCCGTAGGCAACGGCTAAACGACACCTCGGAAGGGGGAAGCCGCAACCGCGCGAGAACCAGAGGAGTCCTCTTCTGTAGCGGGCGCGTAGCTCAGGGGGAGAGCGCTACATTGACACTGTAGAGGTCATAGGTTCGAAACCTATCGTGCCCACCATGTATTTTCGAGAAAAAGGCTGATATATCGGCCTTTTTCTCACTTTCGGCCCAATCATGGCTGCTTCGAAGCGCATGACTCGAACGCGGAAAATCACGCCCATAGGGTACACAGTAGGGTACACAAGTCTCTGCGCGCGCGTCCTCTACAGTGTTTACGTAATCAGGACTCTCTTGCGTTTTTTGGGCCCGTTGGAGTGACCCCGCCGTTTCTAG